>JBDRLG010000112.1:0-2821 GCA_043813255.1 Candidatus Omnitrophota bacterium
AAGAAAAGTTAATTATTGTATCCTGAGGTACAAAGGCAACCGACTGAGCGAATTGTTTTAATTCAATACGAGCGATATTTTTACCCTTAAGCGCAATGTTACCTCTTTTGGGAAGCAATACCCGGCTCATTAAGCGTAATAAGGTAGTTTTGCCGGAGCCGTTCGGGCCAATAACCCCTATAAAATCACCTTTCTTTACCTGTAAAGAAAAATCCTTTATTATTGTCGTTTTATGATATCCGCCGCTTAGATTATCTATTTTTAATAAAATATCCATATAATGTTATTTAATCCCTTGTTTTATCTTTAACAGAAATATGAATGTCGGTGCCCCAAGGATAGCGGTTATAACTCCTATAGGTATTTCTATAGGAGGGAAAATGGTCCGCGAAAAAGTATCGCAGACTACCATAAATATTGCTGCTGCCACGCAGGTTGTCGGAATCAGAATTTTATGATTCGGTCCGACAATTAAACGCATCATATGCGGTATCATCAGTCCCACAAAGCCGATTATCCCGCAAATACAGACCAGGCTTGCAGTAATTAAGGAAGTAATCAACATTAGAATCTTTTTTACGGATTCTACATCTATTCCTAAATGTATTGCCTCTTCTTCACCTATGCTTATGGCATTTAAGTCCTGCGCGAATATATAAATTACAGCTATGCCGAAGAAAACAATTAAAGAAACTATAAGCAGGAGCTTAAAATCATATACCTGAAGACTACCCCACAGCCACCAGGTCATTCCGCGCAGCGCTTCGTTTCCGGATACAGAAATTAAAAATACAATTATGGCTGAGAGCGCAACAGAAACAATAACTCCGGAAAGTATCAGCGATTGCGGCATAATCTTGTTATTCTGTTTAGCTAAGTTATAGACCAAAATAATGCTTAAAATAGCGCCTATAAACGCGGCCCCGGGAAGATAAATCCTGGAGGCGCCCATTGTTATAGCTATTACTGCCCCTAACCCTGCTCCGCTTGAAGTGCCCAATAGATAAGGATCGGCGAGAGAATTCCTTAAAATTGCCTGCAGCACTATTCCTGAAACCGCCAGGCCCATTCCTGCCACTATCCCAAGCATAATGCGAAAGAACCTCAGGTTTAAAATAGGCTGATTTGCCTTAAGCAGCAATTCAGTAAAAGCAATATTTACCGACCCCTTAAAGACACCCAATAAGATAACGAAAATTAATATAGTAAACAAAATTATAATTTTCTTTTTTAAATGTTGGTTCATGGATATAATCTTTTGTAGATTTCTTTAAGACCTATAACTACACGCGGCCCGGGCCGTAACAATACATCAGGATCAATATCGTTATATAAACGATTATTCTTAACTGCGGATATCCCCTTCCATCCAAACCTTTCTCCTACCAACTTCGCGGGCTTTTCTTTGTCCATATAGGCAAGAATTATACAATCCGGATCGCGTTTAATTACTGCTTCCTGGCTGAAAATACTATATGGTCTTTTGGTGTCATAAGCGATATTTATGCCACCTGCCAAACTAACTAATTCGTCGATATAAGAGCCTTTACCTGCTGTTGTTAAAGGGTCGCGCCAAATCTCAATAAACACTTTCGGCCTTTTCTCTTGAGGGATTAGTTTTACCTTGGAAGATAGTTCTTCAATTTGATTCTCCATATCTCTAATTAAGCCTTCCGCCTCTTTAATTCTATTGATAATTCTACCGATATCCCTAATCGAATTAATTAACTCTTCAATATTCTTTGGGTCAGCAACATAAACCTTTAGTTTTAGTCGCTTCAATTCCCTGATTATTCCGGTTTGCTCAAGGCCGGTACAGAATATATAATCCGGTTTTAAAGAAAGGACCATCTCGATATTGACCTGGCTGAATTCCCCGATTTTTGCTTTGCTCTTTGCTTGCGGGGGCCAGTCACAGTAAGTGCTTACACCTACTATTTCTTCATCTAACCCTAAGGCAAATAAGATTTCGGTAGTTGAAGGAGCAAGAGAAATGTATCTTGGGGTATGGTCTTCTGAAAAACATACATCGATATTGAATGTCAAATGACAAAACGCAAATGACAAAATTAATATAAATACCGGATTCCAAGGCTTCTGTTTAATACTCAATACCTCTTCTTGCCCTTATGCCTTTTTTATAATAATGCTTTTTATCTTTTATTTCGCTTACTAAATCAGCGATTTTTAAAATCTCAGGATGAGCGTTGCGGCCAGTAAGAACCAGTTCTGTTTTTTGGGAAGTGTTTTTGATAAGCGAAATGACATCTTCTAATTTGAGGAGCTTAAGTCTTAAAGCCACATTGATTTCGTCCAATATTACCATATCATAAATTCCTATAGATATAATTTTTCTCACTCGTTCTAACCCGCTTCTTGCTATTGCTATATCTTTCTTGTTCGGCTCTCTTTTAATAAAACAATCCCTTCCGAATTGCTCAATCTTTATATTTTTAATTTTTTTTAAAGCATTTAGCTCGCTGTAATTCCTACCTTTTATAAATTGTCCAATAAATACTTTTAATCCCGCCCCAACCGCCCTTATTGCTAATCCCAATGCTGCTGTAGTTTTTCCTTTACCGTTACCAGTGTATACCTGTATCAATGTACTACCGCCTTCCAACTAATGATACCTAGTTGACAGAGACTCGAGACTATTAAACCGGCACTAAGAACACCGGCTAGTATCGCAATAAATGCGTATCTAAATTTAATTTTAAATAAAGATGCGGCTACTACGCCGCTCCAGGCACCAGTTATCGGAAGCGGTATAGCCACAAATATGGCCAGGCCCAATGCTTCATATTTTTGTACCGTATCT
>JBDRLG010000113.1:0-3526 GCA_043813255.1 Candidatus Omnitrophota bacterium
GTTTATGAGCGGAAAAGTTTTTCGGAATCTTTCGGCGAGGACTGTTTGAGCCCGTCCTGGCTCGTAAGAGCCGACGGGCGAGTTCCGCAGCCGCCGAAAAACTTTTTCGCGAATGCCTCAGCAGATAAACCCAAATTTTGCATTAGCAAAATTTGCCCGCCACGTCCCGTTGGGACTCCGCCGTTGGCGGGGTCCCTTGCGGGATAGGGCCGACCGATTAAATCCATTTGGATTTAATCGTGCTCGTCGGGGTAATCCCGATAAGATTTCTATTGCAAAAAACGGGATAAAAAATACAAAACAAGGGGGAGAACGCTAAAGTTCACAATATTTACGAAAGAACCCAAATTTGAGGTATTTCGCAACAGTCATATCGAACTCACGTTACTTATTAATAAGAAAGCCCCACTTTGTAAGTGGGGCTTTCTGAAGAATTATATAAACTAATTTTATATTAAATCATTACCTCTTAGTCCATTGGAAACGTTTACGCGCTCCTTTCAACCCATATTTTTTTCTTTCTTTCATACGGGGGTCACGCGTCAGAAAACCCTGTTTACGCAGCACATCCTTTGTTATAGGATCCAGCGCTACTAATGCCCGGGATATTCCATGCCGCAAAGCACCTGCTTGTCCAGTAGGGCCTCCGCCTTTAATATTAGCTATAACATCATAACGGGACGCGGTATTAGTCACGATAAGCGGCTGCTTCAGGATAATCCTGTCTGTTTCTCGAATAAAATACTTATCAGAAGAAACACCATTAACTAATATACCGCCCTTACCGGGTATAAGTTTAACTCTGGCCACTGCTTCTTTACGCCTGCCAACCATAATATTTTTTACTATTTCATTCATGTTTATTTTATCTCCCAAACTTTAGGATTCTGAGCTTTATGCGGATGTTTATCATCAGCATAAACTTTTAATTTTTTAATCATATCCCTGCCTAAAGGCCCGCCCGGAAGCATACGGCTGATTGCTAACCTTATTACTTTTTCCGGTTTATCTGAAAGCATATTGCCTAAAGTTACTTCTCTAAGGCCTCCGGGATAACCTGAATACCGGCGGTATACCTTTTGGCTGGCCTTTCTGCCGGTAACCCTGATTTTAGAAGCGTTAATAACCACGACATTATCACCCGTATCCACATAAGGAGTAAATATAGCTTTATGCTTTCCCCTTAATACTACAGCTATCTTAGTGGCTATTCTTCCTAAAACTTTATCTTTAACATCAAAAATATACCAATCTCTTTTTATATCTTCTTTTTTTGCCACATATGTTCTTTTCATTAATCTTTCTCCTGAAATTTAGTAGAACAATAAGTATATCATATTTTTTAATTAAGTCAATATTTTTTTCAAATAATTTCCGAATTAATATTTAACCTCTAATAAGCATAATCCTTTAGCAGGCGCTGTCGGCCCGGCTATTTTTCTATTTTTAGAACGTAGGATTTTCTTTAAACTTCCTTTTGAGAAACGGCCCCTGCCTATTTCTATAAGCGTACCCACTATATTTCTAACCATATTATATAAGAAACCATCCGCTTCTATATCAACTATTATAAGCGGATAGCGTTTAGCGGATAGCGTATAGAAATTACGATTAATAGATATTTTTTTTATTTTTCTGATTGTAGTTTTGGCTCCGCTGGCAGAGGCGCAAAACGCCTTAAAATCATGCCTGCCCAAAAGGCACTTCGTTTCACCACGCATCAGTTTTATATCTAACGGATAACGTGTAAAATAAACATAATCTCTCAAAAGAGCGCTGCGAAAACAGCTGTTTAAAATAGTATACCGGTAAACTTTTGATTTAGCGCAAAAACGGCTGTGAAAATCTAACGGCACTTCTTCTATTTTATTAACTGCTATATCTTCCGGAAGCAAAGCATTTATAGATTGATGCAGTTTATTTATATTTATCGCTGATTTACAGAAAAAATTCGCGGTTTGAGCTTTCGCATGGACACCGGCATCCGTCCTGCCGGAAACAATAAGGCGAATTTTTTCTCTCAGAATTTGATGCAATGTTTCTTCTATGACTTCTTGTATGGCTTTTTTCTGTTGACTATGGACTGTGGACTGTGGACTTTTCTGTCTTTGCCAGCCGCAATAATTTGTGCCGTCGTATTCTATTTTGAGCCGGATATTACGTCCCGACGGCCCCGACATACTGCCGGGGCATCGAGATCCCGATTGTCCAGCATTATGCTGAACAATTGGGACATTCCTTGACCTCATCTTATTAAAGTTTCAGCGATTTGCACGGCATTAGTAGCCGCTCCCTTACGTAAATTATCGGCAACAACCCAAAGCCATAAACCATTTTTGACAAAAAAATCACTTCGTATCCTGCCTACGAAAGTCTCGTCTTTTCCTTCAACATCTTTAGGCATGGGATAAAGGTTATTTTTAAGGTCATCTATAACAATTATTCCCGGAGATTTACTCAATAAATTCCTTACTTGATCAGGGCTGGCAATTTCTTTAGTCTCAATATAAACGGATTCTGAATGCCCGGTCCTTACCGGCACTCGGACAGTAGTAGCGGAAATTTTAATTTTATTATCATGCATAATCTTATGTGTTTCTTTTACAAGTTTCCATTCTTCACTGGTATAACCGCCATCACTAAAGCCTCCTATATGCGGAAAAACATTATACGCCAACTGCTGAGCCATAGCTTTATTTTCTAAATCTATATTTATATTATTAAACCCTTCAGCGGCAATTTTAGATATTTCTGTTTTCAACTGATCAACTGCCTGTTTTCCCGCACCTGAAGAGGCCTGAAGAGTAGTAACAATTACCCTCTTTAAGCCGAATTTTTTATAAATAGGCCATAAAGCTACTACCATCTGTATAGTTGAACAGTTAGGATTAGCTATAATACCTTTGTGGCTTTTAACATCCTTAGCGTTTACCTCCGGGACAACTAAAGGCACATTTGGGTCCATGCGAAAGTCCGCGCCATTATCAATAACAACCGCCCCTCTTTTTACCGCTTCTTGGGCGTAAGTAACTGCCGCGCCCTTTTCTCCTTCTGTCCCGGCAAATAAAGCAATATCTATTCCCTCAAAACCCTCATTAGATATAGGCTCTACTGAATAAGTTATACCGTCAATATTAATATTTCTGGCCGAACGCGCGAAGATACGCAATTTATCTATAGGGAACTTACGCTGTTTTAAAACACGCAGCATTTCAATACCAACCGCGCCAACTCCTACCAGACAAACATTAAATTTATTTTTTTTCATCTAAAAATTCCCATTAACAGACACCCCGCATCGGCGGGGTCCATAGAAAAGTAGAGTCATTCGTGAATATTGTGGAGCAATTATGGTAAATCTTTGATAAATAACTGGATATGTAAAAAGCTCACTTGCTCACTTGTTTTGTATTCTTTAGCTGCATTAAGAGGCTGGTTTATGAGCGGAAAAGTTTTTCGGAATCTTTCGGCGAGTTCCGCAGCCGCCGAAAAACTTTTTCGCGAATGCCTCAGCAGATAAAGAATA
>JBDRLG010000114.1:0-25357 GCA_043813255.1 Candidatus Omnitrophota bacterium
GAAATTAGGGCTTCAAACAGATTCTTCATACAGGTTTGAAAGAGGAGTGGATTTTGAGACAGTTGAAAAATCTTCTGAATACGCGGTAAAATTAATAAATGAAATTTCTTGCGGTATAGAAAAGTATAAAATACTTTCCCACACCACTGAAAATTTCACTAGAAGTAAAAAGTTATTTACCGAAGGTAAATTTTCTTGCGGGCAGGAAGTTTTATTGAAGTCTTCAGGAATTATTAAGAAGAAAAATAGAATTATAGAGTTAGTGTTTGATAATATTAAAAAGGTATTAGGAATAGAAATAAAAAAAGAACAGATAGTAAATATTTTGCAAGCTTTAGGGTTTAAGATAATTTCAAGAAGCGCTAAAAGTTTTAAAATAGGAATCCCCTGTTACAGGCAGGATGTTAAACAGCCGGTAGATTTAATTGAAGAATTGGCGAGAATATTTGGTTATGAAAATATACCAGTAAGCCTTCCTCGTCTTAATCCTCAGATAATCGATTCAGGAACAAAAGTTTCTATCCCCGGGATAAAAAATATTCTTCAGGGGTTAGGGCTAAGCGAAATAGTTACTTATAGCCTTATAGACCGTAAATTATTGGCAGGCTGGGAAAAACTTTATCCCCAGCCGCTTGAGATATTAAACCCTTTAAGCAGGGAGCAGGAGATATTAAGGCCTGTTATTATTCCCTCTATGATTAAATGCCTGGCGTATAATCTAAACCAGAAACAAACAGCCGTTAAATTTTTTGAAATAGCCAAAATTTATTCTTTATCTTCAAACGGCCTGCCCAAAGAAGATTTGGTTCTAGGGATTGTTTTATGCGGCGAAGAATCTTTTTTATTTGAACAGGGCGCGGTAAAAGAACAAATAGGAATTTTATATTTAAAAGGCGTATTG
Organism: Candidatus Omnitrophota bacterium; assembly: GCA_043813255.1. GTDB lineage: Bacteria > Omnitrophota > Gorgyraeia > Gygaellales > Profunditerraquicolaceae > JBDRLG01. The sequence goes on from JBDRLG010000114.1 coordinate 902, forward strand.
GAAACTTTATTTGGAAGGTTGGGAGTCAGTGATTATAAGTTTACTCTCAAGGGAGAGTATTTTGCAATATTTATCGGGGGGAAAAAAGCAGGAGTAATGCAAAAAATACAAAAAACAGTTTTGGATAATTTTGATATAAGCAATAAAGATGTTTTTGCCGCGGAAATTTTTCTGGAGACTATCTTGACTTTCGCGCGTCCAAAAATTAAATATTCTCCTCTGCCAAAGTATCCGGGTATATCCCGTGATATAAGCTTGGTGGTTAAAGAAAATATTAACCTTCAAGAGATGCTGTCGCTTATAAAAGATCGGGCTGGAGATTTATTGTTTGAAGTTAAAATTACCGATTATTATAAAGGCAAGCAAATCCCCCAAGGCCAGAGAGGTTTGACTATTTCCTGCCTTTACCTCTGTGAAGACAGAACTTTAACCGATGCTGAAATTAATGTGATACATTCCGCTGCCTGTGAAATTTTGACAAGCAAGTTTGATGCTAAAATCAGGTAACACTTTATCATTTAAAATGATTTAGTTGTTGGACCTTCCTTAGAATTTTGTTATGATTTGATATAATTGCTGTCCAAATTAGTGTCATTGCGAGCGAGTGAAACGAGCGAAGCAATCCTGTTTTTAAGATTGCTTCGTCGGGCTTCGCCCTTCTCGTAATCAGACTGTGTCACAATCTATATTTTAACGCGGTAGCCGCCCCGCCTTGGCGGGGCGTTTCCGACGCTGGTAAAACGCTCCGCTTACGGAGCGGCTACCGAAAATGCAATTACGACACAGCCTGAATGACACGTTGGGAAAAATGGGAAAACCCTTACTTTAGTTGAGATTGATTTATTTTGCGGGATATGTTATACTTCTTACGCAAACAATATTACTTGAAATCCCTGCCGTGCTCGTCGGGGAACTGATAATTATTGAACCAACACCAATAATAAGGGAGCTTGACTCTGTTGTCGCGAATGCTTCAATAGGAAGGCACCCACCTGGAACCAAAACGGTTCAGTCCCATCAGTCCAACGGCACAGTGCGGGGATTTTTTTATGATAAAGGTAGATTTTTTAATGAAAAAAGATAAAGATACGGAAAAAGCAGGTTTGTTTCAAACCGAGAATAAAGAAATTAAAAAAGAACTTCAGCCTTTGGCTGTACGTATGCGGCCTGCTAACTTAGAAGAATTTGTGGGGCAGGGGCATATTTTAGGCAAAGGGAAGCTTCTTCGCAGGGCTGTGGAAGCCGATAGAATAAGTTCTTTAATACTTTTTGGCCCGCCGGGAACAGGAAAGACTTCTTTAGCCTGGTGCATAGCCAGTGTTACCAAAGCAAATTATATCATTATTAACGCGGCTGTTTCAAATGTGGTAGAGTTAAGAAAAAATATTTCTGCCGCCCGCAAGAATTATTTGGACTCCGGGCAGAAGACAATACTTTTTATTGATGAAATCCACCGGTTTAATAAATCGCAGCAGGATGTGCTCTTGCCTGATCTGGAAAGCGGCAATCCTATTTTAATAGGGGCGACTATACATAATCCATATTTTTATCTGGGAGCGGCATTGTTATCCCGCTCTATGGTATTTGAATTAAAGCCGTTAAGCGAAGAAGAAATTTTTAAAATACTTGAATTAGCTTTAAGTAATAAAGATTTAGGTTTAGGTGATTTTAAAATTAAGGCGGATAAAAAAGCGCTTGAATTTCTCTCAAAGTCTTCTGAAGGAGACGCAAGGCGCGCGCTTAACGCTTTAGAAATAGGTATTATGACTACAACCCCTGATAGTGCTGGGAGTATTGATTTTACATTGGAAGCGGCCAGTGAATCTATTCAAAAAAAACCAGTTGTCTACGATAGAGATGAAGATGGGCATTATGATACAGCGTCGGCGTTTATTAAATCAATGAGAGGTTCTGATCCTGACGCGGCAGTATACTGGCTGGCTAAAATGTTATACGCGGGAGAAGACCCCCGGTTTATCGCGCGAAGAATTTGTATTTGCGCGGCAGAAGATGTGGGAAATGCCGATCCGTTAGCTTTAGTGCTGGCAAACGCGGCTTTGCAGGTTTCGGAATTTATAGGCATGCCGGAAGCAAGGATTCCATTGTCTCAGGCTGTTATTTATGTTGCCTGCGCGCATAAATCAAATGCCAGCTATTTAGCTATTGAAAAAGCCACAGAAGATATCAAGCAGGCAAGAGTCCAGCAAGTCCCAGACGATCTTAAAGATGCTTCTTATCCGGCAGCGAAAGAGCTGGGGCATGGTAAAGGCTATAAATACGCGCATGATTATAAAGGCCACTATGTCCAACAGGATTATACCGTTAAAAAAGTAAAATATTATCAGCCTACTGATATGGGGCATGAGTTAAAAATTAAACAGAGGTTAGACAGATTGCGCGGCAGTGAGGGGCTTTAATTTTATAATCTGTACTTTAACCGCTTAAATAAATGTAATACTGGTTTTTTAAGTGTTAACTATATATAAGTAAATAGGTGTAATATAGGTGTAATATAGGTGTAATATACACCTATATTACTTGACAAAACATAGTAAATGTGTTATATATCAAATTAAGGAGAAAATAACAGGTGTAAAATAGGGGTAATAAAGGTATAGATTACACCTGTTATTTATTCAAATATGAATGAATTCTTCCAATTAGAAAAACCGGATTTTTCAAAAATCGATAAACAAAAAATCATTTCAAAAATTGTCTTAGAAGAAGATATTGGTTCATTAATACAACATACTTCGCAGCCGTGTTATATTTATTGGGATAAATTTAAATATAAAAAAATAACCAAAGAATATACGCATGAGGAATTTTGGACAGCAGTTAAAATGGCGCGGCGGATTCAGTCAAAAAAAAGTGTTATTAAGGCAGAAAATGGCGAGTATTTTACTATGTTTAATTTACCAACATTAGAAGAATTTTTTCACGAGGTTGATTTAAATACAGGGGGGAATCTATTTGCCCCTGTTAAAGATATGGATGAAAAAAATAAATTCAGATTTGTTTCTCGAGGCGTCGTTGAGGAAGCAATTGCTTCCTCGCAATTAGAAGGAGCGAATACCACTCGTCAGTTAGCGAAACAGTTTTTACGAGAAGGAAGAAAACCTAGGAATGAATCCGAGCATATGATCTTGAATAATTACAATGCTATGGCAGCAATAGAGCAAGAATACAAAAAAAGAGAATTAGATCTTAATATGCTTTTTGAACTGCACTCGATGATTGTTAAAAATACCGTTCCCCAAGAAGAACAAGGACAGTTTAGAACTGATAAAGATGGAATTGTTGTAGCTGACGAAAAGTTTATTTATCATATGCCTCCCAAAATAGCATTTGTAGAAACCGAAATAAATAGGCTTATCGAATTTGCAAATGATAAAATGAAGACGGTGGATTTTATTCACCCTGTTTTGAAAGCCATAAAGATTCATTTTTGGATTGGCTATTTGCACCCTTTTACTAATGGTAACGGAAGGTTAGCTAGGGTATTGTTTTATTGGTACCTTTTAAAAAAAGGATACTGGGCTTTTGCATATTTGCCGATATCAACTATAATAAAGCGCTCTCCCATTCAGTACAGAAAAGCCTATGTTTATAGCGAACAAGATGACTTAGATTTAACATATTTTATCGATTATCATATAAGAAAGATAAAATTAGCCGTTAAGGACTTTCAGATGTATCTCAAGAGAAAAGCTATAGAAAATAAACAAATGAATAGCATGGCTAAAAAGACATATCATTTGAAGGATAGGCAAATACAGCTATTGCAATACTATTATGAAAATAAAGAAAGCTACACTAATCCTAAAATGCACATGAGAATTTACCAAATTTCAAAAAAAACCGCTATAAATGATTTAAAGGAATTAGAACGCCTTGGATTTGTTATTTCTCAAAAGGTAAGAAGAAACACCCAGTATTATGTAACAGAAAAAATACAAGAGTTATTTCGATAAAATTAATTCAAAAATATAACATTACTAGCCTGTCTTTTCCTCTTGAGCAAAAGCTTAAAACATGCTAAAATTTAGAATGAAGCCGGTCGGGATTCCGCCCCGAAGGGGCAAGAACAGGTAACATCGGGTTTTAATCCAAGGGGACTCCATTGGAGGAGTAATGATTGTAACAGAGCAAAAACCGTTTGAAGAGATTATAGATAGTTTAAAAGGGTATACCAAAATATTTCTGGTTGGCTGTGGTGAGTGCGCGGCTATATGTAAAACCGGAGGTAAAGACGAGCTTTTCAGTATGAAAGAAAAGCTGGAAAAGCAAGGCAAAACGGTTGTTGGAACCATTTGCCCGGATGCTCCTTGTATAGCTGGTAAAACAAAGATAGATTTGGCAAAAAATACCGCGGTTTTAAAAGAATCGGAAGTAGTTTTAATATTGGCCTGCGGGTTAGGCGTTCAGTCAATTAAAGATAATCAAAGAACAGGGGTGCCGGTAATCCCCGCCTGCAATACTTTGTGCAGCGCGGTAGTAGATTCAAAAGGGGATTTTTTAGAGAAATGTTCTATGTGCGCGGACTGTGTTTTAGGCGTAACTGAAGGTATATGCCCGGTTACACTTTGCCCAAAGGGAATTTTAAACGGCCCTTGTGGAGGCATGAATAAAGGTAAATGCGAAGTAGATAATGAAAAAGACTGCGCTTGGGTATTAATTTATAAAGAATTGGATAAAAGGAATAAAAAACATGTTTTGAAAGTAATCCGCATGCCAAAGGATTTTAAAAAAATAATCAAACCGCGTAAATTAAGTTTGAATAATAAATGAGCGATCAACTTTATTCAGAAAAAGTAATGAGCCATTTTTTAAATCCCCGTAATGTGGGAGAAATTGTTGATGCCGACGGAGTTGGTAAGGTGGGAAATGCCGTTTGCGGCGATGTAATGAAACTTTATATAAAGGTAGAAAACGGCGTAATAGTTGAGGCTAAATTTAAAACTTTTGGCTGTGGCGCGGCTATAAGTACTAGTTCTATGGTCACTGAGATGATAAGAGGCAAAACTATAGAAGACGCGTTAAAGGTTTCTAACAAGCAAGTAACTGAGAAGTTAGGAGGCTTGCCTTCCGCTAAATTACATTGTTCTGTCTTGGCGGAAGAAGCGCTTAAGGCAGCCATAGAAGATTATTATATTAGGTATAAACAAGTACATGAAGACAAATAATAAAGTAAAGCAAACTACGGTTTTAACCCGGAAGTTGACAAAACAGCAAATACGTAGTAAAATTTTGTTAAAGTTGAAAACACAAAGGGAGGAATTCCGAAACAGAAAAAGTAAGATTATTAAGGAAAAACTGTTTAGAAGCAAAGTTTTTAAAAAAGCAAAGAGAGTAATGATTTTTATATCGTTTGGTGGAGAGGTTGAAACTCGGGAAATGATTAAAGAAATTAGAGAATTAGGTAAGATAGTCTCGGTTCCAGTATGCGAAAAGGGAAGAATGATGAGGCCAAGTATACTTACAGAGAAGGCAAAGCTTGTAAGGGGGCTTTATGAAATATACGAACCGGAGATTAAAAAATTCGTTAATTTAGAAAATTTAGATCTTGTGATTGTGCCAGGAATTGCTTTTGATAAAAAGGGTAACCGTTTAGGCAGAGGTAAAGGGTATTACGACTTTTTTTTGCACCAAATCCCTCCTGAAACCGTGTCTATCGGCTTGGCATATAATTTTCAAATCTTACCAGAAATACCTACCACAAACGAAGATAAGAAAGTCAATAAAGTCATCTTTGCTTAATCACTAAAAACGCTGAATTGAATAGCGCTTAATAATAATTCCGAATTTTGCTAATGCAAAATTTGGGATTATAAGCCGTTATATATAGTTATTTTAAGAATATATATTATATTCTTTCAGTGCCATTGGTGTTACAAGGGAGGAGTATTTACAAATGTTGAATATAGTTATTATTTTAATGGCGGCCTTGGTGTCAGCGTTCTTAGGGTATTTTTTGAGGAAATATTTCGCAGAGAAAACAATAGGGAATGCTGAAACCAAAGCCAATAATATTTTAGCAGAGGCTAAAAAACAAGCGGTAGACAGACACCGGGAAGCGGAATTAGAAAGCAAAGATTTATTGTATAGGTTAAGGCAGGATTTTGAGCGCCAGACACAGGATAGGCGGCAAGAAATAGCAAATTTAGAAAAAAGGCTTGCGCAGAAAGAAGAAAATATTGACCGCCGGCTTAATCTTCTGGAAACAAAAGAAAAGGAAATAACTTCAAGGCAGGAGAATATACAAAAACAAGAAGATGCTTTAAAGGCAAAAGAGAACCATCTGCATCAGTTAATCGCGGAGGAGAAAGAACGCCTGCAAAAAATTTCTTCTTTATCCGCGGAAGAGGCAAAACAAATTTTATTAAGCCGTTTAAACGATGAGTTGAATTCTGAAAAAGCGGTAGTTCTTAAGAAATACGAGGAAGATCTTCGTAATCAAGCGGATAAGAAAGCCAGAGAAATTGTAAGTTTGGCAATTCAGAGATGTTCCGCTGAACATACAGCAGAGTCTACGGTAAGCGTTGTGAATTTACCGGGGGATGAAATGAAAGGCAGGGTTATAGGCAGAGAAGGAAGGAATATTCGCGCGTTTGAAATGGCCACAGGGGTGGATGTTATTATTGATGATACGCCTGAAGCCGTAAGCCTGTCTTGTTTTGATACAGTAAGAAGAGAAATCGCGAGGATGTCTTTAGAGAAACTTATTAGTGACGGAAGGATCCATCCCGGAAGAATAGAAGAAGTAGTTGAAAAAGCTAAAAAAGAAAGGGATGAAAAAATACGTGAAGAAGGTGAAAAAGCGGCGTTTGAATCGGCTGTTGACGGGTTACATCCTGAGCTGATAAAATTATTAGGCAGGTTAAAATACCGTACTAGTTTCGGCCAAAATGCGTTGCAGCATTCCAAGGAAGTAGCTTTTCTTATAGGAGTAATGTCTTCAGAATTAGGGTTAGATGTCAAGCTTGCCAGGCGCATAGGGCTTTTGCACGATATTGGAAAAGCTGTTGACCATCAGATTGAAGGTACTCACGCGAAAATAGGCGCGGACCTCGCGAAAAAATATAATGAATCAGCAGAGGTAGTTAGCGCGATTGAGGCGCATCATGAAGAGGTTGAATTAAAAAGCTTGTACGCGGTTTTAGCGGTAGCCGCTGACGCAATAAGCGCGGCAAGGCCCGGCGCACGCAGGGAGACCCTTGAGACTTATATAAAGAGATTAGATAAATTAGAATCTATAGCTAATCTTTTTAAGGGCGTAGAAAAATCTTATGCCATACAGGCTGGCCGTGAAATACGAGTAATTGTACAGCCTGAAAAAATAGCTGACGCGGATGCGGTAAACCTTTCCCGGGAAATCCGCAAGAAAATAGAGGAAGGCATGGAATATCCTGGACAGATTAAGGTAACAGTTATTCGCGAAACCAGATTTATTGAATACGCGAAATAAATAAAATGGAGTGATCTGTAAAGTGTAATGTGTAATGAAAAATTTAAAGCATTACGCAGTATACAGAATAAATATGAAAATTCTATTTATCGGAGATATAGTAGGCAGTCCTGGCAGAGAAGCTGTAAAGAAGCTTTTACCGGTATTAAAAGAAGAATATGCTTTGGACTTTGTTATTGCCAATGCCGAGAATGCGGCGGGTGGTTCAGGTATTACTTCGCGGATTGCCCAAGAGTTATTTGCTTCAGGGGTTTCAGTTCTTACTTCAGGCGACCATATCTGGAAAAAAAGAGAAATTATGGAAATTATTACTAAGGAAGACCGGATTTTAAGGCCGGTAAATTTTCCTGAAGGCGCGCCCGGTTCCGGCAGCGGCGTATATAAAACCTCTTTTGAAGGTGTAAAAGTTGGAGTGATAAATGTTCAGGGAAGAGTATTTATGGAAGCTTTAGAGTCTCCGTTTAAAACTACTCTCAGAGCTTGTGAACAGCTGGCGCAAGAAACTAAAATAATCATTGTAGATATGCATGCTGAAGCTACGTCAGAGAAAGTTGCCATGGGATGGTTTTTAGACGGGAAGGTTTCCGCTGTATTAGGTACTCATACACATATTCAAACCGCGGATGAGAAGATTCTGCCTCAAGGGACAGCTTTCATTGCTGATGTAGGCATGACTGGCCCGTATCATTCAGTTATAGGTAGAAGGATAGAAGATGTTTTAGAAAGATTTTTAACTTCTATCCCCGTAAGGTTTGAAGTGGCTTTGGAAGATATTCAACTTCATGGCGTGGTTGTTGATATAGATGAAGCTTCAGGAAAGGCAAGATCTATTATAAGAATTCAAAGAAAGTTATAAGAATGCGTAAAATCAAAAATCAAAAGTCAGTAGGGACAGGTCGTGACCTGTCCGTTATCATTAAAAATTCAAAAATTTTAATTTTAATTTTAGTTTTAATTTCTCATTTCTCATTTATTTCTTTCGCTCAGGATAATTTAGTTGAGATTAATCTGGATGTTAACTCAGACACATCAGCTTTGCCTAAGATATTTAAGCCTAATATGGATTTAAGCGGCAGAGGTTTACATTACGAAAAGGAATGGCCGCAATCAGTTGCCGCCAAAGAAGTGCTGGATATTTGGCAGAAAGAGATTGGCTTTAGCGGGATATACCGTTTGCAGTATAACTTTTGGGAAATTAATGAAAACGCCAAAGATAATGATAAACAAAAAAAACTGTTAGAAAATTATGAAAGTATTTTTAAGAGAGTAACTGATGCCGGCGGCATAATTATTCTGGATTTATTCGGTACGCCCGCTGGATTAGGGAAAGTTTTGGATAAAAAAAGCCCCCCGCTTGATTTTCGGGCGTATAAAGAATTTGTAAAAAGCTATATCAGAGAACTCAGTTGTAATAAAAGATATAATATTTGGTATGAAGTCTGGAGCGCCCCTGACCTGGATGATTTTTTTCTTGGAAGAAAACAGGAATATCTTGCTATGTACCGGGCTATTGCTGAAGGAGTCAGGGAATTGGAGTTAGAGACTAAAGTGAATATTCCTTTAGGAGGGCCAAGTACAAGCTGGTGGTTTCAAAATCCGGACGGCAACTCTATTGTTACTCCTGAAAGAAGCCTTATATATGATTTAATTAAATATTGTTACCGTTATCATCTGCCATTAGATTTTATAAGCTGGCACGCTTATTCTACTGACCCAAAGGCAGAGCAGGAAGTTACTCGTTACAGTAAGACGCCCGCTGCATTAATACGCGAATGGCTTTCTTATTTTAGTTTTGATAAAGATATGCCTTTAATAATAAGTGAATGGAATTATGACAGTGGAGCTAATATTCTGCCCGCGAGGCAGGAAAAAGCTAATATTTGCGCGAGTTTTATTCCCGCGCGCATAAATAATATGTTTGAGGCAGGCCTGGATTATCAAGTTTATTTTTGCCTTGAAGATTTTCAGAATAATAAAGAAAGGGTAGTAAGAAACGTCGGCGTATTTCTTTTTGATAAACAAAGCCAGGCTTATAAAGGAGGGGTTAAATCCATATTTAATGTGTTAGAGATGCTGGCAGGATTGGGCAAGAATAGATTTATTTTGCCGAAGATAAATGATGAATTTATTGGGGGAATTGCCTCTAAAGGTAATGATACCATTACAGTTTTGATTTATAATTATATAGACCCTTATTTATCCCGGAATTATCTTTCGCGTAATATAGCACTGCTTAATGATTCTGAAAGAAAAATGCTTTTAAATTTTATTAGATCCGATGAACTGGAAAAAATAATTTATCATAAATTGGACATTTCTTCTTTGCAAACCACTAATAAAGTAAAAGCAATGTTAAAAAAAGCACAAGAATTAAATGACAACGCTAATATTTTTATGTCTTCTGTCCGGGAAGTAAAACTGAATATTAAAAACCTGGAAGGTAATTATTCATATAGTAAATATATAGTGGATAGTTCTTGTAGTTTGGATTGTGCGTTTAGTCCTGTTGAGAGCAAACAGATAGATTGTTTAGGCCCATATAAGGAGACATTGATTATGCCTGCTTATTCAGTGCAAATGATAATATTAAAAAAAGAGCCTAAAGGTAAAGTTGTTGTTTCTGATCCCTCTAACATTGAGTCAAAACCTGAAGTTACGGGCAAAAAAGCCGAGTAATAAGACAATGCCGAAGGATAGCTCAGATTTATTTTTGAACCGAAAAAATCCTGTTTTCTCAAACGGTTCAACCTCGAACTCCGACAAAGAACGAGCTTCGGGGGTGAAACTGGAAAAATCTCGGGAAGATAAACGTATCTTTTTAGTTTCAGAGATTGTTCAGGATATTAAATTAATTCTTGAGAGCACATTTGGTTATCTCTGGGTTGAAGGAGAGATTTCCAATTTCAGCGCTGCTTCGTCAGGGCATTATTATTTTTCGTTAAAAGATGAAAATGCGTTATTAGCCTCGGCGATGTTTGGCAGGTCTAATAAAGATGTAAAATTTAAAATAGAAAACGGGCTAAAAGTAGTCTGCTATGGCAAGATTTCCGCTTATGGCCCCCGCAGTCAATACCAGCTTATAGTAGAAAAAATTGAGCCCAAAGGTATAGGCGCCTTACAATTAGCATTAGAGCAATTAAAAGAGAGGCTGGAAAAAGAAGGGTTATTTTCCGTAGAACATAAGCGGCCTGTACCATATTTGCCTTCAAAAATTGGAATAGTGACTTCTGCCCATGGAGCGGCGATAAAGGATATTTTGAAAGTTTTAGATAGAAGGTTTAAAGATGTTAATATTATTATTAACCCTGCCCGAGTACAGGGAGAAGGCGCTAAAGAAGAAATATCTCAGGCTATAAAGGATTTCAATGTTTATAATAAAAGTTCTGCTAAAGATGAGCGGATAGAAGTAATGATTGTTGGAAGAGGCGGAGGCAGTATAGAAGACCTTTGGGCGTTTAATGAAGAGATAGTCGCCCGCGCCATATATAATTCCGCGATTCCTGTGATTTCAGCAGTTGGGCATGAACGGGATTGGACTATTTCTGATTTGGTAGCCGACCTTCGCGTGCCTACGCCTTCTGCCGCGGCAGAACAAGTTTTGCCCAAGAAAGAAGATTTACAAGAGAAAATTACAGAGTTAAAGATTGATTTAAAAAGATCGTTTACAGAAATTATTGACAGGTTAAAGGATACAACCGGTGATTTGATACGCCGGTTGGCTTTAAGTACCGCGCATATTATAGAAATAGAAACAAGCGAGATAGAGGCTTTAAAAAATAAGTTAGCACTTTTAAATCCTCGCGCTATGATTAAACAATATAAAGAGAGGGTTTTAGATTTAGCTAAACAAATATCCGTACGGATGAATCATTTTATAAAACTTAAAGAATCAGAGTTTTTTAATTTAACTGAAAAAATGTCCAGCCTGAACCCTTTAAATATACTTAAACGGGGTTTTAGTCTTACCATTAGATTATCCGACGGTAAAATTGTTAAAGAGCCGCGTGAAGTTAAAACCGGAGAGGAAATCAGGACGAAATTATATTCGGGGGAACTGATAAGTAAAGTAATAGAAGTAAAAAAGAGCAGCATTGAGGAGGTTAGAAATGGCAGAAATAAAATTTGAAGAGGCTATAAAAAAACTGGGGAAAATAGTTGAAGATTTGGAAAAAGGCGATTTATCCTTAGACGAAGCTTTAAAAAAGTATCAGGAAGGCTTGGAAATGTCACGCGCTTGTACGCAAAAATTGGATTCTGCTAAAAAGAAGATAGATCTGTTAACAAAAAATAAAAAAGGGGAATTTGAATTAAAGCCATTTGATGTTTCTGAAGCAGCAGTTGATAATGAGTAAAACTAGAACAGTCCATATGTTGTTAAATAACATTAATACTCCGCAAGATTTAAAAAAAATTCCTGTAGATAAATTACCTCAATTAGCCGAAGAAATCAGGCAGAGGATTATTGAGGTTGTTTGCCGGACAGGAGGGCATTTAGCTTCCAGCTTAGGGGTTGTGGATTTAACAATAGCGCTTCATTATTGCCTTAATACTCCTGAAGATAAGATTGTTTGGGATGTCGGGCATCAGTCTTACGCGCATAAGATTTTGACTTCAAGAAATAAGGAGTTTGAATTTTTGCGCCAGTATCAAGGCCTAAGCGGTTTCCCTTCCAAGGATGAATCAAAATATGATTCGTTTACCACAGGGCATAGTTCAACCGCAGTATCTTTAGCTTTGGGGCTTGCTTGTGCCAGAGATTATCTCCCTAAAGAGCAATATTATAAGGTCGCGGCTGTAATTGGCGATGGTTCTTTAAGCGGCGGGTTATGTTTTGAAGGGTTAAATAACGCTGGCCATCTTAAAAAGGACCTCTTGGTTATTTTGAATACTAATGAAATGAGTATAGCTCCTAATGCGGGAGCTTTAAGCATATATATTAATAAAATAATATCCTTGCCAATTTATAACCGTTTTAGAAAATCTTTAGAAGGTTTTGTTTCGTCTCGTATCCCCAAAGGAAGCCGTATTATCAAGCTGGCCAATAAATTTGAAGAGGGCCTGAAAGGATTATTTGTCCCGGGAATGTTATTTGAAGAATTGGGATTTCGTTATTTCGGCCCGCTAGACGGTAATAATATCAATGCTTTGATCCCGACTTTAAAGAATATTCTTAGTATTAACGGCCCTGTATTGCTGCATGTGGTTACTAAAAAAGGCAAAGGTTATCTTCCTGCAGAGAATGATCCGGTAAGGTTTCATAGCGCCGGGCCTTTTGAGGTTGAGACTGGGAAGCCCGTGTCCGTCTCAAAGAGTAATACAAAGACTTATACGGAATTTTTTTCTGAGGGCATAGTTAATTTAGCCAGGAAAAATAAAAATATAGTTGCTATAACCGCGGCTATGCCCGAAGGTACAGGATTAGATAAATTTCGTGACGCGTATCCGGACAGATTTTTTGATGTTGGTATTGCTGAAGAGCACGCGGTGTGTTTTGCCGCGGGATTGGCAAGGCAGGGATTAATACCTGTAGTCGCGATATATTCAACTTTTTTACAGCGCGCTTATGATCAGATTATAGAGGCTGTGGCACTGCAGAATCTGAATGTTGTTTTTGTATTAGACCGTGCCGGAATTGTTGGGGATGATGGAGCAACTCATCAAGGTATTTTTGATATCGCTTATTTAAGAAATATTCCTAATTTAGTTATTATGGCTCCTAAAGATGGGAAAGAATTAATTGGCATGCTTGATTTCGCGGTTAAATCAGGTAAGCCGGCGTCAATAAGGTATCCAAAATCTCTTTGTCCGGAAGTATTCAATAATCAGTCTGATTTTGCCGCGCTAAAATTAGGCAAGGCGGAAGTCTTAAAAGAAGGAAAAGATTTCGCAATTATTTCTTTGGGTAGTACGGTTGCCGCTTCCTTTGAAGCTATGCAATTGATGGAAGAAAAAGGATTCAATGGCACTTTAATAAATGCCCGTTTTGCCAAGCCGCTGGATAAAGCTCTGTTAGAAAAAATATCCAAAGGAATAAAGCATATTTTTACTATAGAAGAAGGCGTTAAGGACTCGGGGTTTGGCAGTGCGGTAATGGAAGTTATAAATAAGCCTGTAATAAGATTAGGCGTTGAAAACGAATTTATCCCCTGCGGTAAAAGGGAGATTTTTTTAGATAAATACGGGTTGACTAAAGAAGCTATAGCAGAAAAAATACTAAAGACTATTTCTTCGGCGTCCGCGTTAGAAGAGGTTAATATTAATGGCTAAAGTAATTATTAATCAGGATAAATGCAAAGGATGTTTTTTATGTATTTATAATTGCCCTAAAAAGCTTATAAGCAAGAGCGATAAATTGAATAAAAAAGGTTTTGTGTGTGTGGAATTTGAAGATAACGGAAAATGCATTGGCTGTGCGATGTGCGCGGTTATGTGCCCGGATTGTTGTATAGAGGTATATAAATGAAAATATTGATTTCAGGTAACGAAGCTATTGCTGAGGCGGCAATAATGGCAGGGTGTGATTTTTACGCGGGATACCCGATTACTCCACAGAATGAATTGATTGCTTATATGGCTAAGAAAATGCCTGAGCTGGGAAGGCCTTTTGTTCAGGCGGAATCAGAACTAGCGGCAATCAATATGGTATTTGGAGCTTCTGCCGCAGGAGCAAGGGCTATGACTTCATCTTCCAGCCCGGGTATAAGCCTGAAACAGGAAGGGATTTCATATCTAGCTGGAGCGGAATTGCCGGCGGTTATTGTTAATATAATGCGCGGCGGGCCGGGCTTAGGAAATATCGCTCCTTCACAAGCAGATTATTTTCAGGCTGTTAAAGGCGGCGGGCATGGAGATTACCATGTAATCGTTCTTGCGCCGTATAGTGTTCAGGAAGCATATGATATTATGCAATTAGCTTTTGACTTAGCAGATGAATATCGTACTCCGGTTATGGTTTTAGGAGATGGGATTCTTGGGCAGATGATGGAGCCGATAGTAGTCCATAGTCCACAGTCCATAGACCATAGTAAAAACAATGCTCTTTCGACTATGGACTATCGACCATTGACTAAACAGTGGGCGTTGACTGGCTGCAAGGGGCGTAATCCTAACATAGTAAAATCTTTTTATATGGTAGAAGGGGAATTAGAAAAGTTTAATATAAAATTACAGGAAAAATATAACCTTATTCAGTCAAAAGAACAGCGTTATGAAAATTTGTTTTTAGAAGACGCGGAAATCATTTTTGTCGCTTACGGCTCAATGGCCCGTATTGTAAAAAGCGTAGTCACGCAATTAAGAGCACAGGGAAAGAAAGTTGGATTAATCCGGCCAATAACGCTTTGGCCGTTTCCCAATGAAATATTTAATAAACTCACGACTCATGATTCACAACTCACAACTTTTTTAGTCGTAGAAATGTCTTACGGGCAGATGGTAGAAGACGTTAAGTTAGCTGTTAATGGTAAAATTCCTGTGGAATTTTTGGGCAGGTCAGGCGGAGGTATTCCTACGGAAGAAGAGATTATAAAAATTGCCAAACTATTTATTAATGAATAAGATATTTACTCGTCCAGAATCTTTACGTGATATTTATACGCATTACTGCGCCGGATGCGGGCATGGCATTGTCCAGCGCTTAGTTGCCGAGGCGGTTGATGAATTAAAAATCAGAGAGCGGATTATCGCGGTGGCGCCGGTTGGCTGCGCGGTAGTTGCTTATGATTATTGGAATTTTGATTGCTCTGAGGCGGCTCATGGCAGGGCTATGGCAGTTGCTACCGGTATTAAAAGAGTCCGGCCGGATAATATAGTATTTACTTATCAGGGGGATGGCGATTTAGCGGGCATTGGCACTAACGAAACTATTCATACTGCCAATAGAGGGGAAAATATAACGGTGATATTTGTAAATAACGCTATTTATGGTATGACCGGAGGCCAGATGGCGCCTACAACTTTAGTGGGGCAAAAGACTGCTACTACTTTGTTGGGAAGAGATTCTGTTTCTCAAGGGTATCCGTTAAAAATTTCAGAAATGTTAAGCGGCCTTGCGGCAGTAAAATATGTTGAAAGAGTTGCTTTGTATTCGCCGCAGGAAGTAATTAAGGCAGGTAAAGCTATAAAACAGGCGTTTGAAAATCAGATTGCGGGCGTAGGTTTTTCTTTTGTGGAAGTATTGTCGCCCTGCCCTACTTATTGGGGTATGAGCCCTAAAGATTCTTTGGATTGGATTAAAAAGGAAATGGTTGAAGTATTTCCATTAGGAAGAATAAAGTAAGAAACGAATACATTACGCAGATTGAATATGACAGAGAAAATTATAATTGCCGGAGCCGGCGGGCAGGGTGTTATGCTTTTGGGAAAGGTAATAGCTCAAGCCGCGATGAAGCAGGATAAATATGTAACCTGGCTGCCTTGTTATGGCGCTGAGGTTAGGGGCGGGACTGCCTATTGCATGGTGGTTGTTTCCGACGAAGAAATAGGTTCTCCTTGCGTTGATAAAGCTGATACTTTGATAATTATGAACAGCCCTTCTTTTGATAAATTTAAGTTAAGAATAAAAGAAAACGGTTTGTTAATAGTAAATAGTTCTCTGGTCCAGCAAAAAATAGAAACCAAAAACCAAAATATACAATGCCCTTTTTACGATATTGCCGCGGAATTAGGCAATATTAAAATAGCAAATATGGTTGCTTTAGGCTGCTATATCGCGAAAAAAAATATTATTGATAAACAGGTAGTTTTAGAAACATTGGACCAGATAGCGCCTAAAGACAAAAGAGATTTAATAGAAATTAACAATCAGGCTATAAACTCCGGTATTGATTTTATTAATAATGATGTTCAAAAAGAGAGAAAAAAATGATTAGAGTGCGTTTTGCTCCCAGCCCAACGGGATATCTTCATATAGGCGGCGCTCGGACCGCGTTATTTAACTGGCTTTACATAAAAGCGAAATCGGGAAAATTTATTTTAAGAATAGAAGACACAGATGTCCTGCGTTCAGAGAAAGAATATCTAGATGAAATATTGGATAGTTTAAAATGGCTGGGTTTGGACTGGGATGAGCTTTATTATCAGAGCCAGCGGTTTAATATATACAGGGAATTTGCCGAGAAACTTCTTAAGGAAGGCAAGGCTTATACTCAGAAACTAGAAGATAAAGAACAGAGAACGCCATATGGAGAACATAAAATTATGCCTGCCGGTAGGCAGGCAGAAACTAAAGAACAGGTAGATCCAAAAGGGGAAGCGATTATATTCAAAGTAGAGCCGCAGAAAATTAAAATTAATGATTTAATCCGAGGGGAGATAGAATTTGATACTTCGGTTATAAAAGATCAGGTTTTAATTAAATCGGATGGGACTCCCGCGTATAATTTTGCCTGTACGGTTGATGACGCCACTATGGATATTACCCATGTTGTCCGGGGTGATGATCATATCTCTAATACTCCTAAACAGGTTTTGTTTTATAGCGCGTTAGGTTTTAAACTGCCTGAATTTGCTCATCTGCCGCTTATTTTATCTAAGGAAGGCGGCAGGCTTTCAAAGCGAAAAGGCGCCACAGCTATTTCCGATTACCGTAAAATGGGATATCTCTCCAGCGCGCTGGTTAATTATCTTTTATTATTAGGCTGGTCTCCCGGAGAGAACCGTGAAGTAATAGATATAAATGAAGCGATAAAATTGTTTGATGTGAAGAACATTAATAAAACCGCCGCGGTGCTGGATTTAGATAAACTTGACTGGATGAATAATCAATATTTAAAAAAAGAAGACTCTGAAAAATTGGCTGATGAATTGATACCTGTTTTGATTGAGAAAGGCTATATTCCAAAAGAAGGTTTTAACAGGGAATATGTTGTATCTATAATTAAATTATTTCAGGGCCGTTTAACT
This sequence comes from Candidatus Omnitrophota bacterium, assembly GCA_043813255.1. Classification (GTDB taxonomy): domain Bacteria; phylum Omnitrophota; class Gorgyraeia; order Gygaellales; family Profunditerraquicolaceae; genus JBDRLG01. The sequence continues at coordinate 18,273 of JBDRLG010000114.1, forward strand.
GTTATTAATGATTTTGTGGATTGGGCGGATTTCTTTTTTGTTAAGGATATAAAGATTGACCCAAAGGCTCAAGAAAAATTTTTATCAAAAGATTTTTCGCGTGAATTTAAGCTTTTTAGTGAAAGGCTGGACAGCCTGCAGGAATTTAATATAGAAAATATTGAAGCGGCATTCCGTGATGTGGTAAAAGAGCTGAACATAGAAACAAAAGTTCTTATTCACCCGGTAAGGGTAGCGCTTACAGGCAAAACTGTTGGCCCTGGGTTATTTGAAGTGGTATATTATTTAGGGAAAGAGACAACTAAAGAGAGGTTAGAAAAATGGATAAAGACATAATATTGAAAATAAAGGCGGGGTTAGGAGTTTTTATTTTTGTGTTTTGTATTTTTCTTAGCGGCTGTGAAACTATCGGGGGATTAGGCAAAGGAATTGCCTGCGGAGCTGGTTCCACGGCGCAAGGCATTGGCAAAGACGGGCATAATTTTTGTGAGGCGATTGGCAAGGCCGACCAATGGATAAAAGATAATCTTTGGTAAAGATCAGCGGTGACAATATAAATAGTATTCATAAGGGGAGGGCGCATGAAACAATTAGTTTTTTTTCTTTTAGGGATATGTTTTATTTTCGTAACTGCCGGATGCCAGAATACTAAAACCAGAGTGGTTGAAGGTTCTGTGATTGGTGGTTTGGTAGGAGGCGCGGCAGGAGGAGTTATCGGGCACCAGAGCCATCATGGAGGAGAAGGTGCTGCTATAGGAGTTGCCGCGGGAGCTTTAACAGGCGCTCTTATCGGAAGCCAGATTGATAAGCCAAAAACAGAAGATACCTCAGCTCAAGCCGTCAGCACCGCGTCAACTGGTTCAATGACCATGCAAAAGGTGGTAGATTTAACCAAAGAGGGAGTCGCAGATAATGAAATTATAGATATGATGAAAAGGACAAATTCTAAATTTAAGCTTAGTTCAGATGATGTTAAATTCCTGATGGATCAGGGAGTCAGCATGAAAGTGATTAACGCGATGCAGCCGCAATAACTGTTTAACTTAAAACAGGAGGGTTGAATGAAATACAAAGCATGGCTTTGGATTGGAATCCTCAACTTGGTGTTGTCCTTAAGTATTTATAGTAACGTATTGGCTCAGGAAGAAACTTCTTCGGGTAAACAGGTAATTGAACAAGCAAAGCAAACAATTCAGTCTCATGCACAAGAAGCAAAACAGGAAGTATCACAGGTTAAACAGGAATTACAGCAGGCTTTAAAATCAGGAGATAAACAAAAAGCGGATGAAACAAAAGAAAGACTTAAATCTCTCCGTCAGGAAAACATGCAGCAGAAACAACAGGATTTAGAAGCGTTACGTCAGGCACAGCAGTCGTTTAGAGAAGAAGCCAGATCAGCTCGGCAAGAAAGGATGTCTGAACAACAGGCAGGTTATGAAGAAGGCCAGAATTTTACTCCTTCTGAGGGGCAACAGCCTCCTGGAAAAGGTCCGAGAAAAGGACCTCCTCCGCCTTTAACTGAAGAGCAAAGAGAAAAAATCCATCAGCATCGCGAAGAAATGCGGCAGGAACATCAACAGCGCCGGGAGGATGTAAAGCAGAAGAAACAAGAGCATAGAGAGGATATTAAAGAAAAAAGGCATGATCGTAGAGAAGACGTGCGTGATAAACGGGAAGATGTAAGGGATAGAAAAGAAGATAGAAGGGATAAACGAGAAGATATTAGAGATAGTCGTCGTGATACAGGTCCTAGAGATAGAATGGAAGATAGAAGAGACCGTCGTGAAGATAAGATGGATCGCCGGGAAGACAAGATGGATCGTAGAGAAGATAAACGGGATCATCGGGATGATTCTCGCGGCCGTGGGTCTAAAAAAGATATGGGCGGTCCCGGTGGTAAGGGGCCTAGAGATTCCCGTAAAGGACCGGAAATGAAACGTGGAGAAAAGGGCAGGCCGGAAGGTCAGGGAAAAATGGGAGGCAAACGCTCGGAGAAAGGAATGAATAAACCGGCAGGCAGACAAGGTCCTCGTGGTGGCAGTGGTGGTCCCGGTGGTAAAGGTATGCAGAAACCGCAGGGAAATAAAGGAAATTTCGGCGGCAGTGCTAGCGGCCCAAAAGGCGGCGGCAGACGCAGATAAATAAAGCCTTGATTTAGGTTTTGTTGTAATATATACTATTTTACAATTTATTTTTTATTGCCCTGTCGTCTAATCGGTAGGACACGAGATTCTGGATCTCGGTATCTTGGTTCGAGTCCAAGCGGGGCAGCCAATGTTGACAACTATCCGAAACACCGGATAGCGGTGCAGTAGGCACAAGCGCCCTACAGGCTTCTGTAGGGCGTTTTTCTTTTTGGGGGTAGATCGTGCTGGGGAGGATGTCCTCAAGTGGCTTTTCAATATACATATTGATTGCTATCCTGTCGCTATGCACGAAGATATCTTTGATTAAGGCCTGTATAAGGCTTTTCTGGGCTTCCGGAGGGGCCTTATCGATGTATTGCATGGCAAAGCCTATGTTCCGGTAGAGGAACTCTCCGGAATGGGCGTTCATGTTGGTAACCCTCTTTTGGGCCTGCAGTTTGTCTATCTCATCTTCCAGTTTCGCAATCTCCAGTTCCAATTCATTCATTTTATCCTTATAAGTGGATCCTTTAGCAACCGTGTTACCCATGGCTAATTCCAGTAGTTTATTGGCTTGGTGCCGGAAGGTGTTTACCTTCGTTTCTTTTTCTTTTAAATCTTTATCGATTTTTTCGAGTTTCGCTTGCGAATCAATAATGGCGTCTCCGATAGCCTTTATGATAATGCTTTGGTCTTTGGATGCTCTCTTGAAATAGTCTATTATAGCTTTGTCGAAAGTAGTCGCGGATATACGAGCATTAGAACATCCGAGCGCCTGTTTGGAGCGACTGCATTCATAATAAAAAAACTTTTTACTACCTCTGCCTCCCGAGAAATTGCACACCATATGGCTTCCACATTCACCGCACTTGATGATACCGGCAAGCAGATATTCATAATACCTGTCTTTCTGCACAAAGTTGTGGCCAGGCAATCTGGCAATCAGTATTCTGTTAGCTTTTTCCCATAGCCTTTCATCAATAAGGGCAGGGTGGTTGCCTTTATGGATTTCTTCGTTATATTGCAGATATCCTTTATAGAACGGGTTTTTTATAATTCTTGAGATGACTTGTCTTCGCCATTCCTTGCCGTTCATCGTTTTCAATCCGCGCTTGTGAAGCTCCAGTCCTACCTGCGTAAGTGATCTGTTATCCGCAGCCATTTCCCAGATGGTTTTTAGGTGTGGAGCGATTTTTTCATCGAATACAATTTTGTGAGGTTGTCTTCCGTTTGGCAGAGGTTCGCCGTCATCGATAAGTTTATATCCATAAGGCACTCTGCCGCCAACCCACTTGCCTTGCCGTACACGCGCGATGGCAGAGGCTTTTACGCGCTCGCCAGTCAGTTCCCTTTCGAATGCCGATAATAACCCCAGTATCCCGATAACCACACGCCCGATAGCGGTTGAGCTATCCAGATTCTCTCTTACTGAAACAAAGTCTATTTCCTTTGCCCTGAATAAATCTATTAAGGCATAAAGGTCACGCGGGTTTCGAGTTAAGCGGTCAAGCCGGAAGAAGATGATTCCGTCAAATGGAGCTTTTTTGCGTACGTTGTCGAGAATCATTTGGATGCCGGGCCTGTTGAGGTCTTTGCCTGAATAGCCATCGTCATTTACTATGCCTTTATCGCCTATTTTGGCGAGATCATACCCGAAAGCGTCAAGCATGTTTTTACAATGATGGGCCTGAGCGTCGAGGGTTGTAAAATCACCCTGGGCTTGGTCATCGGTAGAACAGCGGGTATAAATCACATATCGTTTTTTATCCGATTTTTTATTAGGCGTTATCACTACCGAGCCTCCTTTTACAACAACCCCTATAACAATACGGCACACAAGTCAAGCTATATCCCTTAGTTTGTATCCCTTAGTTCGTATATACAACTTTTTTCTCGTTTTTGTTGCAGGGCCTGCAACACTTTTAGAAAAAAAGTTGTATATACGCTTTAGAGGTGAATGACTATGGCGCAAAAGATGGATAACAATTTTAAGAGGCGGTTTGAAGATAGAATCAGCATATCCTATCTTGTCAAATCATTTACGCCAGCAGAGCGAGAAATCCAAAATACAAAGCTGTATAAAGCCATAAGGAAAGTCATGGCAGGGATTCTTAATCGTGAACCAACGCATGAAGAGCTCCTGGGGTTTAAGGACATTTCAGAATACAAACTCCGTCACAAAAAGTAGATAATTTTGAAATCACGGAGGCCTCCGTGATTTACCCCTGCCGTTTAAAAAACTATCGTTAGCTGAGGCTTGTTTGAGACACCACAAAAAGAAAGGGGAGGTGTCTCATGACGAGTCCAAATTACAGAGGATTTTTTGAAGACTGGGAAATAGGTGTAGCCAAAAACATAATCAGTAAATTTAGGAAAGAAAAGCGATGTTTGGAGATAGAGGATTTTGACGACCTTGTGCAGGAATGTCTGGTTCATTGGTACTTTGTTAAAGAAAAATACGATCCTTCATCAGATGCTTCCGCAAAGACATTTATGGCAAGAATTGTGAAAAATAGGTTATCGAATATCGCAAAAGAATACAGGCGCGATAAAAGGAAAATCTTGAGAAATACTGTTTCTATAGATCAGCCATTATCCGAAGATACCGACTTAACTTTATCAGATACGCTTTCTTCTGAGAATGCGCTTCATCTAGATTTCAGATCTCAATTAGAACTTCGAATAGAACTTGAAAAAGCCATGCAGAGGCTATCCCCGCAACAAAAAGAGATCTGTAAGTATTTAGAAGACGAAACCGTCACCATTAAAGATATTAGCCAGTATCTAAATATCGATAGGGGAACTGTTTACAGAGAAATCAAAAGAATCAGAGCCATATTTGAAGAAGAGAAATTGAAAGATTTTTTAAGATGACCTGCAACACTTTCGCAAAAAAAGTTGTATATACGCTTTGAAGGAGAAAAACGATGCAAGTCTGCAAGTTTAAATTCCATAGAGGTATTAACAGGGAAAAAATTGAAGGATATATTGCTCAGGCGATTGTTGCAACCGAAGGCGTATTTGGACAGGCAAAGGTGCGACTCAATGCCGCTTATCTGGCATCGGACAATAAGGTTGTTATCGATGTCACAAGTCCTGTGGGTGAGCATATCGCCGAGGTATTTACGTGGCTTATGACAAGGGAATTCGGCGAAAAATCCTTCGCAGTGGAAAGAGTAAGGAGGAAAGAAGACCTATGAAAGTAAATAAAGGGTGGAAAGAACTCTACAAAAATCTGAGCTGGTATAACCGCGGCAAGTTTATTGAAGCAAACCGTCCGTTTGGCAAGGATCCGAAGGCCTTCACGGAAATGATGATGTGGCTTCTGGCCGGTTTGTCTATTACCGGAGTCATATTGAACGTGCAGAAGAATCCGGCCGGGTTTGCCCTATGGATGTTTACAAACGCCTGCTGGGCCGTGATAGATTTTCGCAAGCGTCTATACGCACAGTCGTGTTTGTTTGTTGTGTACTTTTTCCTGGCTCTATGGGGTTTGTTCAGCTGGTTAAGATGAGCCAATAATCGGGAGGTGATAAGAAATGGTTAACAAAAGAAAAGACTTATTGAACTGGTGCGGACAAAAGCGAATTTTCTCAAAAGCGGATGTCATAGCTTATGAAAGCAGAAACTATTATCTGCGGGCTGACCGGACAATCAGGGATTTCGTGCGGGAAGGCATATTGAGAAAACTGGATAAAGACGAATGTGTTAAGAGGAACTTAAAAGGCAATATGGCCTGGTATGAATTTATAAAGGCGAAATAAAAAATGGCTCGGATTAGATATCTAAAACCGGATTTTTTTAAAGACGAGGATATAAAGGAATTACCTTTTGAAGCGAGGTTGTTTTATCAGGGCTTATGGGTGCAGGCGGACCGCGAGGGCCGGGGCGAAGACCGTCCGGAGCGGCTTAAGATCGAGATCATGCCTTATGATGAGGTGGACGCCGAAGAAATAATGCGGCTTTTAGCCTGCGCTAAGAAAAACGGTAAGCGGCCGTTTATAATCCGTTATGAAATAGACGGAGAGAAATATTATCAGATAATCAACTGGCAAAAACATCAAAAACCTCACAAGACAGAACGCGAGAGCGTTATCCCCCCTGCTCCTAAAGAGTTATTAACCGTTAAGCAACCGTTAACTAACGGTTATGCTACGAATAACTCAGTTGGGAATGGGGATGGGGATGGAAAAGAGAATGGAAAAGAGATAGTTAATAAACAGGCAGAGCCAGACTGCTCTGTTTCTTCTAAAACCAAAGAATTATTAGATTCAGTATACAGCCAGGGATTTAATATCTATCAGCTTATCAATAAATTCAAAAAAGACGCTAAATGGCGCAAAGACGAAAATATACCGGATGAGGTTTTAATTAAAATATGCCAGCAGTATGAAAAAGACAAAGGCATAATACGCGATCCTTATCCATGGTTTATCAAAGTGCTGAAAATGGAAAGTTCTGCTTTCTTTGCCGACAGGAATGTTAAAGAGAGCAAAAAATTCAAGAAACAGGGAATCGGCAGATTCGCTGATATATTGAAGCAGATAACAGGAGGCGCATGATGCTCAATAAAGAATTGTTTATGGTGTTTGTCCCGGCTGTAAGCTGGCTGTTGTTTGCATTGGGCGGTACTCAAGTTTCCAATGAAGTACCCGGGTGGAAAGGCTGGCGCAGGTTTATCCTGCCTGCTGTGTACCTGCTGGTATGCTTTCTTGCCGGTATTGTCTGGTGGAAGGCTGTGCTGGTATCGGCCATAGCCGGGGCAGGATATTCGTTGGGGTATGGCGAAGGCAAGACGTGGTTGCAGAGGGCGCTGGTAGGTCTGGCGTACGCGTTAATTACAATCCCAATTGGACTGTCTGTATGGAATGTATTCACCGCTTTGACCTTTATCACCCTCTTCTGGCTATCGAACACAGAACTAACCGCGAACATTTTTATTTGGAAGGTATGCGAGGG
>JBDRLG010000115.1:0-20524 GCA_043813255.1 Candidatus Omnitrophota bacterium
ATGCCTTAAATTCGTCATTCTGCGGCTCGCCTCGCGGCGAAGCCGAGGGCTTGACCGCAGAATCCATAAACATTTTATCGACGACAATAGATCCTGCGATTAAATCGCAGGATGACAAAAAAGTATTTTGCAACAGACTCATTGCTGAAAGCTGACAGCTTATAAACCCAAATTTTCATTCTAATATGATTTTAATCCGGATTTAATTCTATTGATAGGGAAATTCTTCCCCGGGCATTCAGTTAACGCCCTTGGGACATCTTTATGCCTTCTTACCTTAGACACGGTAATACCGTATTGCTGCATAATGATTTTAAGCAATTTAACTAATGATTTAAATTGTTCTTCCGAAACCCGCTGTTGGTTAAAATTGCCTACTAAACATATTTGAATATCTCGTTTTCTGTTAGTCTCAACTTGCTTTCTCCACCGCCAGCCTACTTCTATTTCACCATTGCCTGAACTTGTTCCGTTTCCTATTACAAAATGATATGCCAGCCCTCCCATACCGCGGCGCCTGTGGTTACGGTCAAAAGATTCAGCATTGCCTTCTTTAGTAGCACTATGATGTAAAGTAATCGTTTTCCATCGAATGCGCTTCTGTTTTTTACCAACAATAGTTTTTAAAGATTCTAAATTACCCGCCCGGTAAGGCTCAACATGCAAAGGTGATGCTGCGCGGGGTATAAATAACTTTTCTCCCACTCCAATCTGGCTGGGGTTTTTAATATCATTAACCCGCATTATATCTTTAATATCCACGCCATAGGTTTTAGAAATCCGGTATAAAGTCTGACCGCTGCCTACAGTATGGTATATGCCGCCGGCGGGAGGCTTAACAGGCCTTGTAGTAACGCATCCCGAAAATAAAAAAACCAATAATGCCAATAAAAACGATATTTTTTTAACTGGCATTCTATTTTAAATTAGGCTGGTTTTTATAGCAGCTCTTTAGTTTTTCTTTGCAGCCATTCAAGCTTTCATTAAGCTGGCGAAGCTGCTGCTGCTGGTCATTCAAAAGATCCTCAAGCTGGCCTATCCTCTCATCCTTTTCTTTTATAGTCTGTTCCAACTCGTTGTTCTTATTAGCTTCTTTTGGTGTTTCTAATTCCTGTATCGAAGCGCATCCCGCGGTTAAAAATATAACTCCTGCCGCAAACAACAAAACTCTTGCTTCTCTTTTATACCACATTTGCCTGCCTCCATTTAATTAAAAATCTGTTTAATTTCTATTACTACTATTCTGTCCAATAACCAATTATTGTCAAGGAAAATCCGCAAGGATTTTCCGCAGCCCCGACGTAACGTCGGGGCAAGAACACGCGGCTTCTCAAATTTTACGCCCAGAAACCACCAATATATTACCCCCCCAAGCCTACGACTTACGACCTACTACTTACAACTTCATTGTTCCCAATTAACCACATCATCTTCACTCTCTATCTCATCCCTGCCTAAAGAATATAAATCATAATCATGCAGCCGCTGCGTACCAGGTGATTTATATTTATAAACATTGCCCCAAGGATCTATGGGCTTTTTATCTAAATAAGGGCCATTCCAGTTCTTTGCGGAGGCGGGAGCAGACAGCAGGGCGTCTAATCCTTCCTCTGTAGTTGGATACGCGCCATTATCCAGCTCATAAAGCTTTAAGGCTGTAGCGATATTCAAATCGACATCTGCCTGAGCCACCGCCTTTCTTGCCTGCTCTGACCTGCCAGCCATGCGGGGAACTACCATAGCGACCAAAACCCCGATAATAATTACTACCAACATCAACTCTACTAAAGTAAAACCTCTTTTAGACATAAATTTACCTCCTGGTAAAATATTGTATATGAAATAACCTTATATTATCACGGGAGGACGCAAGGCCCTCCCCTACGTATTTATAATCACTCTATCCATCGTTTTATCATTTCTCCTTTTATCAAAACAATGTATTTCATCGCGGGCTTATCCAAAATCAGAGTATTTATCTGTAATCCTAAATTTACAGAACTAACCGTCAATACCCCTTTACCGAGTAAAGTAAGAATAAATGCTTCCTGCTGAGCAGTTAACGGAGTATATACGCGTAATTTATCTAAAATTTCAGCAGTACTTTCAAAAACTTCATCATCTTCTGTGGCTTCTTCTTTATCCTGCCCCGCGCGGAAATCTTCTATTTTTGTTATAAGGCTGTCATCAAACCCCAGCGCCAACAACACTTCTGCTGGCGCAGTATTAATATTAACTCTGCCTTCTGTGTATATGGTAATAAAATCTTTCAACCCGTCATAGATTTCTTCACTGATTCCATCAACCAACAAAAGTTCTTCTTTTAAAGCGAATGGCCTTAGTGTTGAACTGAAAATTTTCTGCGCCAATTCAGGATTCAATCCCGGCAGGCGTGTTATCTCATCCAGCGAAGCTATATTAATATTAATTTTCCTTTCTTCATCTATTATAGTATAAACAAATTTCCCTTTACTCAGCTCCTGTTGATTTTCCTGAGCCAATTCATACAACGTATCATAAGGAATATCATCCTGCGCTTTCTTAACCTGAGCATAAACAACCGCGGCCTTGGCTAAATACTGTGAAATAAACCTTTGCTCTATAGTTTTAGTTAATCTTATCTGTGCGGATACAATTTTATATAACCCCGCGCTTAAAATTGAAAAAAAGACCAGAATCCAAACAGAAACAATAAGCAAAGTACCTCGTTTATGAGAAACTATACCAAATGGCCTTTTTTCAGTGTCATTGCGAGCCCTGAATGAGCGAAGCAATCTTAATCCCCGTAGAGATTGCTTCGCCCCCCGACGTAACGTCGGGGTCCCCGCAATAACACAAACAGGCCCAAAATCTTCCTTTGGCCCGGCCTCATGAGGATACTGGTATAAAAATTGTCCTCTTAAATTCTTCATCTTTTAGTTTTTCCTGTATTTTAACGGCTAAAAATCTGCCATCCGCAGATTCCCAATTATCTTTCCACTTATAAGAGCTGTCTTCCGGGTCCAAATAAAGATAACTTAATGAAAATTCATCTAAAGAAAGCAGATTTTTTTCTGTACGGTTTTCTTCTTCTTTGCCTTCAAGGATATATTTTAAATCCGCCTGCCGGCGCACCAGCATTTTTTCTTCAGGATCAAATATATAACTAACTTTATAAATCGAATTGCCGTGAACATGCGCGAATGATATCTGCGTAGAACTCCCCTCATAAACGACCTGAGGTATTGTTACAATTTGGCGCAACTCACTACAAATCTTTTCCAGATTAATCAACACGTCTGTCTGGCCTAAACTTACATTTTTCGCTCTGGACCATACTTTCATTCCGGAAATAAAACTTGCGCTGATGCTTACGGACAAAATAGAAAAAATAACTATAACAACTAATGCCTCAACCATTGTAAACCCTGTTACACCTATCTTTAAAAACGCGGCTTTTTCTAAATGTATAAATCTTTTTTCCCCTTCAACAGTTGCTTGAAGGCATGGATTTTTCGGGTGTAACGGGGTAGAAGCTGAATGTTTTATAATAAAAGAGTTATTTAAGCGCAATCCAGAGTTATTCTTTATTTTTAAAATAGCTGCCCATTGTTTCATTCTTATCAATATTATTTTCCTTCCATGTAAGTTTAAGCCTTGCTTCGTTTATATCTTCTTCTAATCCTTCTACTTCTAAAGGCATTATTTTTGAATTATATATGGAAATACGGTTATTTATAACTGTCTCTTCTTCTTTCTCTTCAGGAGACAAACCTTTTTCCTGTTTTGCTTTTTCTTCCAATAAACTTATTTTATCTTCTAAAAATTGAACTGCCTCAATCCGGCTTTGAACGCTGTTTAACGCGGAAGCCGCGCTCAAGAATGAACGAGACACCAATACTATCCCTAAAGATAGTATGCATACCGCCACCATAAGTTCCACTAAAGTAAAACCCTTTCTTTTTAACGTAGAGCGGATAGCGTTTAGCGGATAGTAAAAACTATGCCTCTCTGCGCCATATTTTATCCTATACGCTATACGCTCTACGCTATACGCTATCATTATTCGCATAATAATCTTATTCAATAACTCCTTTTGGCAATTTATCCAAGAGTGTATTTGCTAAAATAACCGCTTCCAGCTTAGAAAGATTAAACGGCTTAACAAAATAAGCCGCCGCCCCCATTTTCATAGCGTCCTTTACCACCTGTTCATCACTAACGCCAGAAGTCATAATAACAATAATAGATTTATCAATTTCTTTAATCTGCTTTAAAATAAGCAAGCCATCTATGCCTCGCATTTTTATATCCAAAACCACCACCTGAGGCTTATGCATTTTTGTCTTTAATATAGCTTCTTCCCCGCTAAACGCGCTTAATATATTATAACCTCTTCTTTCAAAATAACTTCCAATCAGGACATTAGCTTCTCTCTCATCATCCACTATCAATATACTGCCTTTAAATAGCGGGTCCTTATCAATCCTTTCTATTTCAACTTCTTTCAATATATTAAATACTGATTGCATAAGCTGAGATTTATCTATATCTTTCTCTAAAACTGTAATTCTTTCATCATTACTAAGAAATATACGGCTTTTTTCTATGTATCCAGCAGCAGCCAAAGCTACTATTCTGATATTCTTGTCTATTCCTTTTATTTTTTTTATTACCTCCAGGCTTTCATCAGTACCTACATCAATCAATAAATAATCCGGCCTTTCATTCTTCAAATATTCCACTACTTCTTTTTCAGAAGGCAAAGTAGTTACATTGTAATTTGCCTGACTAAAAACCTCATGGAAGAAATCCCGCCAGTCCATCTCATCATCAACAACCAAGATATTTCCGAACATCTCTCCTCCTTAGTCATCCCGATTTACCCCGAATTATCCGTGCTGCGAAAACCCTGTCTCTATAGCGGACTAAATCCCTGCTTATAAAATAATTACACTAACGCTTATATCAACCTTTAATGTTTCCGCTTTCTCGTCCTTAGGAGATATAGTTAATTTATTTACTCTCATTGGCATCTTACTAGTCTGAATTTTATACAAAAAATCTATCATCTGAGCTTCGCTTGTTTCTGAACGTAGATCCGCCTCATACATTTTATAATCTCCTGCCTGCTTAAGTTCATCATGAGGATTAAGGCTGGAAATCATTACTCCGCTTTGCTGCGCCATACTCTCTATCTCTTTTAGAAATTTTGTGAATACTTCTGTATCTGACAGATTCTCTGCCTCTAAATAAGCCTTATAGCTTTCATATTCAAGCGCAATTTTATCTTTTCTTTTTTGAATATCTATAGCTGTCTTAAGATTAACTTCTTCCTGTTTAGTTTTCTGGTAAAGATTTTTTATCCTATCCCTTAACCCGGAAAAAATAGTTTTTTCCGCTAACAATACTACCCCTGCAAAAACTGCCGTATAGAGCAAAATTTTCTGGTTTTTCTTCGAATTAATCATTTTTTCTTTCTGCCTTTGGTATCTTTAGCCGTATCTTTCTGCGGCAATAAAGACAGCTGGAACTCAATTTCAAAAGCAGTAACTATTTTATCTTTTAATTTCCTGGTACGCGTTGATCTGGTCGTTACATCTACAAAATATTTTGAGCCTTCAAGGATAGTGGTAAAAGCAATCGCGTCTGAAAGCTGATATCCATAGCCTTTTAAAGTAACCTTATTTAATTCATCTAAACTCATGGAACCAATCATTATTTCAGATGGCACCAGATTCTGCAATTCTGAAATTAAAGCTACTGGCACTCTGCGCGCATCAAGGAAGGATTTTATGAATCCTATCTTTTCATACTGAGCGACTAAAACCCCAACATCTTTTTTTATCTCTTCAGTTTTCAGGGTTAAAGTTCTCATGTATGCCTGCTGAATATACAATCTGCTCCAAAAAAAAGCCAAAACAGCAATAAAAAAATATACTATCAGCGTCCCCAAAATAGTCATATCTTTTATTTTTTCTCGCAGGGCTTTTCTTATTTGTATCTCCGGGAGAGTAAAAGAAATAATCTTATCATTTTCTTCCAAAACCAGCTCAGAAATAGCGCTAAATGACGCGTCAGGAAAAATATTCCTGCTTTTTGCTTTAAAGATATCGGAGGAATAAACCGGAGGCACAATCTTTACAGGCATATCCATTTCCTCTTCCAGTGATTTCTTTAAATTGCCTATTGAACTTGCTCCGGAAAGAAAAATCTTAACGGGGTTTTTACTGCTTTCTTCGTTATGAAAGATTACCAGAGACTGCCTTATTTCTCCTATAAGCTTATCAATTTCAGCTTGAGTTAATTCTCCTTTTATTTCTAAAGTTATACTGCGGCTAAAGAGGATATTATTTTTACTAAAAACGATAAAATCTGTATAATTAAAATCAAGGTCTAAGAGAAGGTATAAATCCGAAGCTGTTATTTCATCCTTTTGGCTGGAAACTACCCACTTCCAGGCACTACAGGAACTTAAATTCATCCGGTCAATAAACAAACCCGCCGCCTCTGAAATCTTTAACAGCCTTTTAAGGATATCCCTATGGACAATTGCCAGAAGCACTTTAGCGTAATTCAACTCATCAATACCTAAAAACACATAATTAAAGATTGTTTCTTCTTTCCTGTAAGGCACAATCCTGCCTATATGAAGCTGTAGTATCTGTTCAATTTCTTTTTTGTCCTGCGTAGGCAAATGCAGGTTTCGGACAGTAACCTGATTACGGGGGATAGAAACAATTAAAGGAAAAGGAGTGATTTTTAATTCTTTAAAAACAGAAATTATCAATGCGCTGATTTTATCATCTTTTAGATCCGCGATATTCTTTATTATACAATCAGAAATCCCGCGTGTTTTTGCCAATGTTTTAGCTGCGGTTATCTTTAAATACTTTTCCCCTATTTCCAATGATACGGGTAATTTCATATTTTATAAGCCTCATTATCAGCGTATAGCGGATAGAAAAAACTAATACCAAAGGGTGTTTTTCGTCCTATACGCTATACGCTAAACGCTATATTTTATCCTATATGCTATCATTTCACAAACTGGGTTATTTGAAATGTAGGAAGCAAAATGGATAAAATGATAAGCCCCAAGACCGCTCCTAACCCTAATATAAGCACAGGTTCCAAAAGTGAACTAATAAGCATTATGTCCGTTTCTAATTGCTGCGTGTATGAACGCGAGATTTCATCAAGAATTTCGCCAAGCCTGCCTGATTCCTCGCCTACCGCGATCATTTTAATAAAAAAATCAGGCAGGTTTGTATAGCCTGACATTGTTTTAGACAAACTTTGGCCTGATGATACTTCCTGATAAACCTTATTTAACTGCCTCTTTAAAACAGGATCCTCAACAGTAAGGCTTGCCACTTCAATAGACTTAAGCGCGGAAACACCGCTGTTTAAAAGCAAACTTAAAGACCTTGAAAAATGCGCCAACTCCTGATTCCTCAACAATCTCTTTACAATAGGCAGGTTCATTTTAATTTTTCTTTTCAAGTTATTTACCAAAACACTGCCTTTTTGATAATAAATAATTATCCCTGCGAGAATTAATGCCCCGATGATCCAAAGCCAGTTTTTATTAGATAGATCGCTTAGTTTCAATACAAATTTTGTTATAGCCGGCAAGTCCTCGCCCATCCCCTCAAAAATAGGCCGGAGTTTAGGGACTACAAAATTTATCAGCACAAAAATGCTTATTATCCCCACTGAAAGAAGCAATATAGGATAGGCTAACGCAATAGATATTTTATTCCTTAAATTTTCTTCCCGGTACATATATTCATTTATCTGTTCCAAAGCAAAATCCAGCCTTCCGCTTGCCTCTCCTGATTTTATTATATTAATAAACAAAGTAGGAAATATCCTGGAATGCCTGCTTAAAGAGTCGGAAAAAGTCTTGCCTTCTTTAATATCACTGTATATTTCATAAATTATGTCTTTAAACAGTATATTTTCTGTCTGTTCGTAAAGAATCCTTATACTAGAAAGCAGCTCAACTTTCGCTCTCACAAGAGTAGTTAATTTCTGGACAAAAGTAAGGATTTCCCGGGAGTTGATTTTCTTTCTAATCTGTTTATTTTTTGGAGATTTTCTAGATAATGGCTGTTCTGTTGAACTTTCTTCCGTAATGTTAATGGGGAAGAGTTCTTTAGCGATAAGTTTATTTAAAGCTTCCTCCTGATTTTCCGCTTCTATAAACCCCTCTACTGTCTCGCTTATTCCTTTTTTTGCTTTATAAACATATCTTGCCATATTTCCCCTTTACTCTATAGTCTCCGCGACGCGGAAAATCTCTTCAGGCGTCGTTATTCCCTGCCTTACCTTTTCTATGCCAGCATCGCGTAAAGTTATAAAACCTAATTCTTTTGCCTTCCTTTTTATCTGAGCCGCGGATGCTTTATTTAAAATCAGCTCCTGTATGTGTTCATCCACAAGCAGCACTTCATAAATAGCTGTCCTGCCTTTATAACCAATAGATTTACAGTTGTCACATCCTTTACCATAATAAATTTTCATGCCTTTTAAATCCGCGGGCAGCAATTCCTTATCCAGCCTTTCTGTTTTACAATCAGGACAAATAACTCTCACCAGCCTCTGAGAAATAAAAGCATTAACTGAAGACGCAACTAAATAAGGCTCTATTCCTATATCTAAAAGCCTTGTAGCGCCGCTTGCGGAATCATTTGTATGAAGAGTTGAAAATATCAAATGCCCGGTTAAAGATGTCCTTATTGACAATTCGGCTGTCTCTAAATCTCTAACCTCTCCTATCATCATAATATCAGGGTCATGCCGCAGTATACTGCGCAGGGCATTGGCAAAAGTAAGCCCGATGTCCGGCTTAACTTGAATCTGCATAACTCCTGCCAATTCATATTCAATAGGGTCTTCAATAGTAATAATTTTCACCGCTTCTTTATTTAACCTGCTTAAACAGGCATAAAGAGTAGTAGTTTTACCGCTGCCGGTAGGCCCGGTAAGAAAAATAATCCCATGAGGCTTTTTCATTAACATTTCTATTTTTTGTAATTCTTCTTTGGGGAACCCCAAATCAGCTAAATTAAATAATAGATGCACAGGCAATATGCGGATTACTACATTTTCTCCATAAAGAGAAGGAATTATAGAAATCCTCAAATCCACTTGTTTATCCTGAATTTTAATTATAGCCCTGCCGTCCTGAGGAAGCCGCCTCTCAACTACATTCAAGCTGGAAAGTATCTTAATACGGGAAACAACTGCCAGATGAAGTTCTTTTAACTGTTCAGGCATACGCATCTCATAAAGTATTCCGTCTATACGATACCTGACACGCACTCTATCCCTGTATACCTCTATATGGATATCTGTAGCACGGGCATTAACTGCTTCAGAGAGTATCTGGTTAACAAATTTGATTACTGAAGATGCCTGAGCCGACTTTTCTACTTCTTCAATATCTTCATGGCTGATATCTTTTTTTTCCTCCGCGAGAGTAACACTCTTCTGGGTCAGGATTTCTTCAACTGTATCAGCGCCTACTCCGTAATACCGCCTGATTGCCGCGAATATTTCCGTTTCTGAAGCCAAAACCCTCTCGACATCAAATCCCAAATGAAGCTTCAAATCTTCCATCGGCCATACCGCTAAAGGATCAGAAACGGCAATTGTAAGAATGCGGCCTTTTATGGATAAAGGCATAAACCTGTAATGCCAGACAAACTTCGCGGGGACTCTTTTTATAACATCTGCGGGAACAGATATATTACTCAGAGTTTTATAAAAAGGCAATGCCAGATGTTCGGCTAAAACCTCCAGCAAATTATCCTGAGATATCAGCTTCATCTCAACTAATACTTTACCGATAATTTCGCCTGTCCTTTTACTTTCCTGAAGCGCGGCCTTAAGCTGCAGAGAAGTAATTAAACCTTTTTCAACTAACAACTCGCCTATTTTAGACATATTTATTAGCGTTAAACGCTATCCGTTAATGTTCCTATCATATATAACTTATCTTCAGGCATAGAATCAAGCCTGCCGGAAACAATCTTTTCACAAACTGCTATTGTTTGTTCCAAAGGGACATAAACCCCTTTTATGCCTGTATACATTTCACCAGTAAAAAAAGGCTGCGTAAGAAAATTACGTAATTTTATTGAACGCTCAAAGATAATGCGTTCCTGCTTGGATAATTCTTCTTTGCCAATAATCGATACAATCCTCTGTAAATCGCTATATTTCTGAAAATGCCTGATTACTTCCTGAGTAATCTCAAAATGCCTCTTGCCGATTACGCTTGGATCAATAAAACCACTACTTGACTGCAAAGCATCTACTGCCGGATACAAACCCCGCTGGACATAATCTCTTGAAAGCACAACCGTAGAATTTAAATGCGAAAATATAGCAACTACAGCCGGATCAGTAAGGTCATCCGCCGGCACATAAATAGCTTCCACAGCAGTAATAGCCGCTTTTGGTTTGGATTTTATCCTTTCGTGAAACTCACTGATTTCGCTCATTAAAGTCGGCTGATAGCCTGTTTCCGAAGGAATCCTTCCTAAAAGCGCTGATAATTCCGCTCCTGCCTGAGCAAACCTAAAGACATTATCTATAAAAAACAAAACTTCAACCGATTCTCTCTGAATGGATTCAGCTATAGTTATTCCAGTTAATGCCGCCTCAAACCTGGCTCCTGAAGACTCATTCATCTGTCCAAAAACCATGATTGAACGCTCAAGCAAGCCCGTACGTAAAAATTCATAATAAAGTTCATTGCCTTCTCTTATTCGCTCTCCTACCCCTGTAAAAACGCAGGTACCTCGATGTTTGGTAATAATATTATGGATAATCTCAAGAATTAAAATAGTTTTTCCTAAACCCGCCCCTCCTAAAATACCGGTTTTAGAGCCTTTGACTAAAGGAGAGAGTAAATCTATTACCTTTATGCCTGTTTCCATTATTTCAAACTTAAGTACTTCTTTCTCATTGAAAACTTCATTATCCGCGGAAGAAGCGTGAGAATTACGTATTGGGATAAGTTCTGCATCCGTTATATTAATACTACCTTTCCCATCAATAGGCTTGCCCATTACATTCAATACACGGCCATAAACTTTACTGCCAACCGGCACCATCAGAGGCTTGCCGGTAGCTTCGGCAAAGCTATTCCTTTTAATCCCATAAGTAGGATTTAATGCTATACACCGGCAGATATTAGGCTCTAAGTGCTCAACAACTTCTAAAACTACTTCTTTATTATCAAACGTCGAGGCTTTTATTACTTCATGAATCGCGGGCAGAATACTCTCACTAAACTGCACATCTACCACTGAACCATACACGCCTGTTATTTTTCCTTTTATTCCATTCATTTTATAATATGAAATACCTATAGCGTGTCATTGCGAGGAACGAAGTAACGAAGCAATCCTATACGAGATTGCCGCGGACTTCGTCCTCGCAATGACACTAATTTTAACCACAATGGTTTTTGCTCTCTTATCTTCTTTTTCCTAGTAATATTTTAGAAGCTGATATTTCCCTGATTACTTTATCCCTTAAAGAATGTATTTGCCTAAAATACTCAAAAGAAAGCTTTTGATTTAGCTGGCTAAGTTCCTGAGTACTGCCTTCAAGATGCATAATTCTTGCCGCGTATTCTGACTGCTTGGCAGACCATGCTATTTCAAAAAGCTTATACCCCATATATAAATTAATCAGCCCTGCTAAAACATTATCTATAGAAGGCTCTATCAACATCTCTTCTTTGCTGATTTTTGGCTTAGCTCCGCCTGACTGGCGCATTGAGTCTGAAACAAAAGGTTTATGAGGCAAAAGCTGTACTGTTGTAACTCTTTGCAAAGATAGAGAAACAAATTTAGGATAAACCACATAAAGCCTGCCATAGTTTCTCAGATATTGCTGTAATAGGTACCCCGCGCGGTCATAAGCATGTTTATAATTAATATCGTAGGGTATCCCGGGAAAAAATAGAAATTCCATGTTTAACTCTTCCAGATACCTCTGCCCCTGCTGCCCAAAAACAATTATCTGGTCTTGATCGGATTTACGCTGTTCTATCCCTGAATTAATCAAGAGATTTGTCAATTCACCCAAAAAACCCTCATCAGAAGTTACAATCACGATACATGAAGGCAGATTTGCGCGGTCAATTAAACAAGGGTGTGCCAATCCCTGCTCTGATAAAATATTCAGGCTGTTTTCAGTCTGATTAATAAAATTCTCACTGGGTTTTTCTTTAAATTGGAATGAACGGAATTGAATCAAGGCGGCTGTTTTCAATACATCTATAATATCACCCAGATTCCGGCTAACTTCAAAATCCTGTTTTAACTCTGATAAAGGGCGCATAGTTTAATTTTTGTCACTTCTCCCCTATCTTAATTTCTCTGAAAAACTGAGAAATCTTTTTACCCAAATCATCCTTAAGATCATCGGTTAAGTCTTTTTGTTGTCTTATGCGATCCAGCAAAGCAGGGCTTCTGTTTGATAAATAAATAAAAAAATCGCTGATAAATTTTTTTAACGCCGGAGGAGCCACAACTTCCAGTATTTTGCGTTTAAAAGCATAAAATAAAACAATTTCTTCTACGGAGGAAAGCGGCTGATTATTTACTTGCACTAATAATTCCTGCAAAACTTCCCCCCTGCGCATTTTCTCCATTGCTTCAGCGGATAAACGCGTGCGCAATTTAGTTAAACGCAGCATCTCACGGTATTGAGCGTATTCCAGCCTTAAACCGCTGCCCATTTCTCTAATCGCGGGATATTGCACGCGGCTTCCAATACGTGAAACAGAAAGCCCTAAATCAATAGCCGGTTTAAACCCCTCACGGAATAAAGTAGAGCTTATATATATCTGGCCATCGGTAATTGAAATTAAATTTGTCTGGATATATCCGGTTATATCTCCCTGCAAAGTCTCGGCAATAGGTAAAAATGTCATTGACCCGCCGCCTTTATCTTCCCTCAGCCTGCCTGCCCTTTCCAATAATTGAGAATGCAAATAAAATATATCTCCCGGATAAGCTTCTCGCCCCGGAGAACGTTCAAGCAATAAAGACATCTGCCGGTATATCCATGCGTGCTTGGTAAGATCATCAAAAACAACCAAAACATCCCGGCCTTTTTTCATAAAATATTCGCCTAAAGCTGCCGCTGTATAAGGCGCAAGGTACTGTTCTGCCGCGGATGTATCAGCAGTTGCCGAAACAATAATAGTATAGTCAAACGCATCTTTATTATAGAGCATATGAAGAATCTTTCTTAGAGCCGCCTCTGGGCCGCCAATCCAACAATAAATACAAACCACATTTTCTTTTTTTTGGTTTATAATAGTGTCTATGCCTATGCTGGATTTTCCGGTTTGCCTGTCGCCGATAATCAATTCTCTCTGGCCTTTGCCGATAGGGATAGTTAAATCAATAATTTTTATACCGGTAATTACAGGCTCTGTAATAGGTTCCCTTTCCATTACACCCGGAGCCTCAGCAAAAACCTTGTTAAAATCATCGGAGACAATATTGCCTTTGCCATCTATCGGCTCTGCGAGGCTGTTAACTATCCTGCCCAAAAAACCTTCCCCCACCGGAACAGTTAATAATTCCGCCAAAGAACTAACCCCATCTCCCACAGACACTCTGACTTCCCTATTAAAAACAATAACCAAAACTTCTTTATAATTAAAACCGATAACCATGCCTTTAGTCCCGCTCTCAAACTCAACCAATTGTCCGTAAACACAGGAAGGAAGGCCTTCAATTTTAATAATCCCATATTTTACTTCTTTAACAGTCCCAACTTCTTTTATATCTAATGTAGGTATTTTTAGATCCATATTAAAAAGACAGCGTATAGCGGATAGCGTTTAGCGTATAGGATTCATTATTCTATAAAACATGCTACCCACTTCTTTCATTAAATAATTCATTTTTATTTGGATAATTCATATCTAAAAATAATAAATATACCCTATTTTTTAAGATACTCTATTACTTTAGCTAATTTATTTTTTAAGCTTCCATCAATAACAAACTTATCCATTTTAATAATAAGGCCTGATATTAATTCCGGGGTTACCTTCTCTATTAACACAACCTCATGGTTAATTTTGCTTAAAAGTATCTGCTGGAGCCGGGATTTTTCCTGTTCACTAAGAGGATAACTTGATATTACTTCTGTTTTATCTGTTTTTAGCGGAAATCTTTCCTTTTCAACTTTATCTATTTCTTCAATTATTTCGTCCGTTAACTGGCGTTGAAGGCTCTCTTTCCCTTTTTCGCTAAAAACACTATCGATTATCTGCAGTGAGAAATCTAAAGCCCGGGTTTTAATATTCACCATTACATCTTTACGCAGCTTCTCCAATTCTTCATGGCCTTGGCTGACAATTTTTTTGCTTTCTTTTTTTGCTTCTTCCTCAAGTTTGGCACGCAATATATTCGCTTCTTTTCTTGCTTCTTCAACTATCCTATCGGCTTCATACCTGCTTCTTTCTACTTCTACCGCGCCTTCCTGTTTAATCCGCTGAAGTTCTTCATTAAACTGAGTTTCTTTTACCAAGCCTTCCTCATGTAAATTCTTAAGCCGCCTTAAAGCTGAACCCAAATCCTTATAAAACACCAGCCTTAAAACAATAACAAGCCCTATAAAAGTAACTAAAGGAATTAATATTAACTGCCACCAGCTTAACATTTTTTATGCCTTTTTATTTAAACAAATTATATACTATCAACAATGCTATAATAGCAATTGCTTCCGCGAAAATGAACGCGGTCATCATTGAAAATAATATCTTTGGCGCGGCAGAGGGATTTCTCCCTACTGCTTGGACCGCCGCATAACCTACTAAAGCTATTACTGCCGCGGGGCCGAGAGTGCTCAAAAACATTATTAAGGCAATCGTCAAATTCTGCATATTTTTGCTATTTATCCAAAAAAGACAGTATTTTCAAAAATTCCAAATATTATAATAAATATCGTAGTTTTGACATTTGAAAATTGGAATTTCATCCCAAAGAAGGTTCCGCAATTATTATTAATTCATTTCCTGACATTTTTGCGACGCCTCCATTAATAGGTATATTAATCTCTGTTGTTTGTGCAGAACGCTGATTAACCCCTCCAGTCCATATACCTCTTATAGTAATATAACTTTTTATCAGCCGGAATAAAAATTGCTGATGAAAATCTAAAACCGTAACCTGTCCTTCCTGCGAAGATAAAACTACTTCTTTCGCGTTGCCTTCATATACGGTTTTCGTAGGTTCTAATATAGATACACGCATATCAAGCTAAACAAACTTTATTTTTTCCCGACTCTTTTGCTTTATACATCGCGCCGTCAGCCCGTGAAACTAATTCCTGAAAATCCGCTGCGTCTTCCGGAAAAGTACTGACACCGACACTAATTGTGGTGGGTTCATAGAGGTTAACCAAAGTGCGCATTCTTTCCGCGGCTATAAAAGCCCCTTTTTTATCAACATGCCCTAAAAAAACAACAAACTCTTCTCCTCCGTAACGAAATACCGTATCGCCTTCACGCACTGAATCCTGGAATAACTTAGCCATTTCTTTTAATAATTTATCCCCCGCGAGGTGGCCTTCGCGGTCATTGAATTTCTTAAAATCATCTATATCTATCATTAGTATAGAGAACTTATCTGTATAATTTTTTATTTTATTAATTTTTCCAGCCAGAAAAACATTAAAAAAACGCCGGTTATAAACACCTGTAAGGCCGTCTTTTACCGAAAGCTGCGCAAATTGTTCTTTCTCCCTGTCAGATGATAACAATAAATACCTTTCTATCGCACGGTTCAAAACAATCTTTATTTCCGCGGCGTTAAACGGTTTAGTTATATACCCATAAGCCCCTTCTTCCATAACTTCAATTGCGGAACTAATAAAAGAATACGCTGTCATTACTACTATACTGCTTAAGTGGCTTTGTTTAATAACCAATCTAGTAATTTCTAATCCATTTGACTGCGGCATATGAAGTTCTGTAAGAACGGCGGCGAAAAAGGTACGCTGAATTAACGCGCTGGCTTCATCTTTATTTGAGGCAATCCATACTTTATAACCTAAAGGCTTTACGATACTTTCTAAAAATACCGCGTCTTCTTTTTTATCCTCAACTATCAAAACATTTATCTCGGATTCCATAGCCAAGCAACCCCCTTAACGGGCGCAAGATATTGCGCCCCTACATATTATATTATTATTGCCTAAACGGGTAAAGATATATTTTATTATTCCTGTTGTTCTTTTTCCTTTACTTTAAACTCCTCAGGGTTAATAGAAACAGGCCCTTCGTCTTTTGAAGAGGGAAGAGAATCCTTATTGATTGCCCTGATCTGCTTCTGCCATATAATATAAAAACTTAATCCCAGTACCGCGAGAAAAATAATAATTATAATAATCAAGCGCCAAACCAAATTCACAGAGAACGGCTTTGACTGTGAAAGCAGGCTGCGGGCTAAAACTATATCTGTCTTAACTGACTCCAATATCTTTAAATTATCCCTGTAGTCAGAGATATGCCGTTCCGGATTTGCCGGAGCGTTTTTCTGATTCTCATCAATCTGGTTTAATTTATTTTCTATGTTTTGATTCAAATATTCTACTCTTTCAGCAAATTCCGTGGCCTTAAGAAGGCCGAAAAGTTTAAGCGCTTCAATACGCAGCGACTCAAGTTCTGTATTAGAAATCATCCAGATATCTTTTAATTCAATATCTTTATCAATAGCTTCTCCAGGCTTAAGCAAATATTCCCCATAAACAAAGTAACTCCCCTGCTGAGTATCATAGCCTATTTCCAAATCTGATTTGTCTGCCACATCCTCCGGCTTTGTTTCTTTAGGCAAATAAACTTTCACCGGCACAGACTGAGCCTGATCCTGAGACGGATTAATAATCATTACCTTTAAAACTATATTCGCATAAGCGCTAATTTTAAATACGCTGATTTGCGCTAATATTACAAACGCTAATAGGACGCTAATTTTAAAGACGCTGATTTGCGCTAATATATTTTCTTGCCGAATCATATATCCTCCTACGAATATCAATTTTATCTCCGCCAAAATTCACAAGATAACCTAGCTTATATTTTGTACCTTTTAAATAAGAATACAATTGCCCTTCATAAACCTTTGGCATAAAATCCACAGCCTTCAATTCAATAATTATCTTATCCTCCACTATAAAATCTGGTATATACGCGCCTACCTTTTTATCTTGATAAATTATTGACACTTGTTTTTCTTCCATAAAACCAATTTTATTATTCTTAAATTCAATAGATAGCGCTTTATGATAAATAGACTCTTTATACCCTGGCCCAAGTTCGTTATAAACACTATAAAAACACCCCACAATCTTATAAGCCAAGTCTTTATATAAAAGCCCCTTTTGCTCTATCCCCTTAATAACCATCACCCCCCCTTTTTCAAATTAGCGAAAATTAGCGTCCCAAAATAATTGGCGTCCATTAGCGATACTCATACCAAGTCTGCGTAACAGGCTTATTAGCGATATTATCTACCATTTTCTGATTAACTTCCATTGCCGCCTTAAGCTGCTGTGTTTTATTCTTAAGATAATTCATATCTTCTTTTTTATCAGCGGAGACCTTATATAATTTGTCTAAATTAATTCCTGAAGTTCCAGTAAGGCTTTTTATTTCTTTTGCTACCTTCGACAATTGAGCGAATACCGCTTCCAAAGCAGGCGCCGAAGATGCCGCGTCCTTAACATCTTTAATCATATCTTTGCCTACCTTTGAAAGAGCTGTCTCAATCACGCTAAACTGGCTGTTCAAATTATCGGCAACTCCTCTTAAACCGCTAATCCCGGAAGTAGAGCCCAATACCGCGGAAACCTGGCTGTATACCTGTTCAATATCCGCTTTTATAACCGCGACGGTAAACGCGTCCATTGTAGACTTAGATGCTTCCGTACAAACAATAGTATAATCTCCATAACCCCATTTGATTAAAAATTTAACGTCATGTTCGTATATCCCTGTAGTGCCAATCTCTGCCATTGACGCTTTATTTACTCTTAAATTATTATTAGCGTCGTAAACATCCACTTTCGGGCTAAGGCCGGAGTGTGTGCGGAAACGCACAGTAAGAGTCTGCCCGGAACGGATAGAGCTTTCATTATTCAATATCTCCGACTTTACAACATCTGAAAGAAGCGTTTTAGCTTCAGTAATTTTTTCAGGCAAAGTTGTTTGCGCCGCTGTTAATATGGTGGCTGTTTCTGATTTTACCGCGGCTACATTGGTGCGGACAGCCTCTGCTTCTGTTGTAACACTTGCTCTGGTTGCCGCGGCTTCTACGGCGACTGCCGTGCCTATTCTACCTATTAAAGTTTCTCCCTCGGCTACGCCTAATTTACCGATTATTTCTTTGCTTAATTTCTGGGAAATAGTAATAGTAAATGTGGTCCCTGCTTCATAAGTCCTGACATTGCCCGCGGTACCGCCGTAATTAATATTGCATCTGGCATAATAGGTCCTGCCCTCAGTTAAAATATTCGCGCCAAGACCGCCGCTGGCGCTCAAGACATCTTCGACTAATTTCTTATACACTCCGGTAGTGATATTTGACGTTGCTGGCGCGTCAAAACTAACCGTAACCAAGGGGTCTCCTCCGGTTTCAAAAAATATATCTACACTGGCTGTACCCAGCACATTCCTTCCATCCGCGGCATTTAGAATTAATTTGCCTCTTCTTTCTAACCAAAGCCTGATAGTCAAATCTTCTCCTGTTTCATCATAAACAAAACTAGACTTCACCTGATAATCCGCAGTTGCCTCTTCCAAAGAGGTCATAATCAAGTCCCATGTTATATTGTTATCATAAGTGCCGTCAACACCATCAGCCGCCACCCCGGCAATCTGCTCTGTGGACACATCAACATATTTGGTTTTTGTAAGATTAAGGGTATACGTACCATAACTTAAATTAGTAGTAAATGGGCTGTTGCCGGTTGATGGGCCGTATTGCGTAACGCCGGATTTTAAAATCTCAAGAGTAATTTCAGTTAAATGCGCGGCGGTTAATGAATCCTTAGCAGTAACCGTAACTGCGTATTGCTCTGCCACGGTAACTGAATTAGAAGCACCTGTATCTTGAGTAACTCCCGGGGCGCTTCCATTTAAAGTAACACTGCCCGGGTAAGATGCGCAAATAACCGCGAAATTACTAAAACTTGCCAACCCGGCAACCGCGGTTACTGTGGCAGTAGAACCCGCGGTGGCTGTGCCGCCTGTGGGAGTAATAGTTATATCCGCTGCGCTGGAAGTAGTATTTCCATATTCATCAGTTACACTGATAATAAATGATTTCCACGGCGCGTTCGCGACCACATAAGCTTCTGGCTGAGTATACCAAGATAAGCGCGCCACGCTTCCTGCGCTGACTGTAACCGCCAGATGATTAGTAGAAGATGTAGTAATAACCCCCTGCGTTGCCTTAACATAAGCTATTTCCGTTTTATATAAACTCATTGTAACTGTAGAGCTATTTACACCGCTGACAAACTCAATATCTGTAACTGAGCCAAAACTCACTGCTGTGCCGCCGTAACTCGTACAAGAAGGATGATTCTCTAAAGGAGAATCATTTGCTCCACTAAATATTAAAGCTTTATAACCGCTGTAATCAGTATCTGTGTTGCGGTTAGTGTCAATGGCGGTAATAGTCAGATTATTTGCCCCTCCCGTAGTCATCGTCGCAGTCCCAGCAATCCTAAAACCGGTTGCTGTTACAGTTACTGTTGCTGTATCTTCAATAGCATCAACTGCCGCGAATCTGGAAGCCGCCGTATCACAAGTTATATCAGTATTGGCATCCATAGTAAAACCCAAAACCTTATTATCCCCGCCTGTTGGCAAAGACGGTTTTAAATACACGCTTAAAGTATAGGTTTTATTCTGGCCGTCGCTAACTGAGTAAATTGTGGTATTGCCTGTACCAAAATAAATCTTATTCGCTTCAACTGTCCCGGTAAATTGCGTGGTTCCGTCTGTTAAATACGCACCGCTAATATAATCTGTCCAATCACTAGTAGTATCGCTTGCGGAGCGGTTTATAGTTATCTTCTTAAACGCCGCGTCATAACCGTCGGTGCCGGCATCAGTAACTCTAAAGCTGTAAACATTAGTCTTCTCCGCGCTGCTGTTAGATATAGATGAAACCGTATCGCTTAAACCCGCGGTTATCTTCGTAGTGCTCAAATCTGCCGCGGTTGAAACCTGAACCTGATAAGAATAAATATCCGAAACACCACCTGAATTAGCTGATGCCCTTAAATAAATATTTTCCGGATAGCTGTATCGGACCGCGCTAAATGTTGCCAAACCATTACTAACTACCACTGATAATGAATCAGCGGATAAAGTTCCGTTACTAACCGCTGTATAAGAACCCGTGGTTGTAGAAGCCGTTAAAATAATCTGCTCTGCCGCGCTTAAAACAGGGTTGCCATACTGGTCAGCCACCGCGACTACCGGCTG
>JBDRLG010000116.1:0-29262 GCA_043813255.1 Candidatus Omnitrophota bacterium
TTAAGCAAGGACAGGAGGCAGGCATCGGGGTTCAGTGTACAGGAAAAAATAAATCTGTAGGGACAGGTCGTGACCTGTCCGATAATTTTTATAAGGATCTTATTAATTCAAGCAATCTAACCGGATTAACATCAAAGCAGGCATGGGATAAGCAAATTTACTACAAAGAATACCAGAAATCATTTAAAGATGGTGAATATAATCTTCAAGAGCCGGTGCATACTGCCTATGTTCAGACTATCAGAAGTTATTTTAGTGGAGGGATTAGTTTTGATTCCGGTGCAATAAGCTCCGCGATTACCGCTAGAATTATGCCGGCTAATCAACGCAGAGATTTTAAGATGAATCCATTTAGCGATACTTATCTCATATTTGTTTCTTTGGCTTATAAAGATAAAATAATAAATTTTTTAGAGATAAAATTACCTTTTGTGCCATCAATAGGAAATAATTTAGAGTCCGAAGAAGAAAATAAAGTTAGACTTGTTAGTTCGGGGATAAACGGGAGAAAAAAGAAGCAAAAATCCGAAGTTAAAAAGATGCCTTTTAGAGGAGAACTCTTGGCGCTGGATAGTAAAGATTTATTGTTATACTCAGGAGCAGCAATTTTTTATAAATTAAATGATCTAAACCCGGAAATATGTCAATCATCAATACAGACAATAGGAGATATTGTTAAGACTAATCCGGGATTAATAATAAAGGAGATGGTAAATCTTCTTTTTTATAAATTAAACGATGGATACTGGGGGGTGCGTCAGTCAGCAGCGCAGGCAATAGGAGAAATTGCCAAGACAAGGTCGAAGTTAATAACAGTTAAGATAGTAAATCGTCTTTTTGAGAGATTAAGTGATGAAAACTTGGAAGTACTCCAGTCAGTAGCACAAGCAATAGGAGAAATCACCAAAGTAAAATTTGTATTAATTAAAGAGATAGCAGATCGTTTTTTTGAGAGATTAAGTGATGAAAACTTGGAAGTACGCCAGTCAGTAGCACAGGCAATAGGAGAAATCGCCAAGACAGGGTCGGAGTTAATAACAGCAGAGATAGTAAAACGTCTTTATGATAGATTAAATGATGTAAACCGGGAAGTATGTCAGGTAGTAATGCAGGCAATAGGAGAGATCGCCAAGACAAGGTCGGAGTTAATAACAGCAGAGATAGTAAAACGTCTTTATGATAAATTAAATGATAAACACTGGCAAGTGTATCGGTCAGCAACTCAGGCAATAGGAGAAATCGCCAAGACAAGGTCGGAGTTAATAACAGCAGAGATAGTAAAACGTCTTTATGATAGATTAAATGATGTAAACCGGGAAGTATGTCAGGTAGTAATGCAGGCAATAGGAGAAATCGCCAAGACAAGGTCGGAGTTAATAACAGCAGAGATAGTAAATCTTCTTTTTGATAAATTAAATGACCACTACATAGGTGTACGCCAATCAGCAGCGCAGGCAGTAGTAGAAATTGCAAAGGTGAAATTGGCGTTAATGAAGGAGACAATATGGGGTCTTTTTCAGACATTAAACTATGCCCATTTGGAAGTGCGCCAAGCAGTAACGCAGATACTCGGAGAAATCGCCAAGACAAACCGGGAGCTAATAACAACTGAGGTAGTAAATTGTCTTTTTGATAGAGTAAACGATATAAACTTAGAAGTACGCCAGTCAGCAGCGCAGGCAATAGGAGAAATCGCCAAGACAAAGTCGGAGTTAATAATATCTGGGATAGTAAATCGTCTTTATGATAGATTAAATGATGTAAATGGAAAAGTATGTCAAACAGCAATAGATGCAATAGGAGAGATCGCCAAGACAAGTCCGGAGTTAATAACAGCAGAGATAGTAAAACGTCTTTATGATAGATTAAATGATGGATACTGGTACGTGCGTCGGTCAGCAACTCAGGCAATAGGAGAGATCGCCAAGACAGGGTCGGAGTTAATAACAGCAGAGATAGCAAAACGTCTTTATGATAGATTAAATGATGTAAACGGAAAAGTATGTCAAGTAGCAATACATGTAGTAGGAGAAATTATTTTTAAAAGCAGCGTAGATTTAATTAAAATTAATTATTATAAAAAAGAACTTTTAAACCCCACAGGTGAATTTAGATTAACGGAAGAATATCTTTTAGAAGGGTATTTGGTTACTTCTTTTTTTCTTGAAGAAAAAGAAGATTTTGGTTTATGGTTAGATTTTAAAGACAGGAGTGAGCAAGATTTTAGACAGTTAACAGTTTTGTTGGCAAGTAATATTATGTGGGGGGCAGCAGAAGAGGCCATAGCTGTATTAAAAGAAAATCACAATATAAAAGAGACAATTTTATCTTTGGAAGAATTATTGTTAAGAAAAGCCGGGTTTAATTTTTATGTGCCTACCAGAAGTTGGAATAATTTACAGAAGTGGTTTAATTTTTATAATAGATTTTTTTACATCCCCCCTGAAAAGGCAATAGCCCATATCATTATCACGATGAAATTATTGCAAACAGGTATTGGTGAGCAAGTTGGTTTTAGAGCAGTCACTGATGTAGAAAACAGGCTCCCGGAAATCAGACAGTGTTTAAGTTTGCTTATGAATAAACCCGTATCACTATTAACCAAAAGACGCTTAATAAAAGCGATAGCCTTAGGCAGTCCTGATCAGATAGAGCGCTTGCGTAATCAGGCCATAGACTTGGCAGTGGTGGTTACTGGTAGAGATACCAGAATGGGATTAGTAGGTAGAATAAGAGATAGGATTCATAATCAGCCCAGCCCCCAAGATTTAGCTGTAGTTAAAGCATATCGGATTTTTATAGACAGAGAAGATGCCAGCGGGTTAAGAAAAACAGGCTATAATATAGATATCTCAGATAAAATTTCGGATTCTCGGCGGCAACGAGTATTATTAGCCTGTGACAATTTGATTACTAGTTTAGAAGATATCTATGGAGAAGGAAGTATTAATAGTATAGAAGAATATTTTCGACTTTGGAAAAACGCAATACCCGGTCAAGAAGATTTAAAAACAATAATTTCGATATTATTCAGTAAAATGTCCGCCAGTGATAGTAGCTATTTAGAGGATATAGTTAAAATAAGACAGGACTTGTATACTTTATTTAAGGATTTAAGAGGTGAGGAGTTATTATTGACTATCCTTTTGGATAATCGCATGGAGATTCTTTTTTACCGGCAATTCAACGCAGTAAGGGAGGGAATTAATTTTGATTCTTTTCAAGAGGCAGTTAAGGCAATAAATATCCTTTTGCTAAATACGCGTTTAAACGGCTATTGCCCTGAAGAGTTAAGTATTATTTGTAATGAGCTTAATTTTTTAGTTCAGGAAAAAATATTTAACAAAGAGGATTGGTTAAGATTATATTTTATATATAAACGCATAGAAAGGATTATTAATCAGAGTTCGTATTCAGCAATAGATGAATTCCAGCAGATGTCTGAGCGTCTGGCCGCAGCTATTGGCGTAACTCAGAATCTCTGGGTAGATAATTTTTCTTCTAATATTTTTAGAAGCGATACTATTTATTTACTTTCGCTGGTGCTCAAAGATGCTAAAAAAGCTGCAATGCAAAAAGCGAATATAAGTGGCTGGCAAGTGGTGGTGGAAGGAGAAGCAGAAGGCCAAGTAAAGTTTATTAATAATATTTCTGATCTTAAAAGTGTAGGTTCAGATGATATAATTGTCATTGAACGACTTCCTTCAGAATCCCCTCCTATAACCGAGGCAGCAGCTATTATTACTTTAACAGAAGACAGTTTGCTTTCACATCCGGCAATTAGGGCAAGGGAGTATAATATACCTTTTGCAGTTTGCCCGGATATAGCTTTATTAGATGGTTTTGATGGACAGTGGGTTAAGTTTGTCGTTAAAGAAGAAGAGATAGTTTTAATAAAAAAGAGGAAAGAACTGGTAGATAATAACGGCTCTCCGCAAAGCTTAGATAAAAAACAAATAAATATTATTCCTGCAGATTTAACGGATGGAAAGATCGTAATTATGCCTGAAGATTACCAGCCTGCGAAAGTAGGGAATAAGTCTTTTAATTTACAACAGATTCCTGTTGATCTTTTACTCGAGCAAGTGTCTTTACGGCATTTTAACGTAAGCTTTAGTTTCTTTAAGCAGGTTTTGGATTCAGAGGCAAATGCAGAAATTAAAGCGCGATTGTTAAAACTAAAGACAAAGGCGCTGAAGAATCCGTCTGCTGCGAATATTACAGATACCTTAAAACAAATGCGTTTGTTAATAGAAGAGCTAAAGATACCAGATGATTACATAGGCGTAATCTTAGAAACGATAGAAAAGGTATTTGGTGATGATAAGTCTGTAACATTATTTTTACGGTCTTCTACTAATGCCGAAGATTTAGCCGGTTATCAGGCAGCTGGGCTCTATGATTCTTTTGGGAACATTAGGCCAGAAGCAGAAGAAATAAGCAAATATATCAAAAAAATTTGGGCTTCTGTTTGGAATGCCCGGGCATTTTTTGATCGGCAAGCCAATGGCATAGATCACAATGCAATATTTTCTGCTATTTTGATTCAAGAGATGATAGTTCCAGATTATGCTTTTGTGATTCATACACAAAATCCTAATGGTGTAAATCGGAATGAATTAGTTATAGAATTAGTGCAGGGATTGGGAGAATCTTTAGTAAGCGGAACCGAGGAATTTTCCGGCTCCCCATATAGATTTATTTATAACCGAAGTACTGGCGAACTTTTTCTGAAAGTATTTGCTAATAAGAGCAAAAAATTAATTTTGGAAAATGGAGAGCTAAAAGAATCCTTTGTGTCTTATAGAGATGATAGGTTGCTTACCAGCGAAAGCTTGGAGTTTATCCGGAGGGTCGTTGAAGCGGCAGTAAAGATAGAAGAAGAATTTAACTCTCCTCAGGATATTGAAGGCGTAGTATTGAATCAAGAGATACCGTGGAGAGTAGCATTTTTGCAATCTCGTAAGCAGTCTTTAAATAGCAACAACCAAACGGGTATTCAGCAAAAGAAAGAACCATTATCGCCTGCAAGTAGCGGTATATATATTCCAACTATCTCATCATCAATGCAAAAGGCAGTTAGGGATTTTGGCGGTATAGATTTTAGTTATCTTCCCATAGTAACTCAAGCAAAGAGTAACCTAAACGTTAATATTACGAATTCGTCTATAAACAAGTTTAGTAGAATAAATTTTGATACAGAATTGTTTGAGATAAAAAATTTAGTTAGGTCCGGAATAATTCCTTCTGTCGAAAGAATCAAGGAGTATATTCAAGCATCTTGTTATCACGGTAGAGTAGACAGGGATATGGATAGTGTTCGTTCTTGCATTTCGGATATCTTGAGGTTAGAAGAGGAACAATGTGTTTCAACAGAACCAATGCTAAAAGATATGCTGGTAGTTATTGAATCTGTAAATTCTGTGCAACAGTTAAAGGCTGTTTTTCTTGGTATTAGATCGTAAACAAGAGAAATATCCTTCTTTTGTATTCTTAGTGATAGTGAAATATTTAAGAAAATAAAAATACTTGATTAAAGTAAAATAAGAGGTATACTTAAGTGTAGAGGAGTCCTTTAAGCTGGTTCATGAGAAACTGGCAAGGCAAAGAGAATGAGGTATAAAATTTTAAAAATATTAATACCCTTGGCAAAAAGCTAAGGGTATTTTTTTTTGTCCAAGATTCTGCGGTCAAGCCCTCGGCTTCGCCGCGAGGCGAGCCGCAGAATGACAAATGAAAAGCATCCTGTAATTTCTTAGGGGGCATGATGAAAGAAAAGACTAAAATTCTGGATAAAGACACGCTTAACCGTTGTTTAATGCGTATAGCCCATGAGGTTTTGGAGAAAAATAAAGGCATAAAGGAATTGTGTTTGGTTGGAATAAGAAACCGAGGCGCTTTTATCGCGAAACGGCTGGCAGATTGCATTGAGCAGATTGAAAAAGAAAAAGTATGCGTCGGTATTTTAGATATTACATTGTATCGTGATGACCTTGCTTTGGCGTCCGGCCAGCCGGTTGTGCGTAAAACGGAAATAGATTTTGATATTAGCGGTAAAAATATTGTGCTGGTTGATGATGTTCTTTATACTGGAAGGACTATTCGCGCGGCAATGGACGCGTTAATAGATTTGGGTAGGCCAAAGTCCGTGCAGTTAGCGGTTTTGATAGACAGGGGGCACAGAGAACTTCCTATCCGCGCGGATTATGTCGGTAAGAATATGCCTACAGCGAAAAACGAAACAGTTAAAGTCCTGTTGCAGGAAACAGATGGCAAAGATGAAGTGGTAATTATGGAAAAATAATATGATGATGTAATGTGTTAAAGAATGCGGATGATGGATCCTGCGGTCAAGCCGCAGGATGACAATTGGTTAAGCCTGCGGGATGACAATCGGTAACACTAAAAGGTAAATAACGAATATGATTTGGACAAAAAAGGATCTTTTAGGTTTAGAAGAGTTAAGCAGGGAAGAAATTGAATTTATTCTTTCTACCGCGGATTCTTTTAAAGAGGTATCTTCGAGAGATATAAAGAAAGTCCCTGCTTTGCGCGGTAAGACTGTAGTGAATTTGTTTTATGAGCCTTCTACCCGTACAAGGGTTTCTTTTGAAGTTGCCGCGAAAAGATTATCCGCGGATGTGATTAATATCGCTACAGAAACATCTAGTGTAAAAAAAGGAGAAACTTTAATTGATACCGGAAGGAACATTCAGGCGTTAAAAGCGGACATTATTGTGATGCGGCATAATTATTCTGGCGCGGCGAATATCCTTGCCCGTAGTGTTGATATTAGTGTGGTTAACGCGGGTGATGGCTGGCATGAACATCCTACACAGGCCTTGTTGGACATTTTTACTTTAAAAGAAAAGTTAGGAAGAATAGAAGGCCTTAAAGTTACTATCGTGGGAGATATTGCTCATTCGCGTGTCGCGCGTTCAAATATTTGGGGGCTGACTAAATTAGGGGCGGAAGTAATAGTCTGCGCTCCGGAAATGCTTATTCCTCCGGGGATAGAGCAGATGGGTGTCCGAGTAGTTACGGATATTGATAAGGCTTTGAGCGGCGCTGATGCGGTGAATGTTTTAAGAATGCAGTTTGAGCGTGATCAGCAGGCGGCATTTCCTAAACAGATGGAATATTATAAAAATTTCGGAATAACTAAGGAGCGGCTGGATAAGGCCAAAAGGAATATTATTGTTATGCACCCTGGGCCTATTAACAGGGGGATTGAAATGTCCAGTGAAGTGGCTGATGGCATGAATTCAGTAATTTTAGAACAGGTAACTAATGGCATAGCTGTGCGGATGGCAGTTCTATTTTTAATCGCGCAGGCACGGGAAAAACAAAATGAGCATATTGATTAAAAACGGACGGGTAATTGATCCCGCGAATAATAGAGATGAAATTCTAGATATTTTGGTTGAAGGCGAAAAAATATCTATGGTCGCGAAGAATATTGGTAAAAAATCCCCCCTGCCCCCCCTTTTTCAAAGGGGGGAAGATGTGGTGATTGATGCTTCGGGAAAGTTGGTTTTGCCCGGGCTTGTAGATATGCATGTGCATTTAAGAGAGCCGGGGCGGGAAGATAAAGAAACTGTTTTAAGCGGGACAAAAGCGGCTTTAAAAGGAGGAGTTACTTCGGTTTTGGCAATGCCGAATACTTTGCCCGCGATTGATTCTCCGAAAAATGTGGAATTGTTACAAGAGATAATTAGTAATTCTGCCCGTGCGAACGTGTTTATTTGCGCGGCTATTACTAAGAAAAGAGAAGGCAGGGAATTAACCGATGTAGCGGCATTAAAAAAATATGGAGCGATTGCTATTTCGGATGACGGCGCGTCTGTTGGCGACGATAAAATCCTTGGACAGGCATTTAAAAAGGCCTGGCAAGAAGGGCTTTTGGTAATATGCCATTGTGAAGATAAAATAATTTCTAATCACGGTGTAGTGAATTTAGGATTTATTTCAACCAAGCTTGGCTTAAGAGGAATTCCCAAGGAATCGGAATATAAAAGGATTAAACGTGATATTGAACTTGCAGAACAGGCGCAGGCAAGAATTCATATTGCCCATGTCAGTTGTAATGAATCTGTTGCGATCATAGCCAACGCTAAAAAAAGAGGGGTTAAGGTGACTGCCGAAACAGCCCCGCATTATTTTTGTTTAACTCAGGAAGCCGTTTCAGATTATGACACAAATATGAAAATGAATCCTCCTCTTAGGACAAAGGACGATCTTCAAGCGATAAAGCATGCATTGAAAGAGGGTATAATTGATGTGATTGCTTCAGACCATGCTCCGCATACAATAAATGAAAAGGATATTGAGTTTGAGCGTGCTGAATTTGGCATTATTGGGCTTGAAACAGAATTGGCTGTGAGTATTTCAGAGTTAATCGATAGCGGTTTATTAGATTGGCCGGATTTAGTTAAGAAATTGTCTGTTAATCCCGCTGTTGTCTTAGGGATAGATAAGGGCACTTTAACACAAGGCAAGGACGCGGATATTATTATTGTTAATCCTGATAAAGAATGGGTTGTGAAGAAAGAAGATATTATTTCTAAGTCAAAGAATTCCCCCTTTATCGATAGAAAATTAAAAGGTATAGTAGAATGCGCGATATGCGCAGGTAGTATAGCTTATAAGAATGGTTAAAGTTTTAAAAGCATTGAATATTTATCTCAATAAGGATATAATGTTAATTTAGTATATTATTATCTAGTGAGGGGAAAAATGGAATTTATTGCTGATTTCCATATTCATTCAAAATATTCCAGAGCCACATCAAGGGATATGGATGTTAAACATTTAGCTCAATGGGCTAAATTAAAAGGCGTTACTTTGATCGGAACAGGAGATTTTACGCATCATCTATGGCTTGAAGAATTAAAGGCTAATCTGGAAGATTTGGGTAATGGTTTATTTAAGTATCCTGCCGGACGGCAGGCAGGGCAGGATGTATATTTTATTCTTACCAGCGAAATAAGCAGTATTTATTCTAAGAATGGCAGGACTTACCGTATTCATAATCTGATTTTTAGCCCGTCATTCAAAACTACAGATAAGATTAATCACCGGCTTTCTCAATGTGGCAATTTGGCTTCTGACGGCAGGCCTATATTAGGCTTGGATGCGGCAGAGCTTGCGAGGATAGTTTTTGATATTGATGAAAATTGTATGATTGTCCCCGGCCATATCTGGACGCCGTGGTTTTCGGTTTTTGGGTCGATGTCTGGGTTTGACAAGATAGAAGATTGTTTTGAGGAGCAGTCCTCTAAGATATTCGCTTTAGAGACAGGGCTATCCAGCGACCCCGCGATGAACTGGAGGCTTTCGGCCCTGGATAGATTTACATTAATTAGTAATTCCGATAGTCACAGTCCGTCTAAAATCGGCAGAGAAGCAAATGTTTTTAATTGTGAGTTGGATTATAAAACAATCCGGGAAGTCTTGAAAACCAAGGATAAAAAGAGGTTTTTATATACAATAGAATTTTTTCCTGAAGAAGGCAAATACCATTTTGACGGGCATAGGAATTGTGATATCAGGTTTTCTCCCAGTCAGACAAAAGAACATCACGGCAAGTGCCCTAAATGCGGCAAGCCTGTTACTGTGGGGGTAATGAACAGAGTAGATCAGCTTGCTGATAGGCGTGAAGGATTTAAGCCCGCAAATGCTATAGATTATATTAATCTTATCCCTTTTGAAGAAATTATTGCTGAAGCAAAGGGGGTTGCTTCAGGGGCAGTTAGTGTTGAAAGGGAATATCATAGTTTAGTGGCTAAGTTTGGAAGCGAATTTAATATTTTACTGAGAACTTCTGAAGAAGACCTGCGGAAAAATATGCCCGCGCGCATAGCAGAGGGTGTTTTAAGCGTGCGTAAAGGGAAAGTAAATATTAATCCCGGATACGACGGCGAATATGGAAAGATTTCTATTTTTGCGGAAGGCGAAAAAAACAAAGAAGGGGAAAAGCAGTTAAGCCTATTTTAATTTTATAATGTGAGGTTGTCTTATGAAAAGCATAGTTATTTATTATTCTTGTACTTCAACCGCGAAATTAACAGCGGAATTGATGGTTTCGTTCTTAAAAGAACATGGGGAGGCGGATATTCTTGAATTAAAAGGAGGAAGGGAAATCCGGGAATTTATGGGATTGAAAGATCATTATTCCCAGCATGAAGAAGACATCAGCCAAGAGATTAATCTTGATTTATCCGGGTATGACTTAATATGTTTTGGAATATCTGTGTGGATATTAGAAACTAAGAATGTAATGCATAATTATTTAGAACAATGTTTTGGTTTAGAAGATAAAAGGGGTATTCTTTATATTGTTCCCTCGGGTATTGGCGAGCAGGAGTGCTTTGGCCATGTAGAGAAAATTTTGTCTAAAAAAGGGATTAGAAGTTATAAGAATTTTTCTGTTCCACGGGATATATCAAAAGATAAGATAAAACTGGACAAATTTATCAGAGAAACTCTGCAGTTTTATGTATAAAGTGGAGTTCTTCGGACTAAAGTCTGAGGCTTCCTCTCCGAAGCAAAAAGCGCATTCCGTAAATTCCTATCTCACGGTCTAAAGACCGGGGATTTTACGGAGGGGATTAAAAGAGGTTTAAGAATGAAGAATTTAATTGTTTATTATTCGTATAGCGGAAATACCAGAAAAATCGCGGAAATTCTTGCTGAGTATTTAGGCGGCGCCGAGATTATAGAATTAAAATGTTTAGAAGAAATAACCAGTTTTATTGGGCAGGCAAGAAAAGCCTTCTGGCATAAAAAATCAGAAATAATGGATGTAAAATTAGATTTGAAAGAATATGATTTAATTTGTCTGGGGACGCCTGTTTGGGCATTTGGCCCCGCTCCGGCAATGAATATGTTTTTAGATAAATGTTTGGGAGTTGATAATAAAAAAATAGTTTTGTTTTCTACTTATGGCAGTGGCGTAGGCAAGGATAGGTGCCTTAATTATATGCAGTCAGTTTTAGCCAAAAAGAAAGCTTCTGAATTTAAAAGATTTTCTATACAACAGGCAAATGTAAAGGATAGAGAAGTTGTTATTTCTAAGATTAAAGAAGTTTTGCCCCTGTCGCTCAATGGATAGGGCACTGGCCTCCGAAGCCAGTTGTACAGGTTCGACTCCTGTCAGGGGCACAAAAATGTATTATGCGTAAAAAAATAATAGGTGTAATTGGCGGAAGAGCTTGCAATAAAGAGGTGGAGGATTTAGCCATGAATTTAGGTAAAAAACTGGCTAAAGTGGCTGATATTGTTGTTTCTGGCGGTTTAGATGGAGTGATGAAGGCGGTAAGTAGAGGAGTTAAGGATTCGGGGGGAATTACTATGGGGATTCTTCCCGGGTATGATAAGAATGACGCAAATCCTTATATAGACATAGTTATTCCTTCAGGTATGGGGTTAGCTAGGAATGTTTTAGTTGTTAAAGCATCCGATGTTGTCGTTGCTCTTCCCGGCGAGTCAGGGACTCTTTCAGAGATAGCTTATTGCCTGCAATTTAGTATACCAGTTATTAGTTTTAATTCTTGGGATATCCCCGGAGTTATTAAATGCACAACAATAGAAGAAGTTCTTGGCGAAATTTCTAAAAGATTAAAATAAGATGAAAAAGAAAGTCATAATTTTAGGCGGCGGGCCAAATCGTATTGGCCAAGGAATTGAATTTGATTATTGCTGCTGCCATGCTTCTTATGCTTTGGAAGAGGAAGGTTTTGAGAGCGTTATGGTTAATTGTAATCCAGAAACAGTTTCCACAGATTACGATACATCAGACAGGTTGTATTTTGAACCTATAACAGTGGAAGATGTATTAAATATTGTTGATTTTGAGAAGCCCGAAGGAGTAATTGTCCAGTTTGGCGGACAGACACCATTGAATCTGGCAGTTCCGTTAAGAACGGCAGGCGTTAATTTGCTGGGAACCAGCGCTGAAAATATAGATATTGCTGAAGACAGGAAACGTTTTAAACAGATGCTTCATAAATTAGAGCTTTCTCAGCCCGATAATGGCACAGCGTTTAATTTTAATGAAGCAAAAGATGTGGCAAGAAAGATAGGTTATCCTGTTTTGGTCCGGCCGTCATATGTGCTCGGCGGCAGAGCAATGGAAATAGTTTATGAAGAAAATAAGCTTGAGAGATTTATTATTGAAGCAACTAGTGTTTCCGGTGAACATCCAGTTCTGATCGATAAATTCTTAGAAGAGGCTATTGAAGTAGATGTGGATTTAATCGGAGACGGGCAAACTTTTGTTATCGGCGGGATTATGGAGCATATAGAGGAAGCAGGCATTCATTCGGGAGACTCTGCTATGGCTTTGCCGTCGTATACTTTATCTGCCAGCATTTTAAATAAGATAAGAGAAGCGACTTATAAAATGGCAAAAGAATTAAATATTGTAGGGCTGATGAATGTTCAATACGCGGTTAAGGATGAGAAGGTTTATGTTTTAGAAGTAAATCCTCGCGCTTCCCGCACAGTTCCTTTTGTGTCTAAAGCTATAGGCGTGCCTTTGGCAAAATTAGCCACTAAGGTAATTATGGGAAAGAAATTAAAAGATTTAGGGTTTACGGAAGAAATTATCACCAAACATATTGC
The DNA here is from genome assembly GCA_043813255.1 of Candidatus Omnitrophota bacterium. Taxonomy (GTDB): domain Bacteria; phylum Omnitrophota; class Gorgyraeia; order Gygaellales; family Profunditerraquicolaceae; genus JBDRLG01. The sequence goes on from JBDRLG010000116.1 coordinate 12,625, forward strand.
TGTAAAAGAATCGGTTTTTCCTTTTAACCGGTTTCCCGGAGTAGATGTGATTTTGGGCCCGGAGATGCGCTCTACGGGCGAAGTAATGGGAATAGACAGTGATTTTGGCAGGGCATATATTAAAAGCCAGATTGCTGCCGGGCAGAATTTGCCGGTTAAAGGCAATGTTTTTGTGTCTGTGAGGGATAAAGATAAACGAGCGGTAGTTTTTATCGGCAAGAAATTAATGGATTTAGGATTTAATATTTTTGCCAGTTCTGGTACAGCCAGTGTTTTAGAGAGAAATAGTATCCCTGCTCAAGTCCTCCCTAAGATTTCCGAAGGAAGGCCGAATATATTGGATTTGATGAAAGACGGCAAAATACAATTTGTTATCAATACTCCCACAGGAAGAATTCCAAGGCAGGATGAAGTTAAGATTCGTTCACATGTAATTTTATATAATATTCCTTATACAACTACTATTTCTGGAGCGCAGGCGGCTCTAAGTGGTATAGAGGCTTTTTTAAAAAAGGGCCTGGATGTTAAGTCTTTGCAAGAATACCAATCGCAGACTTTGTCTGCTCAAAATAAAAAAGTAAAATGTTAATAATCTGTTTACTGTTTACTGTTTTCTGTTATCTCCGAACGACGAAGGAGTGAGGTTATGCCTGAATTACCGGAAGTAGAGACAGTCAAGAAAGAATTGGTAAAAGCTGTTTTAGGCAAAAAAATAGCCGAAATAATTATTAATAATCTTAAAGTAATTAAGCACCCTAAAAAAAAAGATTTTGTTAAAAATTTAAAAAACGCGGTAATAAAAAATATAATAAGAAAAGGCAAGCTTTTAATTGTTGAATTATCGTCGGGAAAATCTTTGACAATACACCTTAAAATGACAGGCCAGCTTATTTATCCCGGTGACGCTAAAAATAGCAGGGTGAGTTTTAAGCTGTCAGACGGCAAATATCTGGATTTTAACGACAGGCGTTTATTTGGGGAATTAAGATTATTGGATGATTGGAAGGCATTAAAGTTTATCAAGGAATTAGGCCCTGAACCTTTTGAAATAAGTCAGCAGCAGTTTAAAAAAATGCTGGCAGGGAAGAAAACAAAAATTAAACCTTTGATAATGGACCAGTCTTTTATTGCCGGGGTTGGTAATTTATACGCGGCAGAAGCTTTATTTAGAGCAAGGGTTAATCCTTTAAGGCAGGCAGTATCTTTATCCGGGAAAGAAACAAAAGATTTATTTAACGCGATTATTTATATTTTAAAAAAAGCAATTAAACATCAGGGTTCTTCAGTGGACCAGTATGTGCAATTAAACGGACAGGCTGGCGGGTATGCTAAGTTTCATAAGGTTTATGGCCGTCAAGGCAAACCCTGTTTAATATGTAAAACGCCAATAAAAAGAATTGCTTTGGCAGGCAGAGGCACTTATTTCTGCCCTAAATGCCAGAAGGGCGCATAATGAAAAAAAGGCTTAAGATTGATGGTTTTTTGGTGTTTTGCATATTTGGGCTTTTAGTAGGAGCTGAAAATATTTTTTTAAGAAACAACCAAGGAGGGTATATAAGTAATATTCTTATGAATACTTTCGGGATGGTTCTTTTTATCTTAGGAGAGATTATCCGAATTTCAGCCAGAGGTTATAAGTCTGAGCATTTAGGTAACGGCCAAGCATTAATAAAAACAGGCCCATATTTTTTTGTGCGTAATCCGATGTATTTAGGGATATTATTAATTGCTTTGGGCGTAGCATTAATTTTGTTAAAATGGTGGGCGGCGGGTTTTTTTACAGCACTTTTTATTATCCGGTATAAGTTTGTTATCTCTCAGGAAGAAAAAAAACTAGAAAAGATATTTTCTCAAGAATACATGGATTATAAAAATGAGGTTCCGCGGATGCTCCCTTCAATAAAAATATTTGCCGTTAAATATATCAGTGAATGCCTGCCATTAAAAATATCATGGGTAAAAAAAGAAATAGGCGCTATAAATACATTATTACTGGTGATGTTTTTTTTATCAATTTGGCCCAGGATAAAAAGAACCGGAATCAGCTTCTATAGTGAAGAATTAACAGAGTGGGCCATATTAACTTCCTGTTTTATATGCATGATTTTTTATTTTTGCCGGCAGACAAAAAAAACAATGAAAAATGGTTCAAGTCAAATCAAAAATACTCTATAAACAAAAAATAACAGATAAGCATTTTCATTTGGTTATTGAAGGCGTAAGTTTAATTAAAGATTCTTGCCCCGGGAAATTCCTTGAAATTAAAATAAATGATACCAATGATCCATTATTACGACGGCCATTCGGTATACATAGAATTCAGGGGAATAAATTGGGTATCCTTTTTGAAGTAGTTGGCAAAGGCACTCAAATTCTTGCGAATAAGAAAGCCGGGGAATACTTAGATATTATCGGTCCGTTAGGGAATGGATTTGAGTATCGAAAGACGAAAGACGAAAGACGAAAGACGATATTAGTTGCCGGAGGCATGGGAGTCGCTCCGCTTTTGTTTTTGGCGGAAAAATTAGCCCACAGTCCACAGTCTATGGCCCATAGAAAGATTATGATATTACTTGGCGCTAAAACTAAAGAATATATCCTTTGCGAAAAAGAATTCAGAACTTTAGGTTGTGAATTAAAAATCGCCACCGATGACGGCTCAAAAGGTTTTAAAGGTAAGGTAACCGATTTATTAAAGCAGTTTCTCACAACTCACAACTCACAACTCACGACTATTTATTCTTGCGGCCCAAAGCTTATGTTAAGAGAACTATCAGTTATATCAGGTAAACACAATATTCCCGCGCAGTTATCTTTAGAATCACATATGGCTTGCGGTATCGGCGCATGCCTTGGCTGTGTGGTGAATACAACACAAGGTTTTAAGCGGGTTTGTAAAGAAGGGCCGGTGTTTTGCGCGGATGAAATAGTTTGGTAGAGGTTAAACAGATAGTGGAATACAATTTTTTGAGGAGGTAAGATAATGGATCAGATAGTGTTAATTACCCTTGGTATGGCAGCAGGGGTTTTTTCAGGCATATTCGGCATCGGAGGCGGCACTATACTTATTCCCGCGTTAGTATTCTTATTTGGTTTAACCCAGCATCAGGCGCAAGGCACAACTTTGGCAATTATGATTCCTCCTATAGGGCTTCTGGCGGCTTTAAGGTATTATCATAGTGGTAATGTTAAACTGGGTATGGCTGGGTTGATATGCCTGGGGTTTTTTATCGGCGGGTTTATTGGAGCAAGCATTATTCAGAAATTTCCAGATTTGTATCTTAAAAGATTGTTTGGAGTGTTTTTATTTTTTATCGCTATAAGAATGATACTTTCAAAATAAATTATGGAGAATCAATTAAAAGTTAAAATAGGGAAATTGAGTTTAAAGAATTCTCTGACTGTTGCTTCAGGGACTTTTGGATATGGGGAGGAATTTATAGATTTTATAGATTTAAAAAAATTAGGCGCGATTGTTACTAAGACCATAACTTTAAATCCCCGGCCCGGTAATCCTATGCCTCGTACATGTGAAACCCCCGCGGGAATGCTTAATTCTATAGGATTAGAAAATCCGGGCATAGAGGTTTTTATTAAAGAAAAAATTCCAAGGTTTGAAAAGTTTGCTATTCCAATAATAGCAAGTATTTCTTCCGAAAAAAATCCAGATGAATTCTTAGAGCTAACTCGGCAATTGAATAAAATTCATGCGGTATCAGCCATAGAATTAAATATATCATGCCCGAATATAAAAAGTCCACAGAAAAAAACAAAAACTATGGGCTATCGGCTAATATCTCAAGACCCTAAAGCTACATATGAAATTGTTAAAGCGGTACGGAAAATTACCAATAAAACATTAATAACCAAACTTTCTCCTAATGTCACGGATATTACTGAAATTGCCAGAGCAGCGGAATGCGCGGGTTCCGACGCGGTGGCATTGGTGAATACTTTTTATGGTATGAGTATTGATGTATTTAATAAAACTCCTAAGATAGCCGCGGTTACCGGCGGTTTAAGCGGTCCGGCGATTAGGCCCATTGCTTTACGGATGGTTTGGGAGGTTTATAAGAAAATTAAAATTCCAATTATTGGTATGGGGGGGATAGTAGATACAACTAGTGCTTTGGAGTTTTTTATCGCGGGGGCATCCGCGATAAGCGTAGGAACAGCCAATTTTATTAATCCTAAGATAACCTTGGAAATAATCGCGGGGTTAACGAAGTATTTAAATAGGAATAAAGTTAAAAATATATCTGAGATTAGAGGGGCTTTAAAGGTATGAAGCAAAAACCAAAAATTATAGTTGCTTTGGATGTGGATACTTTTGCCAAAGCGAAATATTTTGTTGATAAACTTTATCCTGAAATAAAGATATTTAAAGTGGGATCACAGCTTTTTACATCCTGTGGCCCTAAAATAGTAGAATATATTAATAGAAAAGGGGCCGAAGTATTTTTAGATTTGAAGTTTTTTGATATCCCAAATACCGTTGCTAATGCTGTTAGGCAGGCAGTACGGCTTAAAGTAAAAATGCTTACTCTTCATGTTTCAGGAGGCAGAGAAATGATCTTTGCCGCAGCAAAGTCAGCAAAGAATGAATCGCGGAAATTAAAGTTAAAGCGCCCGCTTTTAATAGGGGTTACTGTTTTAACCAGCCAGCAGGCTGATCCTCAGGAAGTGTTGGATTTAGCGCGGTTGGGTTTGGATTGTGGATTGGACGGCGTAGTTTGTTCTGTCCGAGAAACAGAAACTTTAAGAAGGGGGATAAAGAAAAAATTCCTTATTGTTACTCCCGGAATACGGCAGGATACGAAAACAGTTGATGACCAGAAACGCACCGCAACAGCTTCTGAGGCGGCAGCTGCGGGAAGCAATTTTTTAGTAATCGGAAGGCCGGTTTTGGAAGCCGTTAATCCCAAAGAAGTAATAAGGAATTTATTCAAGAATAATATGTAGGGGCCCCGCCTTGGCGGGGTTTATGATATATTTGATGTTGGATTATTTGTGAAGGAGAAAAAATGGCTGAAGAAATAAAAGATTTAATAGAAAAAATACAGCAGGAAGGCGTCCTCGCGGCTGAAAATAAAGCCAAGGTTATCGAGGATGAGGCAAAAAATAAAGCGCGGGAAATTATTGAAAAAGCAAAAAATGACGCGCGGAAATTAATTGAAGATGCCCAGAGCAAGGCTTCTAAAATGGAAGAAAATACAAAAGCATTACTTAAACAGTCAGGCAGGGATCTATTGCTTAATTTAAAAGATGGAATTAATATAATCCTTAATAAGCTTATTATCCGCGATGTCCGCAAATCATTAACCCCCGAGGAAATTACAAGAATTATTACCATGCTTATTAAAGATTATGTTAATCAAGAAGGCGTAACCGTTTTTTTAAACAATGAAGATTATAAAATGATGGAGCAGGGATTTTTGGATGAACTAGGGGAAGAAATTAAAAAAGGCATTACTTTAAAGCCATCGGAAGATATTGCAGCAGGTTTTATTATTAGTTACGATCAGGGAAAGTCTTTTTTTGATTTTTCAGACAAAGCTTTGGCTGAATACATAAGTTTATGCCTTAAGCCGAAATTGGCAGCGATTTTAAAAGATATTTAAGAATGCCGTAATCCGTAATCGGTAAATGGTAATTCGTAATTAAAATTACTAATTACGGTTTACGGATTACCAATTACCAAATTTAAATGCCAGATTATTACCCATATTTAATATCTTCTTTGCCTCATTTATATTTCGGCATGAAACCTCCATTTAACTTTGAAGAGTTTCTAAAGAGGTGTGAAAGTATTATTCCGGATAAAGATTTAGATATTACCAGAAGGATTTTATTAATAAATGATAGGCGTGAAGTAATAGAAAAAAATGTTGTTTTAAATAAATGGAAAATGTTTGACGCGGATTTAAAGAATGAGTTGGTAAAAATCAGGGCGCGGCGTAAACACATCGATCCGCTTAAGTATTTGAGGAGTGATAGGTATGTGTCTCCTGAATTAATTCATATCTTAATCAGCATTTCCAGAAATCCTTCAATTATTGAATCAGAAAAATTATTAGATCAAATCAGATGGAATTTTTTAGATGAATTAGTTTTAGGGCACTATTTTGATTTAGGCGTATTGGCGGCATATGCTCTCAAGTTGTTATTACTAGAAAAATGGGAAAAAATTAATACTGCGGATAAAACAGTGTTGTTGGAACAGGCGCTAGGCGGGATTAAAGTATGAAAATCCCAAATGACAAATAATTTTCAATGAATCAAAACTCAAATTACCTAAACAAAAAAAGAAGATGTTTTTATCAATGATAGTTAGTTTTGGCTATTTGGTAATTGGTGTTTAGAATTGATTTGGGATTATATCAAGGGGATATTATGTCAGATAAAAGATTGGGGCGGGTAGTAAAAATAAATGGAAATATGGTATCTGTTGAGTTTGATTCATTTGTTATTCAGAATGAGGTGGCATTTATTATTCATGGAGACCAGCGTTTGAAATCCGAAGTTATTCGTATCAGGGCCAATAAGGCGGAAATGCAGGTTTATGAAAATACTTCGGGTATAAAGATAGGAGAAATTGTTGAGTTTAGTGATGAATTGCTTTCTGTAGAATTAGGCCCGGGGTTGCTTGGCCAGATATTTGACGGCTTGCAGAATCCTCTCCCTGCGCTGGCAAAACAATGCGGGTTTTTCTTAAAGCGAGGAGTTTATCTCCAGGCTTTAGCTGATGATTCTGAATGGGAGTTTACTCCCGAGGTAAAAGCAGGGGATAAACTGCTCGCGGGAAATAAAATAGGATATGTCCAGGAAAAACTATTTAAGCATTATATTATGGTTCCTTTTGGTTTGCATGGAAGTTTGGAGGTAGTTAATATTGTTAATCAAGGAAAATATAATTTAAAATATCCCTTAGCGCAAATAAAAGATATGAATGGTAAGCCGCATGAAGTTTTTTTAAAACAAATATGGCCGATTAAAGTTCCCATTCAGGCCTATGATGAGAAACTAAAGCCTGGAGAGGCTCTAGTTACTAAAATGAGGATAATAGATTCTTTGTTCCCTGTTGCTTTAGGCGGGACTTATTGTATCCCCGGGCCATTTGGAGCGGGTAAAACTGTTTTACAGCAGTTAACCAGCCGGTATGCCGCGGTAGATATAGTTGTTATTGCCGCTTGTGGGGAACGAGCAGGGGAAGTAGTAGAAACTTTAAAGACTTTTCCTGAAATAATTGACCCTAGGACTGGCAGGCCTTTAAGTGACCGGACAGTAATAATATGTAATACCAGTTCTATGCCGGTAGCTGCCAGAGAATCAAGTGTTTACACGGCAGTCACAATAGCGGAATATTACCGTCAGATGGGTTTAAATGTTTTGTTATTGGCAGATTCTACCTCCAGATGGGCACAGGCAATGAGAGAAATGTCCGGCAGGTTAGAAGAAATTCCCGGAGAAGAAGCTTTCCCCGCGTATTTGGAATCAAGAATAGCTTCATTTTATGAAAGAGCCGGTTTAGTAAAACTGCATGATGCAAGTTTAGGCTCTATTACTATCGGGGGAACGGTCAGCCCGGCAGGAGGAAATTTTGAGGAACCTGTGACCCAGGCAACTTTAAAAGTTGTAGGCGCTTTCCACGGCCTTTCGCGCGAACGTTCCAATGCCCGGAAGTACCCGTCAATAGACCCGTTGATCAGCTGGAGTAAATATAAAAGTTTTATTGATGAAGAGAAAGTTAAAGCAGGCCATGAGATATTGCATAAAAGCAATGCTGTCGCGCAAATGATGAAAGTTATAGGAGAAGAAGGGACTTCTTTAAGTGATTTTATTGATTATCTTAAAGGCGAATTTTTCGATTCGGTTTATCTACAGCAGAATGCTTTTGATGAAGTGGATGAAGCAACAGATCGGGACAGGCAGGAGTATGTTTTTAATGTTATATACAAGATTTTGCAAGCGGAGTTTAATTTTAAAGATAAAGAAGAGGCAAGAAATTATTTTCATAAGTTAAGGCAATTATTCAAGACATGGAACTCACAGGCCTTTGAAACTCAGGAGTTCAAAAATAACGAAAAAGAGATTAGTTTAATTGTTGCGGAAGTAATAATTCTATAACTGTACTTTGTAAATGTGGTAGGATGAGAGGAAAGAGCCCATGCAGAAGCTATACTCAAAAATTATTCAAATAGCAGGAGATGTTATAACAGTTGAAGCCGAAGATATCGGGTATTTGGATATCGCCCAAGTGTCCACACAATATGGAGTATCTCTTGCTCAAGTAATCCGGATTGACGGCAAAAAAGTTTCTTTACAGGTTTTTGCCGGCAGCAGAGGTATATCAACCGGAGATAAAGTCCGTTTTTTAGGTCATCCTATGCAGGTATCCAGCGGAGAAAACCTTTTAGGCAGGATTTTTAACGGAAGCGGAATGCCTCTTGATAAGGGGCCGGCTCTTGAGGAGAATATAATAGAAATAGGCGGCCCTCCAGTTAATCCTGTTAAAAGGATAATTCCTAATAAGATGATCCGTACAGGTATTCCCATGATAGATGTTTTTAATTCTTTGGTTGAATCTCAGAAATTGCCTATATTTTCAATAGCAGGTGAACCATATAATGAATTATTAGCAAGGATAGCGATACAGGCAGAAGTAGATATAATTATATTAGGCGGCATGGGTTTGAAGCATGATGATTATCTCTTTTTTAGGGATACACTTGAAGAAAACGGGGCGTTAGCAAGGTCAATATTTTTTATGCATACAGCAGCAGACCCCACTGTAGAATGTTTACTAGTGCCAGATATCAGTTTAGCTGTCGCGGAACAATTTGCTCTTTCCGGAAAAAGGGTTTTAGTACTGCTGACAGACATGACCAATTTTTGCGATTCCTTAAAAGAAATAGCTATTACCATGGAACAAGTCCCTTCAAACCGAGGTTATCCAGGGGATCTTTACAGCCAATTAGCCGCGAGATATGAAAAGGCCGTAGATTTTGATACAGCTGGTTCGATTACCATATTAGCAGTTACCACTATGCCGGGAGACGATGTAACTCATCCTGTTCCGGATAATACAGGATATATTACTGAAGGGCAGCTTTATTTAAAGAATTCGGTTATAGAGCCATTTGGGTCACTAAGCCGTCTTAAACAGCAGGTTAATGGAAAAACTCGTGATGACCACAGAGTTATAATGGACACAATGATTCAGCTGTTCGCTGATTATCGTGAAACTCTGGAAAAACAATCAATGGGTTTTCAGATGAGTTCATGGGATAGCAAACTTCTTAAATACGGCCGGTTGTTTGAGGATAACATGATGTCTCTAGAAGTAAGGATCCCGTTAGAGAAAGCTTTGGATTCAGGCTGGCAGATTATGTCTGAATGTTTCAGCCCGGAAGAAACAGGAATAAAAAAATCAATCATAGAAAAATACTGGCCAAAAAACTATAGCGTATAGCGGATAGCGTTTAGCGTATAGTAAAGCAAGCCGCTCTACGCTAAACACTAATATTAAATGGGAAAGATTAAATTTACAAAAGGGGAATTAAAACGCCAGAGAGACGCTTTAAAGCAATATGAGCGTTATTTGCCCACGCTTCAACTTAAAAAACAGCAATTGCAGATGGAAATATTGCATCAGGCAGGCATCCTTAGAGAAAAAAGAAATAATGAATTAAAGAAATTAAAAGACGCTGAGGTTTGGGCGGGGCTGCTTGTAAATTTAGAAACGGATATTAATGATTTAATTAAGTTTACTAATCCATCGGTAGAGAGAAAAAATGTTGCAGGGGTTGATATTCCGGTTTTTAAGCAGTTGGAATTTAGGTTGCTTGAGTATGACTTGTTTACTGTCCCTCTTTGGGTAGATGCCGCCATAGAATATTTTAAAACTATCTTGTCTTTACGGGCCGAGATTAGTATTGTAGAAAAAGGCATAAACATATTGAAAGAAGAATTACAAATTACCACACAAAGGGTTAACCTTTTTGAAAAAGTTAAAATTCCCCAAGCGCAAGAAGCAATCCGATTGATAAAGATTTATATCGGAGACCAGATGACTAACGCGGTTGGGCGCAGTAAAATAGCTAAAAAGAAGATTGAAGAAATGGAATATGAAGAGGTGCTGGTGTGATTGTGCCTATGAAAAAAGCGGCGGTAATTATTCAAGAAAAGGACGCGGAATCAGCGTTAAAGATTCTGCGGCAATTGGGAATTTTGCATTTAGAACCCCAGCGTATTCCTAAAAGCAAAGAGCCTAATGAAATTCAAAACGATATAGCTTTAGTTGAAGCCTCGCTTTCAATTTTGTCAGAGACAGAATTTAAAAGCAGCATTGAACAACCTGCTATAGAAGATTTGCCTGACTGGCAGGCAGTTTCCAGGCATATAATAGACTTGAAGAAAAGGTTAGAGCATCTGGAGCAGTTTTCCAGAAACTTAAAGAATATTATAAGCCAATGGGAAAAATGGGGGGATTTTGATACAGATAAGATACATGAGTTAGCAAAAAATAATATATTTATAAGGTTTTACCGGATTCCGCATAAAGAATTTAAAAAACTTCCGGATAATATATTAGTCAAAATTATATTTAATGTTGACGGGATAGCTAATTGTTTAGTAGTATCACGGGAAAAATGTGATATTGGTTTTAAAGAGCTTGTTTTGCCTCACTGCGGGCTGGAAAAGATGCGCTTAAGGTTACAAGAAGATGTTGAAATTATTAAATCTATTGAACGGGAAATTGGGAAATTCGAGCCTTATTTTAACGTTTTTACTAAGGCAAAAAAAAATTTAATCAAGGAATTAGAATTTCAGCAGGCTTTAAGCGGGATGGCTCAGGAATGGCAGTTGAATTATTTAATGGGGTATATTCCTTATGATAAAGTTAAGATATTAACAGAGACTGCTAAAAAAGAAAAATGGGGGTTGGTTATAACTCAGCCAGCTGAAAATGATAATGTTCCCACATTAATTCGTAATCCACGCTGGGTAGCTATTATAGCCCCGGTTTTTAAATTAATTGAAATATTCCCGGGATACCGCGAAGTAGATATTAGTATGTTGTTTCTTGTATTTCTGTCAATATTTTTTGGCATGCTTATAGGAGATGCCGGTTATGGCGCTATTTTTCTTTTTTTGACAATATTCGCGCGGATAAAAACAAAGAAGAAGATAAAAGATAAGTCTATTTTTATACTTTTTTATGTATTTAGCGGTTGCGCGATTATATGGGGAGGGTTATCCGCGACCTTTTTTGGGCAGGAATGGCTGCCGCAGTCAATAAAGCCTTTGGTCCCGGGATTAAGAGACAGCGCGACAGTTCAGACAATATGTTTTCTCCTCGGAACATTTCATCTGAGTTTAGGCCATATATGGAGGTTTATCCTTAAAATGCCTTCCCTTATTGCCTGGGTTGAAATTGGCTGGCTGTGTATATTATGGGGTATGTTTTTTCTTGCCAGGAATTTAATTTTGAGCGCGGTGTTTCCCGCTTTTGCCAAATGGTTTTTTATTATCGGCCCGGTATTGGTAGTATTATTTTCTAATCCACAAAAGAATATTTTAAAAGGTATAGGGGCAGGCCTAGGCAACCTGCTTTTAAATTTCGTAAATAATTTTACAGACGTTGTTTCATATATCCGGCTTTTTGCTGTTGGATTAGCAACAGTAGCTGTGGCGGATGCCTTTAATAAAATGGCAATGGATGTCGGCTATAATAGCCTTGTATCCGCTGTAACAGCATCATTAATTTTGTTATTAGGCCATGGCCTGAATATAGTCCTTGGCCCCATGGCTGTTTTGGTTCATGGCGTCCGGCTTAATGTCTTGGAGTTCTGTAATCATATAAATGTAAAATGGCAGGGGTTTGTTTATAAACCAATACAAGAATGATAAAAAACTAAAGTAAACATTATTAAGGAAGGAGAAAACATGGAAACAGGGGTGTTATCGCAGTTTAAAGATTTAGGATTGATTACTGTATTAGCTATATCGGCGATGGGGTCTGCTTTAGGCACAGGCATTGCCGGAATGGCAGCTGTAGGAGCATGGAAAAAAGCATTTGCCCAAAATAAAGCCGCTTCATTTATGCTGGTTGCTTTTGTAGGAGCTCCTTTAACACAGACCATTTACGGGTTGATTATTATGAATAAGATGGTTGATATTATAAATAAAGGCGTTTATTTATGGAGCATAGGGATCTTTTCAGGTTTAGCTATAGGCCTATCCGCTGTAATGCAGGGAAAAGCAGCCGCGGTATCCGCGGATGCCATGGGTGAAACAGGCAAAGGATTTGGTAATTATATTGTAGTTTTGGGTATTATCGAGACAGTGGCGTTGTTTGTTATGGCTTTTGTTATGGGGATTTTAGGTAAAATAGCCTAATTGAATAGTATTCATTTTTAAATAATTGAATTGACTCTGGATAATATTTCGTTTATAATACTTTTTCCTTGCGGTATGGGAAAGTATAAAACATTTTCCCAACCACTGAAAATCTTTTATGTCTGCTGATAAGTAGGCAGGGTTATTATAAAGGTGATTTTCTTGGGCGCTTAGCTCAGTTGGTTAGAGCGATTGACTTACATTCAATAGGCCAGGGGTTCAACTCCTCTAGCGCCCACCATGAATTTTAAAGTGTGAATAAAGTATGAATAAGATAATGGGGGTTGTGGCCTAGTCTGGTTTAGGGCGTCTCCCTGTCACGGAGAAGGTCGCGGGTCCGAATCCCGTCAGCCCCGCCAATAAAAAAGCGCCCTTTAAAAAAGGCGCTTTTTTATTGGATATAAATTCAGTAATACTATTTACGTTTATCTTTAATATAATTGCTTTTTTCCAATTGTTTCGCGTAAGATTTTAATTCTGCGCCAATCTCTCCGATTTGCGCAACGTGGGTTATTTCCCGAAATTCATTTGTGACTACTCCTATAGAGATGGAAAGCAGCGGGATTTGTACTTCTTTGCTTTGCCGGTCATGGCCTAGTATGTATTTTCTTTTTCTGTCTTCTTCGGTATAGAAGAGTGGTACTATTTTTTCAAATTCCGATATGACTTTCGTGCATATAATATCCGCTTTGTTTAAAGTAGTTACTATTACGAAATCATCGCCTCCGATATGCCCGATAAAATCATCTGTATTGCCTGCCTCTAGAGTAACCCCGATTAATACCCGGGCGGTTTCTTTAATAACATCGTCTCCGTGTTCAAATCCATAGGTGTCATTGTAGGCTTTGAATTTATCCAAATCCAGATAGCAAACCGCGAATAATTCTTTGCTTTTTAGCCGGTGGGATAATTCATTTAAAATAGAAACATTCCCTGGTAATCTGGTAAGCGGATTCGCTTCAAGGTCTCTTTCTGTTCTTCGGACAATCATTCTGATTCTCGCGAGCATTTCTTTAGGCTCAAAAGGCTTTACTATATAATCATCAGCTCCCGCGTCAATTCCGTCTATTTTGTCATTTATTTCACCTTTGCCAGTAACCATAATGATAGGTAAATGCCGTAATAATAAGTCTTTTTTGATTATTTTACATACTTGGCGGCCGTCCATTTTTGGCATTTTGTAATCAAGCAGGATTAAATCTAAAGGCTTTTGCGCGATGATTTTCAAAGCTTCTTCCCCGTCTTTTGCTTCAAGGACTTCGTAGTTTTCTTCGGATAGAGTAAGTTTTAATACATCTCTAATATCAGGATCGTCATCAACAATAAGGATTTTTGTAGGCATAATTTATTTCGTAGTATGTAAAGGCATTGTAAAGCTAAAAGTTGAACCTTGCCCAATCTGGCTGGCTACCCAGATTTTTCCGCTATGCGCGTCAATTATATGTTTTACCAGAGCCAATCCAAGGCCTGTTCCTTTCACCTGGTCATTAATCGAGTTGTCTACTCTGTAAAATTCTTCAAATATTTTTTCTTTTGCTTCGTCAGGAATCCCGCATCCGTTGTCAATTATATCGACTTGAGCGAATCCTTTTAGTTTGTGAACAATTACTTTAATTTTCGCGTCTTTTTCAGGCATGAATTTTATAGCATTCCCTACAAGATTTATAAATACTCTTTTTATTTGGCTTAAATCCGCTACTATCACATTACAGCCTTCTTCTACTTGAGTATGAAATTCTATCTGTTTTTCTTTAAATTGTCCAGAAAATAAATCCTCAATGCTTGAGATAATATTGTTTATGTTCTGCGGCTCTATCCTCATAATTACTCTTCCCGATTCAATTCTTGAAATATCAAGCAGGTCATTTACTAAATGTGTTAATTCATCACTGTGCCGGTTGATCTTCTCAAGCCTTAACCGGACATCTTCAGGGATTTCCCCCAGTTTTCCAGCCAGAAGTATAGAGGCATATCCTTTAATAGATGTTAGAGGGGTCCTTAGTTCATGGGAAACAGCTGAGATGAAATCGCTTTTCCTTTTACTTATTGTTTTTACTTCATCAAGCGCCATCTGTAATTCATGCGTTCTTTCTTCAACCTTTTTTCCTAATTCCTGCTGAGCTTTCCACGTTTTATCGAATAATTTTGCGTTCTCCAGCGCCTGTCCAATCTGGTTTGCCAGAATAGTTATTAGTTCTTCATCGCCTTCACTCATTGCTATGTCGCTATTTTCTGTCCCCACAAACAAGAAGCCCATATCCCCTTCTTTGAGTATAATTGGAGAGATTACGAAATAGATAATTTTAAAAATTTCTTTTATCTTATCTTCCAGAGCGATATCTTTTAAAGAAATAGTAGAAACTGTTTTTTTTTGCTGGATAATAGTTAAAAGCGATTCTTTAATATTATCCACATTAACCCGCATTGTTTCTATTTCATCCCTCAAATAACCTTTATTTAAATTTAGTACAAACCCGCGGTTTTTATCAATCCACATAAATCCACAGGCTTTTTCAAACCCAAGGTCTTCGATATTTGAATTTTCAATCATATTGAAAATTTGGTTTTCTTCCAATGTTGTGCTTATGCTTTTAGATAATTTCTGCAGCGCGTAAAGGCCGGTTATTTTTTTGTCCAATTCTTCTTGTGTTTTGTTTAATTCTATGTCAGTGCGGACAATAAGCTTGGCTTGCTCATCCATTTCATCCAGCGATTTTTTAAGGCTGGTTACGGCTGTTTGAAGCCGTTTAATTCTTTCCATTTTTAAAATCAATATAAATATAAGAGAAATAATCGTAATTATAAATGCGATGCCCAAAAAATTAATTATAAGTTCGCTTATAAGCATATTAACTAACTGGTTATCCCTAAAATATTTATAGTTTGATTATGAAAATGTGTTCTTCCCTGATAGTTTATCGCTCTTAAAGGAGCCTGCTCTCCATAGGAATATATCCCTATTATTGGGGTGTTATGGCCCACCGCATCTTTTATAAGATCCAATTCTTTTATTGCTCCTCTGCCTAAAAGTATATACCGTGAAACAGAATCGAATAGTAATATAAAACTGATTTTTTTTGAATGCATGCCATTTTTTACTTCATTTATTGCCTGTTGAGTTGCCTCAAGGCAGGATTCTTTTGTCCCAATCATTAATCTTATAGAGCTGCCTTCAGGAACATTGCCTTGAAAAATTAAAGAACCGTTATTTTCTATGGAATGAAGATTTCTTAAAAGGTATTCTTCTTCTCCTTGCAGGTATATTCCTATGGGATAAAAGATAGAGATCCGTTTTAATTCCTTTCTTAATTCGATTAAATTCCTTGCTAAATATTCTTCATATACCTTTGCGGCTGGAGCGTTATCTATTTCATAGACAACATTAGCTTTTGCTTTTGTCACGCTGCGTGGTTTGCCTATTGGTTTCCAGCCATGTTTTATTCCCCAGCTAAAGTTTAATTTTCCTCCCCAAATAACCGCGGATGCGGAGTTAGAAGTTACTTCTTGGTTGAAATACGTATAAGTTTTTAAGAAATGTAAGTTATCTGAAGCAGAAGCCCCTATAATAGGAAAACTCGTGCCGAGTTTTTCCTGCAGCCCATAAATGAAATTCGATCCTTCTTCAATCATTCCATCCAAAAATGTTATTGCTAAATCACGCCGGATCCCATGAAAGCCATACAATAATTTATCTCCTAATTCTTCTCCCGCTTTTAAAGCCGTTTTAAACCGTATGTCCTTAACTCCCGCGGTATTAAAGTATATAGTTTTGGCAAAACTTAGAAGCAAAATACACAGGCCTGTGCGGAATATGCCTTTGTTAGAAATTACAGCAGCTCCGCTGCAACCGACTATAGGAACGGGGCCTAAAAAATTAGTAACAGTTTTGATTATATTGGGGTGAGAATATTCGATGGTTGTAAAGAGAACAACTAAATCAATTTTTTCTTTGTTTAGAGATAATTTTGCTTCAAGCAAGGCTTCACGTATCGCTTGAATGGGATCTTTTTTTTGGCTCGCTCCTATCCCCACACATATATTTTCTGTTATATTTTTCACTATATTTTTTTAATGAAACGATTATTCAATATACTTAATGAGACTGTTGCAAAACTCTATTTCTGTCATCCTGCGCGAAAGCGCAGGATCTATTATCGACGATAAAATTTTTATAGATTCTGCGGTCAAGCCCTCGGCTTCGCCGCGAGGCGAGCCGCAGAATGACAAATTTGAGGT
>JBDRLG010000117.1:0-13635 GCA_043813255.1 Candidatus Omnitrophota bacterium
TACCTCAAATTTGTCATTCTGCGGCTCGCCTCGCGGCGAAGCCGAGGGCTTGACCGCAGAATCTATAAAAATTTTATCGTCGATAATAGATCCTGCGCTTTCGCGCAGGATGACAGAAATAGAGTTTTGCAACAGTCTCAATTACGATTTACCGATTACCGATTACGAGTTATTGTTTTTTAACTTCATTAAACACATCCATAGCTTTTTTCACATCCGCTTTTTTATGTATTATCGCTTGTAACGCGGCAGCAATTGCCACCGGCTGCGCGCTCTGCCAGACATTCCTGCCCAGATTTACCCCAATAGCGCCTCTTTGCATTCCGTCGTAAACAAACTCAAAGACCTCTTTTTCAGTTTCACATTTCGGGCCGCCGGCAATTACCACAGGGACTGGACATCCATGGACTACTTTATCAAAATCCTCGCACCAGTAAGTCTTTACTATGCGCGCGCCTAATTCCGCGGCAATGCGACAGCATAGGCCTAAATAACGCGCGTCGCGTTTCTCCAATTCTTTTCCTACCGCGGTAACTGCCATTACCGGAATACCGTAATTCTCACATTCATTAACAAGATTCGCCAAATTTGAAAGCGTCTGTTTTTCATATTCACTCCCAATAAAAACAGAAACCCCCACTGCCGAAGCATTAACCCGAATAATTTCTTCTATAGAAGTAGTAATTACTTCATTAGCCAAATCTTTCCCAACCATACTTGTGCCACCGGAAACTCTTAAAATTATCGGCTTAGTATTTAAAGGGTCAATTGCCGCGCGCAAGACTCCCCGCGTAACAAACAGCGCGTCATAATAAGACAAAAGCGGATTAATAGTTTCCGCCGGCCGCTCCAAACAACGCGTAGGCCCCTGAAAATAACCATGGTCTATAGGCATAAAAAAACATTTACCGTCAGGTATCAACTGATTCAACCTATTCTTCATCCCCCAATCCATAACTTCCTCCAATCTTTAGTATCATTACGGTTGCCACGAATTTCGTAACAACATATTAGTGTCATTGCGAGGAGCAAAGCGACGAAGCAATCTTAAAAACAGGATTGCTTCGCTCACTACGTTCGCTCGCAATGACACTTCCTAGAACATCATTCATATTTTCCGACTCAAATCTTCCTATCCCGGATTAAATCCAGCTACTAAATCATTCTTCTTTTGTCTAGAACCGCCCTTAATTTGTTTCTCTCTTAAGATAGCTCCTTCTATCTCTTCACAAATCTCATAATAAACCAATTTATTCAAATGATATTTTTGAGTAAAGCCTTTCTGCAACCCATTTTGATGTTCATATAACCTGCGTTTTAGATCATTAGTAACGCCAACATATAAAACTTTATTATTCCAATTTGTTAATAAATATACGTAATATTGATTACGCAGCATAAATAAAGGATTGCTTCGTCGTTTCACTCCCCGCAATGACACTAATACAATTATCTTTTATTTTATCCTCACCTGCTTAAACAACTCAAACAACCTACTAAACGGCACATACCATTTGGAAAGCTTGCCGATGTCTCCTTTTAATTTCATTTTTCCCTGCATAGTTGCCACAAAAGGCTCTAACTTTCCTAAAAATACTAATTCCCATACATTTGCGGGAGCGGAAATTACAAACGGGGCGTTATCGTCTAAATCAAGCTTTGGGATTCTGCCTTGTTCAAAATTAAATTTATAAACTTTATTTTCTTCATCAAGCTTAATAGCCAACTGTAATGTTAAATCTAATTCCTGCCCTTTTTTTAAAATAAATTCATCTTTATTTACCAAATCCACTATTGCCTGTATGTGCTCTTTGGAAAACATAGTGTAAACATTACTATTGGTTAAATCTTCTTTAAGGCTTTTATCTAAATCATCGAGTATTTCTTTTTTAAACAAGCGGGCAACTGAGGCGGTTTTTACTGCCTCTTCAAGGCTGTCAATCAAATGAAACGCTTCTTTGAATTCATCAGCAATACTTACCACACCGTGATTTTTTAACACTACCAGATTACTGGTTTTTAACGCCTCTATTACTAATTCGGGCTTTGTAACCGCGGGGGTATCCTGAGCGACTACCGGGACATTGCCCAGATAAAGCTTGGTTTCAAAAGTTAAAGCTTTAAGTTCGGAATAAACCGCGAAATATGCGTTTGTCAACGGCGGATGGCAATGGATAATAATTTTATTGGGAAAATTTTTATACACGAGGCTGTGCAGAGAAAATTCTGTAGTTACTTTTTGATTTTTAACATTATCGGAATTTAAGTCAACTTTTAAAATATCGTCTAAAGTTAAACTGTCCAAACACGTTCCGGTAGCAGTGATAAAAATATTATTTTCGTCTATTCTAGCGCTCAAATTCCCTGACTTAGCGGCTACCAAACGCAGATCATAAAGTTTCTTTCCTATATTAATAATATCTTCTTTTAATGACTTCTCTTTTCCAAAAATCATCTTCCTGTCTCTCCTTTGTCATTCCCCGACTCGTTCGGGGAATCCATAAATCTGAATTGTCCGATTGATCCTCCGATCAAATCGGAAGAGAACAATGACATCCATTAATTTCGTGGCTTTGTCTCCATATAAATATGTTTCGTTATTAATTCATTAGGTGTAATATCAAACGCCGGATAATACCCCTTTACGCCTTTGGGAGCAATCCTTACTCCATGGCATTCCAGCAATTCGCTGTCAGGCCGTATTTCTATTTTAATATCTTTTCCCGAAGCAGCTTTTGTTACAGGAGGGCATAATACATAAAAAGGAATGTTAAAATGCTTTGCCAGAATCGCTATCTGATAAGTCCCGATTTTATTAGCAATGTCTCCGTTTTGCGCCAGATTATCCGCACCCACAATGACTTTACTGATTTTTCCTTCCGCCATAACCTCAGCGACCATATTATCCGCTATTACGGTAACATCAAACCCCGCGTTATCTAATTCCCACGCGGTAAGGCGCGCTCCCTGTAAATAAGGACGGGTTTCCGTCACAAAAAAACTGATATTTTTATTTTCCTTACGGCACAATTCTCCTATCAAAGGCAAAAGCCCGCTGACATTACAATGTGTAAGAATTACATCTTTATCTTTTATCAGTCCGCAAGCCTCCTCTGCTTGTTTTATCCGGCTGTTTTTAAGCATATGCAAAAATCCGGATATATTTTTTTCTAAACTATCCGGATTATTTACCCAGCCTAATACCATATCAGTCAGATATTTAAAAGAAAGCGTGGGCCGGGTAGAATTTATTTCCTGAGCGACTTTGTTTAAAATTACAGGTAAATCTTTGTTTTCTCGGTTTTGCCTGATTACTAAAAGAAAGATATAAAAAACCAAAATCACCTGCCCTACTGCGCGTGTTTTCATTTCCTTAATCGCTAAACAAGCATCATGATAATTATTTACTTCTATATACTTTAACTCCACAGGCAAAAGCGTCTCATCAAGTATAAATATACTATTATCTTTTAACTCAATCGGCCAAAAAAGGGGGGAATATTTCATATCTTAATAATTGTGTAATGTTTAATGTGTAAAGTGTAATGAATTTAATCTATTTTTGAATTTTGTTCTTTTACGTTACACATTACACGTTACACTTTACATAATTTTTTCACTGTTTCCAACGCAATTTCAATAAGTTTTGTCTCCGCCATATAATACATCGGGTTCATAAAACCCATTTCTCCGGTAATAACATTATCGCTGACTGCCAGAATCGAACCTGCTTTGACATTGTAAGTCTGGGCAATAGTCAAAAGAGTGGATGAAACCATATCCACGGCAATCGCGCCTTCTTTGCGTTTTGCTTCGACAATTTCTCTTGTCTCGCGTAAAAGCGCGTCGGTTGTCCACGCAGTACCGCGATGAACAGCTATGCCCGTTGCCTTAGCAACTTCATACAACGCGTCGGTAATCTCTTTATCAGCAACCGTCTGAAAATCCTTATCCACATAATAAGGCGTTACCCCGTCTCCGCGGATAACTTTATCAACCACAATCAAATCGCCGACTTTAATCTTCTCATCCAATGCCCCGCAGGTGCCGATACGGATTATATTCTTTATCCCAGCGTTACACATAACTTCACTGGTAATTGATGTATCGGTAGAAAACCTTCCGCCGTTTATAGCCGTAAGCTTTATCCCCTGATACATACCGGTATACATGGTATATTCCATAAAAGAAAAATTCTTCACCGGATTTTCAATCTTTTTTATCAAAACATCCAGCCTGTCTCTCGGGCCGGGCACAATCGCGTACTGCCCAACATCCTGAGGCCTTAACTGCACCATATTAGTCAAATCTTTTCCCGTTAAATGAACCTCTTTCTGCATCTGCATAGTTTCTTCTCCTTTATAACAAATTATTTAACGATAATTCCAAAACTAAATCTAATTATTTTTTCTTACAATTGTAATATTACTATATCCTTTATTTTTAATCTCCATTTCCAAATTATCACCACAATAACCCATAACTTTTATAATGCTATTCATTACCTCTATAATTTTATTTTCTAATGCTATAGCCGGAATCGATTCGTATTGAGCTGCTAATTCAACCATAATTTTAGTAATTTTCGTATAATATTTTGGCCCTAATTCAGTAATCTCGATTCTTTTTCGATGGGTACTATGGTGCCTCAACTTTAAAATATCTTTATTAAATGCATTCATATACTCGCTACGCATATTTTGCACAAAATCATTTTGATTATCTTTAATTTCTGACGATTCAAACAATCCACAGTTAACATCTTTTTCTTCTTCCTCCATATACAATACATTTAGATATTGAGCAACCATATTCCAAAAAGAATATATTTCTGATATAACATACATAGAATAATACTGGAAATTGATTTCAAAATAGTACTTTTGTATATTATCCTGCGTTTCCTGATAGAGTTTATTTGCTAATGTTATTTCAACTAAACCCCATTGAAGATATGTAAATCTTTCGACCATTTCATTTAACCATTCATTTGCTATCATTATTTTTGAATCTCCCGATTTAAAAGACCCTATAATACTTTTGTTATTTATTCCCGAGAAATTAATGGGAGATTTTACAATAGTGAGTTCGGAAGTTCTCTTAATTTCAAAATTTATCTTCTTAGCTAATCCTTTAAAATCCAATTTATTATTAAGAATATTCCATATTTCTTCTCTTTCTTTAACATAGTTATCTTTATTATATGTATGATTTATGAATAACATAATTAAATCTTTGTGTAATTACACAGCATAAACAACTTCACCATCGCGCGCATAATCAACAACCATTGATTCTTCTTTTTCCCACTCATCAGAAGTCAAAGCAACTGCTTCAATAGGTTTAAAAACTTCATAAATGGCATCGGAAAGAAGATCAATTCTCTCCCAGTAAGCCTTACTTTTGAAATCATCTGATATAATTACCAAATCAATATCGCTTCCTTCTTTAAATTTTCCTGTCATATAAGATCCAAAAAGGATTATTTTATTAACACTTACTGACTTGGATTCAAGTATTATCTTAAATTGATTAATAATTCCTAGAACTGCTGTTTTATCCATTCCAGGACCTCCTTAGTATGCACAATTATATCCTGTACCACTACTTTGGTATAATTTTTGTTAATTTCTTCGAGATCTTCCGGATAACGGGTAGCAACACTTGCTTCATTTAATTTAATTATAAATCGCCCAATTGATTCCGCTGGTTTTAATTCTATTTGATTAAGGAAATAAACCAAGCTGTATCTAAATCATAATCAGCTTGTTTTAACCATTCTTGAGGTTTTTGATTCATATTGTCGTTCCCTCCCCAAATATTTTCTCCAAATTACCGCCTAAAATCTTTGTTTTATCTTCTTCGGTTATACCTAAACCTTTAACCGCGTTTATTGAACCTGAAATATCTTTTTTTGCCGGCCAGTCACTGCCCCATAATAAATGCCCTGCGCCGAAGAACTCAAGAGCAAGCTGAAAATTTATTTTTGATTTGTCTCCACCGGTATCTACGTAGATATTCTTTAAATATTTTGTGGGGACATCTTTTAAATCTTTTACAAAATTTATGCCTCTAAGCATATTATAAGTCGCGTCAAAACGGTCGGCTAAGAAAGAAACCGCGCCGCCAAAATTCGCGAAGATGAATTTTATCTGCGGGTAATCTTTTAATATATCCGCCATTAAAAGCCTGCCTATTGATATAGTGGTATCAAAAACATATTCTATGACAGGGGTAAGCAACGGGTCTTTTACACGCTCATACCCTATAGGATTAACTATCTGAGCGTGGACAAAAAGAGGTATATTCAAGCACTGCGCTTTTTCAAATACCGGAAGAAACATTTTGTCATCCAGATATATGCCGTTATAACTAGAGGCAAGAGAAACCGCCTTAAAACCTAATTCCTCAGTTGCCCTTTTCAATTCATCCAGCATATCAACGGAATTATCCACCGGCAGAACAGCCGCTGCGATAAACTTATCTGGATAGCGTTTAAGAATCTTACCTACATTATCATTATAGATATACGCGGTCTGACTGATACTGCCTAATTTTAAATGCGCGTCAGAAGTAGGATAACTTATAACCGCTTTATCAATCCCATTTTCTTCCATCATTTTGATTTGAGATTCAATATCACCCCAGATGAGAGAAAAAAAATGGGCGTTTGAAATTATTTCATCCGGTAACCAATGACTATGACTATCAATTATCATGTTGTGCAATGTTTAATGTGTAAAGTTTAATGTATAATTCTTCACACAATTATTTATGTTTCACTTTCTTTAAAATCTTTTCTGTCATTTCCTGTTCATACATGCTCTTTATTTCTTCAAGAGTTTTTTTATCAAACTCTTTAACAATCGCTTTTTCAATCGCCTCCAGTTTAACATCAAGAAAAAGGAAATACGGGTTGATTTTTTTATCTTTGTATTTTAACTTAAGGCAGGCTTGTTCTTTCTCGTTTATATACTGCCTGTAATCATTTACATATTTCTCAAGCGCTTTTTTCTCCTGAGGGAGATAAGCTTCTTTTAACTCTTTCTCCATTCCCTCTAAAATGAATTCATCAATATCAAACTGAGTGAATTTCCTTTCATACCTGTCAAACGCCTCTTTAGTTATCAGATACAGCCAAATAAGATACCGTTTTTTTAGGTTCTTAACATCCTGTTTATTCATATCCCCTCCTTTTTTATTATAATCGTATTATCAAAATTACAAATCCCAAATTCCAAATAATATCAAAATCCCAATTGCCAAATGACCGAAACTAACTATAATTATAACCGGGCACAAAATATTGTGCCCCTACGTTTGTAATTTTCATAAAATAATTATTTCCCAATCAACTCTACATCATCAAAATATACTGCGCCTTTTGCTTCCGGCAAAACTTCGAATTGATAACTCTTAACAGGAAAATCCAACTGCCCATTATTATCCGCTGAATCCGGCTGCCAGTCAGAACGAACGGAAAAATCAGAAAAAAGGCATTCAACTTTCTGCCATCCTTTAAAATGATCCGTAACTAAATACCTCCATAATTCCCCGCCGGCATCCTTAATATCCACTGCTACAACAGTTCCTGAATTACTGCCATACATATAAAAAGAAATTCCTTTATATTTTCCCCAGTCGATTGTTTCCGGCCTGAGTAACCAAACAGAATTTTTCGCGTCTAAGCCATAACCTCTGGCAATCCACATATAGCCACCGGGAATAGCGTCAAATACAACTTTCAATGACTGATTTCCGTTGTATTTAATATCTTTGGCGGCTGTTACTTCCACAGATGAGCCTCCTCCAGAACCAAAATCCACAGTGCCTGTTGGCCCGCCTGAGATTCCCGCCTCAAAATCATCAAGCAATAGTTTATCCTGAGCAAAACAAACAGTAGATAGTAGACAATAAACAGTAACCAGTAGACAGAAAGTTTTTATTCTCATTTTTCACCGCCTTTTTTATTTAAATCTTACATTACACTTTAAACATTAAACATTACACAATCATTTCGCCTGTTGCTGTTTATATGGAATCACCGGAACTGTCCACGGTGTCTGCTGATTAATAACCGCGATTTCCAGCGGGCAGACATTCGCTGGAACAGTTAAAGCGAACCGGACCGCGTTTTCAATTGCTTCCGTAGTCATTAAACGCGAAGTATCTGTTGTAATCTCTGCTAATTTTCCCGTTAAGTCAGTATCGGTAACACCCGGCAAAATAGAAGTGACTTTTATGCCGTGGTCGCGCAATTCCCAAAATAACCCTTTAGAAAACGCGCGCAGGCCGACTTTTAAAGAACTATAAACTATAAAATTCCTCGGCAAAGGGTCACAAAGGGTAGAGCCGGAAACCATATTAATAATACTGCCGCTTTTATTTTTAATCATATCATTTATTACCAGCCGAATTAAGCGCACATACCCCAAATAATTTGTATGGGCTAATCTTTCGAAATCTTCGATCGGTTGCTGCTGAAATGGATATTGGCTGGAAACTCCGGCATTATTTAACAAAATATCTACTTTACCGAACTTCTCTTTTGTTTTATTTACCAAATTCTCTAAATCCTCGAGCTTTGTCACATCGCAAACCACCGGCAAAACTTCAACTTTATATTTTTTGGCGATTTCTTCGGCGGTTTCTTTTAACGGCCCTTCATTACGCGCCGCAATACTTACATTTATACCTAAACTTGCCGCCGTACAAGCAAGCGCTTTTCCAATACCACGGCTTGCGCCTGTAACGATTGCTGTCTTACCTTTTAAGTCCATAATTTCTTTACCTCCATTTTATTTTTTAAAGTTTTCCTCCCCCTTGTGGGGAGGACTAAGGAGGGGGGTTATCTTAACAAATATTTCCCCTTCCCTAACCCCTCCCACAAGGGGAGGGGAATTTTACAGTTATTTAACCACTAACAATCTCTTCGCGAATACAGCTAATACTATCAACAATAACCCTATTGCCAAAAATCCGGCGTTAAAATTCCTCTGCATTATAATTCCGCCTAACGCCGCGCCAAGCCCGCCTGAAATAAAACGCACACTGCTGTTTAAACTTGCCGACTCATTTAAGAATTCTTTAGGCAAATCAGTAAGCATAGTAGACAAACCGGCATGGTTAAAAGTCCATCCAACTCCCCAAATAACCATAATTAAAGCCAAAACCGCCAACGGTAATTTAAATACTAACGCAAAAACACTAACAACCATTAATCCAATACCTAAATCTATAGTCTTTACTCTGCCAATTATATCTGAAAGTTTTCCTCCAACAGCCTCACCGAATATTCCGCTAAAACTTGTCAAAGTAATCAGCATGCTTACTAAAAACTGGCTAAAATGAAACTTTTGCGAAAAATACACTCCAAGCCACTGCTGAACGCCGTGATAAAACAGGCTGATAAAAAATATATAAATAAAAACCGCGCGGACTGCCCTGTCTTTAAAAGCAGAAAGATAATTAATCTTCAGGCCGCCGGCATCCTGCTTAAAACTTGGTAAGTAATAATAGATAAAAAACAATAAAATAAAGCCTAATACCGCGGGAATTAAATAAATCAGCCTCCAGTGAATAATGCCGCTTAGAAATAAGCCCGCCAAAGAAGCAATAAATGTCGCGCTAAAAAACAACCCGACAAACCTGCCTCGGTTTTTATTCTCGATATGCCGGCCAATTAATATTAATCCCAGAGGAATTACAGCCGCGCCAAAAATGCCCATAAAAAAACGGGCCGCAAAAAGCGTATAAATATTGCCTGCCAATGCCGCCAAAAGGTTAGCCAAAGAAAAAAAGAATAAACAAAATAATTCTACTTTTTTAGCGTCTAATACCCTTACTAAAGGCCCATAAAAAAGAGCTGCTATCCCATAAGGAAGCATATACAGCCAAATTATCCTGCCGGCAAAAAATTGGGCAATCCCAAAATCCCGCGCGACTGACGGCACGATAGCCGCGGTTGCCGCCACATTAAAAGATAATACCGCGCCTTCAAAACATAAAATTGTGAAGGTTTTTCTATTCACTGCATTAAGCTAATTAAATACAATTCATCATTTGTGCCCAAATTAAAACAATTACTATCGCCGAAAGAATAATTTTGAGATACCGGTAGCGTGTCATTGCGAGGAACGAAGTGACGAAGCAATCTTCCAACGATAAGATTGCTTCGCTTCGCTCGCAATGACACTAATTTAGACAATAATGGCATTTCATTACACCTTACACAATTTATCTTTTTCTATAACTTCTTTAAAAATCTTAAGATTATCTTTAGAATGCTTATTTATAAAACCTTCCACCTGCTCATCATTGAATTTCGCTTTGTCATCCATTTCAAAATGCTGAATCCAAGACAACTCTATGCCTTCCGGTTTAGGCGTATAGAGCCAAATAATCTTCATATATTTAAATGGAAATTTCGGGTTTAACCTTTCGGCGTAAGCAAAATGATTTTCTTTAAATAAAAACCTGACAGACTGCCATGATTTGCCTTCGTCGTCAGTAAGTTCAAAGGTAATTTTATTACCCTCTTTCTGAACAACCTCCGCCTTTTTATATTCGCCGCCAAATAATTCCGTCCAGCGGGGTATATCGTTAGAGATATCAAACACCAAATCATACGGCGCGTTTATTATAATAGAATTACAAGTATGTCCCATTAATCCCTCCTTAATAATGCTTACGGGTTTTATTCCTTACATTATTAACTCCGCGGTATACTTAAAAAAATTATCGTAAGAGAATTTTTAAGTGCTTATACCGAGGAGCAAGTTATTTTTCCTTTTACACCATAGCAACAACTCTCGCCCAAGCAGCTCCAGCATCCAGAATCTTAATCGGGAAACACTGGATTTTAAAACCATGGCTGGGTAGTTTATCCAGATTAGTCAATCTTTCTATATGCGCGTATTCTTTTTTTCTGCCAAAGAAATGCGCTGGCCAAAGATACGCGGAGTCCTTAGTACGCGTAAAATCCGCTATCATAAATTTATACGGCCGGTCAAAACCCAAAGTATCAATACCTATCATATGGACTCTTTTATCGAGTATAAATTTAATCGCTTCAGGAGACACACCGGGATATTGGCTTAAATATTCAAGGCCTCCAAAAAACCTGTCGCTTCCTGTACGAAATAATACAATATCGTTTTCTTTAATATTATAATTTATTTTTTTAATTGCCGATTCCACGTCTTCTTTGGATATAACTTCTCCGGGCTTTTTATCGGTGAAATCTAAAACCACGCCGTCAGAATAACACCATTCAAGAGGAAGCTCATTTATACTTTTTGAAGGGCGGCCTTCGGATTTAGTGCCGTAATGGTAGGAGAAATCAATGTGTGTTCCGATGTGCACAGGGCAATGGACGGTTTCCAAAGAAAGAAATTCTTCATCGGGCAGTTCACTCTGCTTTATAATCCGCTTTCCTAAAGAAAATGAAATCTTTCCCCATAAGGATTTTTTCATCATCACCCAATTAAGGTGGCGGACTCCTTCTTTATGCCCGAGACGGTCAATACCAAAAGGATGAACTTCAGGAGCGCGTTCATCAATAGGCAAACTTAAATCAATTATTTTCATTCTGCCCCCTTTCTATTCTCTGTTTTAATTATACTGGTAGCCGCGGGCTTTAGCCTGCGTTTTATTACGCAAGCTAAAGCTTGCGGCTACCATAATTCACATTATATCTTCGGTTTAATAACCCCTTCGATCTCATTAATAGTAGAAAATTTGGTAATTTCTTTCGGGCTTAACTTAACTCCGAAAGCTTTCTCAAGCGCGATTACCGTCTCAACCATCTCAGTTGAATCAACGCCAATACCATCAATAAGCTTAACATCGTCCTTTATTTCCTCCAGCTTAACCTTAAGAAGATTAACCAACACAAGTTTAATTTTCTGCTTAATATCCATCCTTTTACTCCCTTTAAAGATTTGTGTAAGGTACAATGCAACTTGTTGTTTTATTCATTACACATTACACTTTCAACTTTACACAATTATATTTGCACTTCACCCTTTGTCGCGGCGGCTTCCCATTTATTAATGCCTGCCATAACATCCTGAAAACAAAGTTTAGCAAGCGGGTCAAAATTACTCTCCATAATCCTGTTGATTCTTCCCGGCTTTGAGAAAAACTCTCTCATACACCAAGAACCCAGACGGCCAAGATCTTCTGTAGAGAGATAATCAGTAGGGATTACAGGATGTAAAAAATCCCATTGGCTAAAATCTACTTTCTTTGTATCAATCCAGTTTTTCTTTAAAGCAATCTTCCACATAGGAGAGTTTGGAGCGGGAGTAACATAACCCACCCAGAGGATATCCGGGTCTACCTGATCGGTAAACTCAAAACGCTGTTTAACAATCTCTTCGGTATCATAATCAAACCCCATCATAATATCAGCGACAATAGCAATATCATTTTTACGCAAAATTTCTATTGTTTTCTTGATCTGATCTATGGTAATTCCTTTGGCGATTCTTTTAAGCTCTGATTGAGTGGTTACCTCAATGCCAAAAACACCCATAATCAAACCGTTTTCCTTCATAAGCGGCAGAATTGATTCGCAATTAACCCAGTCAATAGCGCGGCCCAAAGAGACCCACTTAATCGGGTTATCAGATGCCTTTTTAAGTTCGCAGAATTTCTGCACTCTTTTAGGATCTACATTAAAATTATCATCCTGAATAACTACAACCTTAACCCCATATTTTCTATGCAGAAGGTTAAGCTCTTCCATAACTCTCTCAGGAGATTTAGCGCGCCATTTCAGGAAATCCGAAGGAGAACGCGGATCAAACTGATCCCATTCATAACAAAATGTGCAGGCTGAAGGGCATCCGCGGCTGGTTACCATATCAACAAACGGTTTCCAATAAGTGTGCCCGACATATTTATCCATCGGAAATAAATCATACGCGGGTAAAGGAAGCTTATCTAAATCAGCCAAAAGCGGCTTATGCGGCCCCATAACAATCTGTCCGTCAACGCGGGAAGTAACCCCTCCTACATCTTTCAACGGTTTATTTTTATCTATCGCCTCAATCAAATCTCCAAAAGACTCCTCTTCGCCCATAACTACAAAATCAACCGCGGGATTTTCTTCTAAAGTATGCACCGGCATTGCCGAATACCATAAACCGCCGAGAACTATTTTAGTTCTAGGAAGCGCTTTTTTAATTCCGACTGCCGCGTCTTTAAAATGGCGCAAAACTCCGTATCCGCCATAACCATGCAGCTGCTCGCCCATTACCACGACATCAGGATTCTTTGCCTTTACCTGCTCAATAAGCTGTTCCATAGAGATCTGATCTGCCTTACCGTCTATAACAGCAACATCCTCATAACCTCTTTGGCGAACATACGCCGCCCAATGCGCGTACAACTGATTAGGTGATCTATGTATTCCGTGAGTCGCCCAAGCGCCAACCTTTGGCATAACAAATAAAATTTTCATAATACTTACCCCTTTCTTTTTTATTTCTAAAGGTAGCCGCAAGCTTCAGCTTGCGTTTTACTAACGCAGGCTAAAGCCTGCGGCTACCAATTATTATAATTCACTAACTAATTACCAGAATCAACTTCCTTTTTAACAAATGTAATTTTTCCATTAATTATTTCACG
>JBDRLG010000118.1:0-6367 GCA_043813255.1 Candidatus Omnitrophota bacterium
TATTTTTGCTTCAACAAAAACGATAAAGTTATTTGTTGCGGCTGATTTAATTTTTATTTGAGTCTTCCCCCCATTTTTTTCTATTTGTGTTTCATGAAAAATCCAGTTTTTTTTATCGTTTTCTTTGGCTAAAGTATAAAATGCCCTAAGGTTATCAAAATTTGGAATATTTTTCTTCTGATTAGGAAATTTTCCGTAATTGATTTGTAATGGTAGTGTTACGCCCCCATCTTTTTCTTTGATACATTCTTTGTATTCAATCCAGAGATATTTATCTGGCGGCAAGAAAGCATAAGCTTTTTCCGCTTTGATAAAACTGAATAATAAAATAACAATTATGAGACTGTTGTTAAATGTTTTCCATTTGTCATTCTTCGACTTGATGAGCCTGTTGCGAAATGCCTTAAATTTGTCATTCTGCGGCTCGCCTCGCGGCGAAGCCGAGGGCTTGACCGGAGAATCCAGAAGTATTTTATCTATAATATTAGTTAACTTTTTGATTTTCATGATTATATTTTAGCATCTGTGTTCAATTATGATAATTGTTATCGCCGGTAAAATGTTTTTGAGATATCAATAGCGTGTCATTGCGAGGACCCCGACGTTACGTCGGGGGACGAAGCAATTCTTCGACGATAAGATTGCTTCGCTCGCAATGACACTAATTTGGACAGCAATTATATTTTAGTTCAAAGCAAAAACAATCGCCACTTCCATGCGCGCAGACGAACTGTTTATTTCTTTTGGTATAGGCGGAAAGGCTTCTGCTCGGATTATCGTAGCAATTGCTTCTTTATCAAGTATACCAGAGCCCGATGAACGGACTAATTTTATATCCCGGCTTAGGCCATTAGATAAGACGGTAAAGTTTATGCGGGCTATTCCTTCTATTCCCTGTTTTTTTGCCCATAAGGGATATCTTCTAGCTTCTTCTATTTTTTGTTTTACCATATCCTGATAGCGAAGCATGGCTTCTTTTGCGGGATCAACTGCCTTAATCTTTTGTTCTGGTAATTCTTTAGGTATTGATGGCTGTTCTTCTGTTTTGGTTTGGTGTTTTTGTTCTGCATGTTTTATCTCTTTAAGCTTTTTTTCTTTAGCAAGAGTATCTATTTTAGGTAAAAGAGCGGGTTTTTCAATTTTAAGAGTAATTATAGTCTCTTTTGGTTCGTGCGTCTTACGCGATGAATAGAATCTAGGCGCGCCTAAAAATAAGCAGTGGCCCGCGAAAGACACTAAAAAAGCATTAATAAGCAATCTATCAGTTATTATTTTCATTTAAAAATCTCTTGATAATTTTTCCCTCACCCCGACCATTTTCTCGTTAGAGACGGGGTCAAATGAAATTGTCATCGACGATAATATTTTGTCATCCCCGAATGCTTTAATCGGGGATCTAAAAATCATCGTCGGAGATTCCCGCTTTCGCGGGAATGACATTCTTATTTTACCCTGTCTCGTTAGGGAGAGGGAGACATTTTTGTTTCATCTGTTTTCGTTGAAATTACCACCCCTTCTGCTTCTGCCTGTTTAGCAATATCCATCACTTTAACCGCTAAACCTAAATTTATCTTATCATCCGCTCTGATAATAACTGTTTTTCTTGCGGCATGCTTTAATTCTTCTTCCAAAGCATCCTTTAGTTTTTCCATGCTGGTTTCTTTTTCGCTAAGAAAAATTTTATTGTTTTCGGTTATAGATATAATGATATCTTTTTGTTTCTGGGCCTGAGCGGTTTTTGCTGAGGGCAAGGTTACTTTTATTCCGCTCACAGCACCCAATTGGTATGAAAGCATAAAGAATAATAACAAGTTAAAAATTATATCTATCAGAGGCGCGATCTGAAGATTAGTTTTTACGATTTTTCTTTTAATTTCCATGCGTTATATCCCATTCGAGGACTTCAGCGGTTATTTCTTTTATATCTTCTAGTATATTATTGATTTTTACTTCAAAATAATGATAAAAGAATATAGCAGGAATTGCCACGAATAAACCTGCCGCGGTAGTAATTAAAGCTTCCCAGACTCCTCCGGCTATTTGAGAAACATCCGCGGTCCCTTTTAGATGCTCAATTTTCATAAAAGCTTTTATCATGCCTGTGATAGTTCCTAATAATCCTAATAATGGAGCGATATTACCGATTATCGCCAGGAAACTCAGGTTTTTCTCTAATTTACGCACTATCTTTGATACATATTTAGTAAGGATCCTTTCTTTTTCTTCCTGTCCTTTCATCCTGATATGGATTCCAATACTCAGAATATGTGGAATAATCCCGGTTGTAACTTCACAAAGTTTTATAGCTTCATCAAATTTGTTTTGTTTTACCAGAATTTTGATACGCGCGTCAATATTGGGTGTTTTTTCCCGTATTTTATAGAAAAAATATAATCTTTCTAAAATAATGGCAGCTGCCGCGATTGAACATAATAGTATCGGCCACATCAGGGGGCCGCCTTTTAAAAATAGGCTAAACATTTATCACCTCTCTTTTTTTAATCGTTATTCCCCTCCCCTTGTGGGAGGGGTTAGGGAAGGGGTAATTGATTAAAGAACTTCCCCCTCCCTTTATCCCTCCCCACAAGGAGGAGGGGAATTTAAAAATCAGCCTTTACGCCAGCATAAAATGAACGGCCCAATGTTTCATAGCCGTAAACTTCCTGATATTTTTTATCAAAGAGGTTCTCAATCCTGCCAAAGATTTGAAAATTCTTTGTTATATCGTAATATGCTGCCGTACGAAAAATAGTATAAGCCTTGTCACTTACAGTATTGTAATCAGAATCTCTGCGTTTACCTACATAGTTCATGCCTAAATTAAGGTTAGCTTTGGGTAGGAATGCCCAGTCAACGTCGAAATTAGCCTGTCTTTTCGGACGCCTTTCTAAAGTAAGGCCAGTTTCTTTATCTTCCGTATTAGTATAAGTAAAATTAGCTCCAAAGGTAAGGTTTTCTATCGGCCTAACTTTTGCTCCTACTTCAAATCCTTTAGTCATGGCCTTATTTATATTTCTATATTCGCCGGCCCATGTTGACGGATTGGTCTTTATCCAATTGATCAAATTTTTAAAATCATTATAAAAATATGTTAGCTCAAAAGATACTTTATCTTTGAAAAAGCTTTGTTCAAATCCAAAATCATAGCTTTTGTTTTCTTCAGCCGTTAAGTTCGTATTTCCAGATGAGGTGTCGTAGAGTTGGTAAAGAGTTGGAGCTTTAAATCCTGTCCCCCAGTTCCCTTTAAGGCGGGTTTCTGTTTGTGGAATAAGCCAAGCCGTGGATATTTTATAGGTTGCTTTTGTTCCAAAGAGTTCGTGGTCATCTACTCTTAATCCGGGAGTAATAAAAAGTTTTTCCCAAAGCTTAAATTGATTTTGAAGGTAATATCCCATGGTATTTATTGTTTTTCTATCGAGCCTGTTTGATCTGCTTCTGCCGTCAGCAAGGCCTCT
The DNA here is from genome assembly GCA_043813255.1 of Candidatus Omnitrophota bacterium. Taxonomy (GTDB): domain Bacteria; phylum Omnitrophota; class Gorgyraeia; order Gygaellales; family Profunditerraquicolaceae; genus JBDRLG01. The sequence goes on from JBDRLG010000118.1 coordinate 3,456, forward strand.
TTCTCCTTTATAATCAAACCCGCAGGTTAATGTATCCCAAACCGCTGGGGAAATATTATGCTGCCATTCAGCTTTACTTATATTGCCTTTAAACCAGTTATGAGTATTATTTGTCGGATGCGCGGGATCAGGATCATTTTTATATTTTCTTCTGGTTTGCGAATAGGAATATGAAAGTTTATGATCCCATATTGAGTTTATGGCTTGATCGAATGCAAGTTTCCCCGCTATATTTCTCCACCGTGCGGTATTATTAGGGTCATCATTATAAGCGCCGGCATCAAGAGAAGTTTTGGCATCTATAAAATTAGCGGCTAAGCTTAATTCGCTGTTATCAAAAATTTTATACCCTATTTTGGAAGAAACAGCGGTATTTAGGTATCCGTCTTTTTCGAATCCGCTTGGGACTTTATTAATCCCATTAGAATCAAGCCGCGAAGCAGATAAAGAATAATTGAATTTATTTATATCTCCGTTTAGGCCTAAATTTTCTCTAAAGGTATTATGTGAACCTCCTTCAAAATATCCGTTAATCTTCGGCTTGCCTTTGCCTTTTTTAGTAATAATATTTATTACCCCTGCCATAGCATCAGAGCCATAGAGAGTGGACTGCGGGCCGCGCACTACTTCAATACGTTCAATATTATCCGTTGTTAAATGGGCAAAATCAAAACCTCCACTCATAGGGTCATTGACTTCGATCCCATCAATTAAAACCATCGTTTGATCTTTATTCGCGCCACGCAGGTAAACAGAAGTTGTTCCTCCAAATGAGCCGGTTTGCGTAACGCTAATTCCCGGGACATCCCTTAATAATTCTTGTACAGTCCGTTTTTGAGTCTTTTTAATATATTCTGAAGTTATAACAGTAGTAGAACTTCCTATCTCTGCCTGGTAAACCTCAGTTTTTGTGGCAGAAACAAGGACATCACCAAGATTATATTCAGGGCTGGTATTTTCTGTTTCTTGAGCTAAACAGGTTTTAGATATAGAAAAAATTAAAGTGATTAATAAAAAAAGAATGGTTGTTTTTTTAGCCATCGTTAAGTCTCCAAATTAAAAATTCCGGCATTTGGGGAATGCGCGTATATAAATATATCTTTCCCTTCCCCCGAAGGTACTTTCCATTAAATAAACGATCGACCGGGCTTAATTAGCTTCCGCTATTATTACCGTTGCGTGGCAGCACCCGGGATTTAACCGGGATTTCCTTCGTTTATTTGGTTTTAAGCTTTTGTTCTCCCCCCTCCCTAACCCTCCCCACGAGTGGGAGGGAATTAAGAAAATCATTTTAAAATATCATTTAGTAAATCCAAATCTATATTTTTTTTGACCAAATCTTTAAGCGCTTCTATTTGTTTGTCAAGGTTATATGTAGTGCCTTTGGATAATGTTTGCCAGCCTTTTTTTTCGCGGATGCTGTTTATAAAATGCCTGCGGAATTTATCGTTGTCAAATATTCCGTGAATATATGTGCCCCAGCATTTGTTATCAGCAGTAATGGCTCCATCTGCGATATTTATTTTTTTATTTTTGCGTGAGAGAATCTTAAATTTTGGTTTTGTCCTTGTTTTACTATTTAGACTGCTTTTGCCGTGATGTATTTCGTAACCATAAACAGGTATGCCTGAAGATATATCTATTGCTTGGATTTGAGAAAGCATTTTTTCTTGGCAGAGCTGGGTGTTTATTGGCAATATTCCTAATCCGGTGATTATTTTATTATTGGATTCGATATTATTATTATCGCAGATGCTTTGGCCTAACATTTGGTAACCGCCGCAGATGCCGACTACGGTAATCCATGGTCCATGGTCCATAGTCCATAGTATTTGAGAAGATATACGGGTTTTTTTTAGCCATTGCAGGTCTTCTATTGTGTTTTTGGTCCCGGGTAGGATTATTACGTCGGGGGATTTTAGTTCTTCTTTGGACCTGACGTAATATAAATTAACATCTTCTTCGTTCTCTAAGGCGTCAAAGTCGGTGAAGTTCGATATGTGCGGAAGGCAGATTACCGCGATATTTATTTTTTTTCGTCCCTCGTCCCTCATCCTTCGTCCTTCGTTATCAAAAGGGATTGCGTCTTCTTCGGGGATTTGTATATCCTTGAAATACGGGATTACTCCCAGCACTTTTATTCCGGTGTATTGTTCTAAAAACCTTAGGCCTGATTGAAGCAGGCGTTTGTCTCCCCTGAATTTATTTATTATGAAGCCTTTGACTAATTTTCTTTCTTCTTCATCCAATAGTTCTAATGTCCCTATTAGCCACGCGAATACTCCGCCTTTGTCTATGTCTCCGACTAAAATTACCGGGGAATTGGCTAATTTGGCTATTTTCATGTTTACTAAATCGTGGCTTTTTAGGTTTACTTCTGCCGGGCTTCCTGCGCCTTCAATAACTACTACATCGTATTGTCTGCTTAGGTTATTGAAAGATTTTTTTATTTTGGCAAAGAGGGTTTTTTTGTAATTTTTGTATTCATAAACTGACATGTTTCGGACAGGTTTACCATGTACTATTATTTGGGCTTTTGTGTTTGAACTGGGCTTAATTAATACAGGGTTCATATCTACGCTTGGCTGGATTTTACAGGCAAATGCCTGTGTAGCCTGTGCTCTGCCGATTTCTTTGCCGTCCTGCGTGACAAAAGAATTCAGTGCCATATTTTGGGCTTTAAAAGGCGCTACTGAATATCCCTGCTCAAGGAATATACGGGCTAATGCGCTGACAAGCACGCTTTTGCCTACTCCGGAGCCTGTTCCTTGTATCATTATTGTTTTAGCTTTTGACATAGATTTTATTTGTCATCCTGCGATTTAATCGCAGGATCTATTATCCTCGATAGAATGTTTTTGGATCCTGCGGTCAAGCCGCAGGATGACAACTGGTCAAGCCGCAGGATGACA
>JBDRLG010000119.1:0-6802 GCA_043813255.1 Candidatus Omnitrophota bacterium
ATGGATTGCCCGAACAACAGACTGGGACACAATCTATATTTTAACGCGGTAGCCGCAACCTTTAGGTTGCGTTTCCGACGCTGGTAAAACGCTCCGCTTACGGAGCGGCTACCAAAAATGCAATTACGACACAGTCTGTTGATCGGACGATCCAGAAACTTATGGATTGCTCGAACAAGCAGGGCAATGACACGAGTAGTTATTTCTGAGGATGATTTTTTGAAAGTCTACCAACAGATTGATGCGCATGTTATTTAAAAAAAATAATAACTCTGTTCAGAATCAGCGAAAATACCTGCGCCTTGATACGGTATTTCCGGTTGAATTCCGTATAATGGGTTTTGACGGAAAAACTTTTTTATCTTCGTGGCTTCAGGGGTTTACCAGAAATATTGCCAGAGGCGGGTTGTGCCTTGAGATAAATGACTTAGACCCTGTTTTTGCCGGGATATTTAGAAATTCTCAGATGAGCTTAACTTTGAGAATAGAAGTTCCTTTGTCAATTAACCAGGTTGATGCTTTGGCAGAAGTGATTTGGGTTAAAAAGGGCGAGGGAGATAATAATAAATATATCCTCGGGTTGAAATATAAACAGATAGACGCCTATCAGAATAATAAAATTATCTGGTATGCCTTGGTTAAAAAAGCTTTTATCCCTGTGGTTTTAATAAGTATAGTTATATTAAGTTTGGGAGTTGTTTTAAGTGCTTATAATAATAATAAACTGGTTGAGGCTAATAAAACGCTGGTAGAGCAATTTGTCAGAGCTACGCAGGAGTTTAATGTTTTGGAACAACAGCTAAAAGAAACCGCTAAAGATAAGCTGGAATTGCAGTCAAAAATCAACGATTTGGGGTCGCGTATTAAAATAGTAGAAAATGAAAAAGAACAAATTGAGAAAAAATCTATTGTTGATATGAGCGCGGCAGAGGCAGCGCAGGAATTAAACAAGATGATAGCTCAATTAACCAAAGAAAAAGCTGATTTGCAAAACCAGTTAATTTCTCTTCAGCAGAAAGAATCATTGGCAGTGAAAGAATTATCGCAATTGGATAAAAAAAAGACAGTTTTGCAGAAAGCTAACTTTGATAAGATGTATCATTGGCTTAAGGTTCATCAGAATCCCCGCACAGGATTAGTATTGAGTTTTGAAGGGGATAACCAGATTGCTAATTGGGCCTTTATTTATGACCAGTCATTAACGGCGCAGGCATATATGCTTTTTTCTGATTTTGACCGGGCTAAGAAGGTGCTGGATTTTTTCCTGGATAAAGCAAAGCGCAGCCCGCAAAACCTGTTTTATAACGCCTATTATGCCACTGACGCAAACCCTGCGGAATATGTAGTGCATAGCGGGCCTAATATTTGGCTGGGAATTGCCGCTGCGCATTATTTTCAAAAAACCGAAGATAAGAAATATTTGGTATTCGCGGAAGGTATCGCGCAGGCAATTCTGAAATTACAGAAACAGGATAAAGACGGCGGAATTAAAGGCGGCCCGGATATAGCTTGGTATTCCACAGAACATAATCTTGACGCCTACGCGTTCTTTGGCATGCTTTATGATGTTACAAAACAGCAGGAATATTCCGGCGCGCAAAATAAATTATTAAATTGGTTTATTCTGCATGCTTATGATAAATTTGATATTCCGGTGAAAAGAGGCAAAGGAGATTCTACCATCGCCACAGATACATACGCCTGGTCAATAGCAAGCTTAGGCCCTGAAAAACTGAAAGAAATTGATATGGATCCTGAAATGATATTGGATTTTGTTGAAAAATATTGTTCAATGGAAATTGATTTCAGGAGGCCTGACGGGCAGATAGTGAAAATAAAAGGTTTTGATTTCGCTCCTCAGGCGAATCTGGCAAGAGGAGGAGTGGTCTCTTCTGAATGGACAGCTCAAATGACTTTATCTTTTAAAATAATGGCGGATTTTTATAAAAAGAAAAATATGATTAAAAAATCCCTTATTTATGAGGAAAAAGCAAATGAATATCTTTTGTCTTTGAACAGTATGGTTATTTCAAGCCTCTCTCCGTCAGGGCAGGGAGACAGCTGCCTGCCTTACGCGACACAGGAAAATGTTGATACAGGGCATGGCTGGAGGACTCCTAAAGGGGAATATACAGGTTCAGTAGCAGGAACTGTCTATGCCATTTTTGCGCATTATGGATATAATCCGTTGGAACTTAACAATGACTAATAAACTGATTTCTAGTTATAAAAAGTTATATTCGCATTTTGGGCCGCAGTATTGGTGGCCGGCTAAGTCTTCTTTTGAAGTGATGATAGGGGCAATTCTTACTCAGAATACTAACTGGGGCAATGTAGAAAAGGCAATAAATAATCTTCATGAGAATAAACTTTTGTCCGCGGTTAAGCTGAATAAATTATCCTGCAGGCAAATCGGTAAATTTATTACTCCCGCAGGGTATTATAATGTCAAGGCTAAGAGGATAAAAGAATTCTTAAAATTTTTATTTAAGGTTTATAAAGGAGATATTAATAAAATGCTTTCAGTAGATACGTCTGTTTTACGCGGCCAGTTATTGTCGGTTCACGGCATAGGCCCGGAAACCGCGGATTCCATTCTTCTTTATGCTTTAAATAAACCGGTGTTTGTAATTGACGCTTATACCAAACGAATGCTTAGCAGGCACTCTTTTGTTAATCAGGATGTTTCTTATGAACAGGCGCAGGAGTTATTCATGAAAGCCTTGCGCCCGGATGTGAAATTATTCAATGAATACCACGCGCTTTTGGTGAAATTAGCAAAAGATTATTGTTTGAAGAATAAACCAAAGTGTGATTTATGTCCGTTATATAAATTATAAGTTATAAACGAAACAGTTATGATTCTGTTAGAGGGACTGTTACGAAATAGGCTAAATTGTCATTCCTGCGAAAGCAGGAATCCATAAAAATAATAAAATCAATAAGTTATAGATCCCCGCTTTCGCGGGGATGACAAAAAATGGTATTTTGCAACAGGTTCTTAGATGAAAGGTAAAATTGTAATGCAAACAGCAAAAATGATAAGTAATCTTAAAAAAGATTTTTCTTTTTCTTTGCCGGAAATTAGGAAATTGATAAGAAATTTTCATGATCAAATCAAAAAAGGTTTGAAAGGAGAGAAGTCTTCATTAAAGATGATCCCCTCATATGTAGATAAGGCCACAGGCAAAGAAAAAGGCAGGTTTATCGCGCTGGATTTGGGAGGTACAAACTTGAGGATTTTAGAATTAGAACTCAGGCCAAAAGGGAAAACCATAAAACTGGCGGAAAAAAAATATGTAGTGGAAAAAGAATACCGCAGCAATACGCGAAAAGAGCTTTTTGATTTTATCGCTGAGTGTATAAAAAATTTTATTGTGGAGAGGCCAAAGGGTAATTGGGATTTAGGTTTCACGTTTTCATTCCCCATTAAGCAAACTGGCGTTGCTTCCGGCATTTTACTGCATTGGACAAAAGATTTTTCCGCTAAAGGCGTTAGAGGCAAAGATGTAGTCAGTCTGTTAGAGTCGGCTTTGTCAGCTAAAGGTGTCCAAAATGTCAGAATAACAGCTTTAGTTAATGATACTGTGGGTACTTTGGTCAGCCGCAGTTATAAAGACCAGAATTGCGACATAGGAGTTATTTTAGGCACCGGCACTAATGCCTGTTACAGAGAGAAAATAAGCAATATTATTAAATGGAAACAACAGGATATCTGCGGGCAATATATGATAGTTAACATGGAGTGGGGAAATTTCAATAAACTCAAAACCACAATTTATGATAAATTAATAGACAATGAATCAATTAACCCGCGAGAGCAGATTTTAGAAAAGATGGTTTCAGGAATGTATTTGGGAGAAATATGCAGGGTTATTATTCTGTGTTTAATTAAAAATAATTTGCTTTTTGGAAATAAGGCGTTATCATATTTTAACAAAAAAGATATTTTAAAGACGGAGTATATGTCGGAAATTGAAGCGGATAATACGAGCTCTTTATCGCGATCAGGTAATTTACTTCAAAAAATAGGCATTTCGGAATCCAGCTTTAAAGACAGAGCGCTTATTAAAAAGATATGTAAGCTTGTTTCCGTAAGAAGCGCGTCTATAATCGCGGCTGGTATCGCGGCAATAGTTAAACAGATTGACCCCGCGGTTAGAAATAAACATACCGTTGCCATAGACGGCAGTGTATATGAAAAACATCCTGAGGTCTCCAGGCATATTAAATCAGCCTTAAGAAAAATATTTGGGAATAAGGCGGATAAAATTCATATAACATTAACTAAAGACGGCTCGGGGATAGGAGCGGCTATTATAGCGGCTGTAGTAGATGAGACATAAGGCATTGTTTCCCCCCTGCCTACCGGCAGGCAGGCTTTGGAAAAGGGGAATGTTTCCTATGTATTGAAGTGTTGCAAGAGAAGCTTCAAGTTATTAATGGGTTTAAAAAGGAGAAAGTATGCGCAAGATAGTATTGTTTTTTCTGATAGTTATTGGTTTAACATCTAATTCTTACGCGGCTCCCTGTTATGGGACGAAAATGCCTCAGCGTAATAAGTTTTTTACAGGCGTCCAGAATTATACAGTTTTTAAAAGGTACCTTAAAGATGATTACGGGAAGTTGAGAAGCATGCAGGACTTTTTGCTGCTGTCTTATGGGGTTTTTGACTGGTTATCAATAGATTTAAAAGGCGGCGCCGGTAATATTAAACAGCATCCAGTAGGCAGCGATGAGATTGATTACCCGACGAATTTTGCCGGAGGGTATGGTTTTCGCATGAAGCTTTATGATAACCAAAAAATTAAACTATCATGGGGTTTTCAGCATATAAGCGTTCATCCCAAGTCCGTCCATTTGGGCGATGATAAAAATAAAGCGGTTTTGGATGACTGGCAGTTTTCTGTGCTGTCTTCATATTCTTTTTCAAAAATCACTCCTTATATCGGGACAAGATGGTCGCGGATGGATTATATTCATTGGGTTCCTGAAGGAAGAAAACGCAGGATATCTGATTTGACAAAAAGCGTTGGCTTGATTTTAGGTGTGGATTTTTCTTTAACAGAAAAGGTGTGGATCAATTTAGAAGGCCAGCTTTTTGATTCAGAAGCCCTTGCTTTTAGTTTGAATTACGCATTTTAACCCAAAATTCGTATTATTTTTTAATGCGAATTTTGCCGTAGGCTGCCTACGGCGGGGTTAATCCCGCTAGCTGCAACAAATTTGCGGCGTAGCGGTCTAAAAGACAAATTTTTTAATGCCTGAATTATGATAATTGTTATCGTCGGTAAAATGTTTTTGAGATGTCAATAGCGTGTCATTGCAATGACACTAATTTGGACAGTAATGGATTAATATGATAAATAAAAAACGGCTTATAGAACTTACGCGGCAATTGATCAGGATAAATTCTGAGAATCCTCCGGGGAATGAACAGAAGATAGCCGGTTTTGTAAAAAACTATCTAGGCAGGTTAAATATTGAAGCAAAGATATATGAGTTTAAAAAAGGACGTTCTAATGTCGTCGCGAACCTGAAAGGAAATAGTAATAAAAATTCCCTGCTTATTACTCCGCATTTAGACACAGTAACAGCAGGAAAAAACTGGAAATTCCCTCCTTTTTCCGCTAAGATTGCTGGGCCAAAGATTTATGGTTTGGGTGCCAGCGATTGTAAGGGGAATTTGGCGGTAGCCATGGAGGTAATAAATAGTTTACGCGAAGACAATATGATTTTAGATTATGAATTATTATTTGCCGCTACCGCGGATGAAGAAACAGGGTCAAATTATGGATTAATCCCTTTATTGAATAGAAGGATATTAAAGCCAAGCGCGGCACTGGTTTTAGACGCGGATGATTTTGAAATCGTCGTGGCACAAAAGGGGTTGTTTCAGGTAAAAGTCATTATACATGGAAAAAGGGCGCATGGCGCTTATCCTTGGGAAGGGATAAATGCTATTAATATTGCTGTCCATATACTGCGTGAACTAATTAGTCTTAATTTGGGAAGAAAACTAAAAAATAAATATCTTAGAGGCCCTACTATGAATATCGGCAGGATAAAAGGCGGTGATCAAGTTAATGTAGTTAGTGATTTGTGCGAATTTGAACTTGATTTTCGTTTCCTGCCCGGGCAGGCGTATAAAACTATTGAAAAAAAATTAAAAGATATAATAAATAAATATTCCAAAAAATTTGAATTCGAGATAATAGGCAGTCAAGAGCCGTATGTTATAGATAAAACACACCCGTTAGTAGATAATTTGCTAAAGGTGTATAAAAAAATGAAACTGCCTATTGATATATGCGGTTCTGAAGGAGCGACTACTATTACTTTTTTTCAGGATAAAGGCATACCCGCAGCTGCTACCGGATTCGGATGCAAAGGCTGCGCGCATACTGTTAATGAATATGCCAAAGTGGAAAATTTATATAAAGGCGCTTGTGGTTTAGAAGAATATTTAAAGAGTTATAGGTTTAACAATTGATATAAAGTATAAAAACCCGGAAACATTATTGAAAATAAACCTGCTCCATAGTATAAGCACTTAAAAATTCTCTCACGATAATTTTTAAGTATACTACGGAGTCAATAATGTAAAGTATAAAAACCTAGAAGCATTATTGAGGAGCAAGGAATAGATATGCGTAATAAGAAAGAATTACAGAGAATAAAGCGGCACAAAAAAATTCGGTTGCGTATAAGCGGTACAGGCCAAGTCCCAAGGCTGGTAGTCCATAGAAGTTTAAAAAATATGTGCGCGCAGTTGATAGATGACACAGAGAATAAAACATTA
>JBDRLG010000120.1:0-6054 GCA_043813255.1 Candidatus Omnitrophota bacterium
CCGCTTTTGTATTAAAGGGTCATCTGCGAATTTATACTCCTTCTCCACCTCTCTAGCAATTGACCTTCCCATCTGGACTTCTTTATCAGTGCTATAAAAATAAGCCTCTTCTTCTCCGGTCACTATATTATATTCGGTTGAACAACCGGACAATAAAAAAGTGCAAAGTGTAAAGTGTAAAACGCAAAACAAAAAAATAAAAAATCTTATATTTAATTCTTTCAGCATTAAATATAATTTTCTCAATGGCAAACCTACTACATTATAAAAACACCCCTCTATGCGCCGGATAAAAAAAGCCCCTTTGCCCTGAATATCAAAACTGCCTGCTTTATCCAAAGGGCTGACACAGGAAAAATAAGCCTCTATTTCCTCATCGCTTAATTTATCCATATAGACTTTGGTTTTTTCGTAAGAAACTTTTATCCTGCCTGTATCTTTATCAATAACAGCTATACCTGTATAAAGCCATTGAGGCCTTTGGCTTAATGTTTTTAACATTTTACGCGCGGCCTGTAGATCCTTCGGCTTGCCAAATATTTTCCCATCTTGCACCACAATTGTATCAGCTCCGATGACAACGCCCTGTTTAATTCTTGAGCCGGCGGCTTTTGCTTTATTTAACGCGTTGGTTTTTACAATCTCGACGTATGATTTACCTGTTATTTTTTCTGTTTTATACCGGCTAGGCAAAACCTTAAATTTAACACCCAGAACATTAAGGAGCTGTTTTCTGGCTTTAGAGTCAGAGGCTAAATATAATTTTCGCACCCGAGAATCTCCTAATTATTACTATTTTTCCTCTCCCATCAAGGGAGAGGAAATATTATTTTAATTTTTATCTTATTAATTTAACGCCGCGCTTTCTCCTGCTAAATAGCCGGTTGAAAATGCCGCTTGAAGGTTAAAACCGCCTGTATCCGCGGCTATATCAATAACTTCTCCGGCAAAATACAATCCCTTAATAATCCTTGATTCCATAGTCCGGGGGTTAATATCTTTCAAAGAAACTCCTCCCCGTGTAACCATAGCCTGCTCAATAGGAGCTAATCCGCTAATTTCCATACGGAATTCTTTAAACAAAGAAATTATATTTTTGCGTTCTTCTTGAGTAATATGGCTTGCCTGTTTGTCAGGGTTTATTTTCGATATTTGCAAAAACACATCTATCAACCTCTGCGGCAAAAGTTCTTTTAGAATATTTTTTAAAATCATACGGGGATTAGCTTTAAACTCCCTTAACAACCGGCTGTCTAATTGTTCGTACGATAAAGCCGGCTTTAAATCTATACCTATATATAAATGTTTATCTTTTTGCAGCCAGTCACCGATTTTGGCGCTAAGGGATATTATTAAAGGCCCGGAAATTCCGTTGGCTGTCCACATTAATTCCCCTATTTCGGAATAAAAGTGTTTTTTAGAACTGCTTATTTTAAAACGAATATTCTTTAAAGCCAGCCCTTCCAGTTTTTTAGGATAATTGCCTCTAACCTCCAAAGGAACCAAACCAGACCTTAAAACAACTATACGATGCCCTGTTTTACGGGCAATATCTATGCCTTCTCCGGTTGAACCGGTAAAGCTGTAAGAAACTCCTCCTGTAGCGAGAATAACCCTATCCGCGGGAATAAACCCCTCTGTCATCCTGTGAGATCCTGCGGTCAAGCCCTCGGCTTCGCCGCGAGGCGAGCCGCAGGATGACAAATTAGAAATATCTTTTTCTTTAAGCAATACTCCTGAGACTTTGCCGTCTTTTATTAATATATCTTTTACAACACCATTATAAATAATCTTTACCTTATTCTTAATAAGCTCTTTTTTTAAAATTTCCAAAACGCTGTTTGACCTGTCAGTCACAGGGAATACCCTCAATTGCCTTTCAACCTTTAATTTCAAGCCTCTTTGTTCAAAAAAACTCATCAGCTCTTTATTAAAAAACTTCCCAAAAGCATCTCTTAAAAATTCTCCGTTACCGAAAAACCTTTGTAAAAATGAATCTAAATCACAGGCGTTAGTAAGATTACAGCGGCCTTTGCCGCATAATAAAAGTTTTTTACCTAAGACGGGATTTTTTTCTATAAGAGCTACTTCTGAAGCAAGTTGGCTTGAGCGAATCGCGGCCATCATTCCTGAAGGGCCCGCGCCTATTACTACAATTTTATTCATTATTAAACGAACAGTCCCGACGTAACGTCGGGGCTGTCCCTACTTATTTTTTTAGGGAATTAAACACCTAAATCTTGTATTGTAAAAATTGATTCCAAACTACAGCCTATTTTCTCTAAATTCTCTTTGGCGCCTTCCTGCCTGTCAACTATCACAATCGCTCTGTCAGCAATAATCCCTATTTTGGCCAGGGCTTCTTTAGCTTCAATCAAGGCTTTACCTGTAGTCGCCACATCATCAACTATTATTACTTTGCTGTTTTCTTTTAATTGAGGGCCTTCAATCTGGCGTTTAGCACCGTGTTCTTTACTGGCTTTGCGGACAATAAATGTTTTTAGGGGAATTTTTTTTATGTGGCTCAACGCGGCAACAGCTCCCACTATCGGGTCTGCTCCCAAAGTAGGGCCGCCAACAGCGTCTATACCGGAGCCTTCTATCATATCCAGAATAATGCTGGCTGTTAAATAGGCGCCTTCAGGGGTTAAAGTAATTATCCGGCCATCCAGATAAAAATTACTCGTTTTTCCGCTGGATAAGACAAATTGGCCTTTTTTTAAGGCTTCTTTTTTTAGTAACACAAGTAATTTTTCTTTTAATTGTTTATTTTCTATTTTTTCCATGATAAAATATTTTACTATCATAATACGCTGATGTCAACAGATACAAAAATCTTAACAACTGTCATTCCGCACTTGATGCGGAATCCATAATCATAAAAAACACAATAATATTTTTGTATGAACCGCGATGCCAAATTAAAAATTTTTTCTACTCTTACCAGCCTATTGTTATGCATTGTTTTTTTCTTCTCAATACGTTTATTACACCCATTTACCCATCTAAACTGGAAAATTTATGATAAATTAACAACCGCGCAGACAAAACTAACCGCGGCTCCTAAAGCCAAAAAAGATATTTTACTCGTAGTACTTGATAATAAAACTTTAAATACCTTACCTTCCCGATGGCCCTACCCAAGGTCATATTTCGCGGCAGTTATTGATAATTTAACCAACGCGGGAGCGAAAGTAATAGCTTTTGATTTTGTATTTTTAGGCGAATCTTCCCCTGAAGAAGACCAACTGCTTAAACAGTCTCTGAGCCGCGAAAAAAATATTGTTTTAGCATCAACAATTAACGCTCAAGGGGAAATCGACCTTTTTAGCAATAAAGGTTTCAGCCAAAATATCCCCATAGGGATTGTTACCAAATTACAGGATCATGATGAAATAATCCGTAAAGGCCTTACTTTTCTTGTTAATGAACAATCTCCAAATCAGATACTTCTTTCATGGGAAATGCAGATTCTAAACATGATAAAACATATAGACTTAACAACTATCAAACAAGAAAACTCTCACCTTATATTTAATAGCAATTCAGGAGAAAAATGGGAAATACCTATAGATACTAACACTATGTCTTTCTTAATACGCTTCCGCTGTAATACTTCTGCTTTTAACCGGATTTCTTTTTCAGATGTATTAAAGAATAATTTTAACCCCGAACTTGTCCAGGACAAAATAGTGCTTATAGGCTTCCTTTCACAAACCTTCGGAGATATTCATAATACACCTTTACGCTGGCTGCCGGGAATTACTCTAAATGCCAATACTTTCCTTACTCTTTATACCCACAGCTTTATAAACAAAATCCCTGTATATATTGAATTTATTTTATTATTTATAGGGGTATTATTATCCTGCATTTTTGTAAATTATTTTAAATTTAAAAAAGCTCTTTTAATAATTATAATAGAAATACTTGTTTTTTTTATGCTGTCTTACCTTCTATTAATTAAAGGTTATATCTGGAATTATTCTATTTTCCCTATTATAGTTATACTTAGCCCTTTACTCGGAAGAAAAATCTTCGATCTTATCTGGCACTCTCAATCTATTTTATTTGTGCATCAAGACACTTCTACCCGGGATCTTTTTTACCAGTCTTTTGCGGGTTTAAAATATAAAATAATTACCGCTTATTCAAATAAAGAAGCCTTTAGTCTGTTAAAAAATTACCGGCCTGATTATGTAATACTTGACCCAACAGATACTGATAAGCCGGCTTCTCAGGCAGAAAAAGAAATAAAATCAATTGACCCTTCTATAACTGTTATTACCCCTCATCCCAAACTAACTCCTCAACAATTTATACACAACATCTTATTAAGAATAAAAGACCCTAAACAGCCAATCGCGGATAAAAATAATGATTCTTCTAAAAAAGAAGCACCCGTGGTAATTAATAACGAAGAAACGTACGTAAATAAAAAACCGCCTTCAAAAACAAACATATTAATAATAGATGATGAAATCGAATGCGTGGAATTAATCAAACATTATTTATCAAAAAGAGGGTATTCTGTAGAAACCGCGGCTTCAGGAGAAGAAGCTATGACGGCCATTACCAAAGGGAAACCTGACATCGTAATTTTAGATATACGCATGGAGGGCATGGATGGGCTGGTTGTCTTAAAAGAAATCAAAAATATTGATAAGTCTATAATGGTAATCATGTCCTCAGCTTTAGAAAACCAAACAATCGTTAAAGAAGCCTTAAATTTAGGAGCAGACCATTATCTGATTAAACCTTTTAGCCTGGCAGAATTAGAAAAAATTATCCATAAATCAGGCTGCTTCTGATTTCCATGATTATACATTATTCTATAGATTTATATAAAAATTTATGATAGTATAAATTTTATTAAAGGAGACTAAACAATGAGCAGAAAATTTTATGGAATAATATTATTTCTATTTATTACTCTGGTTTTATTCGGTTGTTCATTGGAGAAAAAACCGAAGCTAGAAATCACTAATGCCAAAATAGCAGCTGGAATTGATGAAAAATTAATGCCTGTTAAAATAACCGATATATTTCCTCAGGGAACAGAAAAAGTTTACTGTTGGTTTGAATGGAAAAATGCCAAAATCAATACGCCAATTGCAGCCAAATGGTATTATGTAACTGACAACATACATATACTTGATTATACTTTCACTATCCCAAGAAAAAAAGGGACTGGAAGCGTTTCGCTGTCTATGCCTGAAGGCAAAACACTTCCTGCGGGAGAATATAAACTGGATTTAAATAAAGACAAATTTACTCTCAAAACCTTGACCTTTACAATACAATAAAACGCTCCGATAAACAGAGCGGCTGCCATAAATTAGCTTATATCGAACTCACGTTGTTTAATTATTTTCGCTTCTTTTTTCTTTAATGCTAGGCTCTAATAATGGCCTTTCCGCGCCTAAAGGAACTCCTACGCCATAAGTAGGGATAATTTTACTTCCTCCGGGGAACATAACTTTAATCTTTACTTCACCGCTTACTTGCTCAAAAATTAAAGGATTTATTGGCTTAGATAAAACAGATACTGCTTTTGCTTCTTCAAATAGAGGCTTTGAAGGAACTACCGGCTTTGGTAATATAAATTTGCCACTTACACCATCAAACGCATCCCTGCCAATAACTGCCGGCAATTTTATTCCAGCTCTTATTCCTTCAAAAGCTCTATTATCAACTAAAGGTGTTGGTAATATAATTTTACTACTTACACCATTAAACGCATCCCTGCTAACAACTGCCGGCAACTTTATTCCAGCTTTGATTCCTTCAAACGATACTGGATTAATAATTTTAGCACTTGCCGCAACTCCATTAAAAGCTTCTCTATTAATAACTACTGGCAACTTTATTCCAGCTTTTATTCCTTCAAAAGCTCTATTATCAACTAAAGGTGTTGGTAATATAGTTTTACTACTTACACCATTAAACGCATCCCTGCTAACAACTGCCGGCAATTTTATTCCAGCTTTTATTCCTTCAAACGATACTGGATTAATAACTTTAGCACTTGCCGCAACTCCATTAAAAGCTTCT
>JBDRLG010000121.1:0-9087 GCA_043813255.1 Candidatus Omnitrophota bacterium
AAGTGTTTCGGCTTTCGAAAAAACATTGCTCTCTCGTCTATTAAATGACGAGGATTACATAATTGAAAATAATCAAAATCATAACCAGTTGCTGTTGTTTAAGTTATGATGGGACACTAGTGGGATTAAGGGGGATTTTTAAATGAAAAAGGTTGTTTTACGCGTATCCATTGCCCAGATTAACTTTATTGTCGGTGATTTAGAAGGCAATGCCGTTAAGATAAAAAAATACATATCGCAAGCCCAGGAGATTGACAGCGATATAGTATGTTTTCCTGAATTAGCCCTTACAGGATACCCTCCAGAAGATCTGTTAATCAAACCCAAGTTTATTCAGGATAATATAGACCTGTTAAAAGATATAGTAAAATCTACTAAAGATATTACAGCCATAGTGGGTTTTGTAGATAGAGACAGCAAGGGCATATATAATGCCGCGGCTGTAATTTATAATGGCAGGATAAAAGGGATTTACCGGAAAATCCACTTGCCTAATTATGGTGTTTTTGATGAAGTCCGTTATTTCAAGCCGGGAAACCAGGCAGAAGTATTTAATTATAAAGGTATTATATTCGGGGTTAATATTTGTGAAGATATATGGCATTTAGGCGGCCCTGCCGCGTCACAAGCTAAAAGAGGGGCTAAACTTATTATTAATATAAACTCTTCGCCATTCCACGCCGGAAAAGTTAAGCAAAGAGAAAATATTATTTCTAAACAGGCTAAAGATAATAAGGTGGGTATTGTTTATGCTAATTTGATAGGCGCTCAGGATGAATTGGTTTTTGACGGGCAGAGTATGGCGGTTGACCAGCAGGGAAAAATAATAGGCAGGGCGGAAGCTTTTAAAGAACAACTTTTTAGCTTGGATTTAGAATTGCAGGTTCCTAAACCAAAAAATAAATCAGGTATAATAAATATTTCCCATGGCCTGATAAAAAAAGAAAAAAAAGCTATCAGTATTATTTTCGCGGAACCTTTGGAAGAAATTAGAGAGATTTATCAGGCATTAGTTTTAGGCCTGCGGGATTATGTATTTAAGAACGGTTTTAAAAAAGTTGTAGTTGGTTTAAGCGGAGGGATAGATTCTGCTCTTGTTTTAACTTTAGCAGTAGATGCGCTTGGTAAAGATAATGTGAACGCGGTATTTATGCCTTCACGTTTTTCTTCTCATGAATCAGAAATAGACGCAAACCAGTTGGCAAATAACATAGGCTTAAAATTATTAAATATTCCAATAGAAGATATTTATAAAATTTATCTTGAAATATTACGGCCTGTTTTTGAAGGAGTGAAAGAAAATATTACCGAAGAAAATTTACAGGCGCGCATAAGAGGAAATATTCTTATGGCGCTTTCCAATAAATTTGGATGGCTGGTATTAACTACAGGTAATAAATCAGAAATGAGCACAGGATATGCTACTTTATACGGAGATATGGCAGGAGGATTCGCGGTAATAAAAGATGTTTTTAAAACTCTGGTTTATAAGTTGGCTAGGTATAGAAATTCTATTAGTCCTGTTATTCCCGAGCGTATTATTGTCAAGGCGCCAACTGCTGAATTAAAGCCTAATCAAAAAGACAGTGATACATTGCCCGCGTATGAAGTTTTAGATAAAATTTTAAAATATTATATTGAAGAAGATAAAAATTGGAGTAAAATAATATCCATGGGGTTTAATAGAGAAACAGTAACTAAAGTTTTAACCATGGTTGATAAGAGTGAATATAAACGCCGGCAGTCTCCGCCGGGAATAAAAATTACTCCCAAGGCATTTGGCAGGGATAGAAGGATGCCGATAACTAATGGTTATAAAGTTTAATTTAAAAATGCTAAAACAATTTAATTTTAAGAAAGTAGTTCTATTTTTTGTAGCCAGTTTAGTTTTTATTATGCCTTGTAAATTTGTTTTAGCTTCTAACGCAACTTCCCCGGTAGAGATAAAAAAAGCTATTGAATTGCGCAATAAAGCTTTAGTTATGCAAAATGAAAAGAATTATTTTGAAGCAATGAAGGTATTGGCTGAAGCGATAAGTTTATACCCGCAGTACGCGCAGGCTTATTGTGATATGGGTATTTTATATGAGGCCTTTGGAATTAAAAAAGACGCGGAGATTATATACCTAAAAGCTTTGGAAATAGATCCAGGATGTTTAGCTGCTTGTACAAATCTGGCTTTGTTATATGAATCTATGCAGGATTTTTCCAAGGCCGCCCCTTATTGGAAGAAAAGAGCTGAATTAGGATCCCCTAATGATAAATGGACGCAGAAAGCCAGGGAGAGATTCTTGGTTTTATCTCAAACCACTACAACGCCTAGTATTGAAGCGTTTAGTATTGAAGAAAAGGTAAAAAAAGAAATTGCGGATAACAGCGAAATAATGAAAAGTGAGGCAAAAAATAAAAAAGAAATTAATGCTTTAAAAGATAATATCTCTTCCATAGATAGGGATCTGAGCGTAAAGAAACAAGAATTTGAGTTAGTAAAGCAGAAGAATACTGCATTAAAAGAAAAGAATCGCCAAGAACTAATTGCCAAGAATCAAGAGATTGATTTGTTAACCCAGCAAATAAATTCTTTAAAAGAAAAGAATCAACAAGAAATACTCGCTAAGAATCGAGAACTTGATTTGTTAACCCGGCAGATAAAATCTTTAAAGGAAGAAAGTAATAAATTATCAGTTGCAAAACAGCAGATTGATCAGCTAAACCAGCAGATAAGTTTTTTGCAGCAGGAAAGTGAAAAAAAATTATCCGCTAAAGATGAGCAGATAGATGTTTTAAAGCAAAAGATTTTATATGTTAAACAACAGAGCAAAGACGAAATCGTGGGTAAACAGCAGGAAGTAGCAAAAGCAGCGGAGCAGCTTACTGATTTAATTGGTTCTTTAAGAGAAGATGTTTCCAGCTGGCAAAACAAAAACTCTCCGCGAGTTACAGCTATGCAAAATTAGGAAGCGATTTCGTAGGAAATTATATTTTACTCCAATTCATAAGATTCCTTGCTTGACACCTTGCGGATTTTGCTTGACAAACCGCGGTTACATGGTAAACTTGTATATATACAAGGTAGTATAGAATGACAAATATGTCTTCTGGCAGAGCACGCTAGAAGATTTTTTTTGAGCGACATGGGCGTCCTTAGATTCAATTTAATTAAGGGACTGTTGCGAAACGCAACAAAAGTGTCATTGCGAGCGACCAAAGGGAGCGCGGCAATCTATTCTTCCGACGACAAGAAAAGATTGCTTCGTCACTTCGTTCCTCGCAATGACACAAAAATGGCATTTCGCAACAGTCCCATTAATGAATCAAGGGCGCTTTTTATTTGGAAAGAGGATTGTATGACTTTTGAGGAATTAGTGATAAAAATATCTCCCGTATTAAAAAAAATAACTTATAAGTTAAAAGGATATAGTTATTTTTTGAATGAGGAGGATTTATTTCAGGAGTCTTCTATTTTTCTATGGGAGAATTATAAACAGGGTAAATTGTCTGATAAAACAGATAGTTATATTCTTCAGGGATGCTATTTTTATCTTAAGAATTATCTGCGTAAAGCCAGGGATAAGGCTTGTTTGATGAGTATGGAGTATTTAATAGAACAAGAAGGAGTTGAATTGAGAGGATTAGCTTTTTGTGAGGGGCAAAAGCCGGATTTTTGGGGTTTAGATAGTGATATGATTAGTAAAAGAATAGGCCGGTTTGGATTGACTCTTCGGGAAACTGAGGTTTTGAATTTGTCTATGGAAAGGGTGACTATAAGAGATATAGGTAAGCAATTAGGTATTTCTCATGTTATGGTTTTAAAAATAAAAAATAAAATTAAAGAAAAATGCCGCGGGATTGATGAGGAAATAAGAATGGGTTACCAAAAATAGATTTTTTTAACTTGTATGAGTGTAACAGGATAAACACATTGTTGTGTAGATATACAAAGGCGTTCTTAAAAAGAACGCTATTTTTTTGCCCATTGGCGGATTATAACTAGTAAGCTAAGACAGAGGCGTCTTTTTTGTCCATGTATGGATATAAAAGGCGCTATTTTTGTTTATGCAAGGTATAAAAAACGAGAAACATTACCATGGGACAATAATGAAAAAAATAATAGTGATTTTAACTGTAGAGTTAGTTTTATCGATATTTACATTTGTTTGCGCGCAGGAAGAAGGCCTGTTTTCTAATTCTGGTTTTGAAATTACAGGTGATATGTCAGTATTTTCTCAGTACGTCTGGAGAGGGATGATTTTGGATAGAGACGTGGTTTTACAACCGGGATTTTATATCGCGAGCCCTAAATATAAATTCGGCAGGCTAAAAGCAGGTATATGGGCAAATCAGCCATTACAAAATAGGGATAATTTAAAGTCAGAAGAGGTGGATTATATAATTGATTATACATATGATTTTAAAAAGGCCAGTTTTTCCTTGGGGCATACCTATTATGATTTCATTGAGGCGGATACATATACCCGTGAATTCTATATTGGTTTAAGTTTTTCTGAATTATTCCTGAACCCGTCGGTATATTTTTACCGTGATTATGGAAAACCGGAAAATGGAGGAGGTCAAGGCTCGTATACTCTTATTAGCGTAAGCCATACTTTTTCTGTCTTGCCTGATAAATTAAATTTAGAATTATCCGGGCATGTGGGGTTTAATCATGAACTTTTTATAAATGGAAACGGTCAGGATATAGGTGTAAAAGCGGGTATAGCAATGTCATTTACAAAGAATCTTACATTTGTGCCGAATTTAAATTATTCTATACCGCTTGCTGATTTAAGAAGTAGTAATGATGGTAATCAGAAAGACAGATTTTATGGGGGTGCAACTATGGCTTATGTATTTTAATAAGATGATTTTAAAAAAGGAGGGGATAAGAAATGATTAATACAGGTGATACAGCGTTTATATTAATTTCAGCGGCGTTAGTTTTATTAATGACTCCGGGGCTGGCTTTTTTCTACGGAGGCATGGTAAGAAGAAAAAATATACTCAGCGTGCTTATGCAGTGTTTTATAATTATGTGTGTTTTAAGCGTGCAATGGGTGCTTTACGGGTATAGCCTTTCTTTTGCGCCGCAGCAGGGTTTTTGGGGCGGTTTTGCGTGGTTAGGGTTAAAAGGAGTTGCTTTACAGCCATATCCGGATTATGCCGCGACAATACCTCATCAGGCATTTATGATTTTTCAGGCTATGTTTGCTATTATTACGCCGGCTTTAATTATTGGCGCTTTTGCTGAGAGAATGAAATTTTCCGCGTTTTTGGTCTTTATAATTCTTTGGGCGACTTTTGTATACGACCCTCTTTGTCATTGGGTCTGGGGTATTGGAGGCTGGCTTAAAGCGTTAGGAGCTTTAGATTTTGCCGGAGGCACAGTTGTTCATATTAACGCGGGGATTGCCGCGTTAGTCACTGCTTTAGTAATAGGTAAAAGGAAAAACTTGGAACGAAACACGCCCGCGCCTCATAATTTGCCTTTTGTAGTTTTGGGTACAGGCCTTCTTTGGTTTGGTTGGTTTGGTTTTAACGCGGGCAGTGCTTTAACAGCTGATGGTATCGCGGTTAACGCGTTTGTAGTAACAAATACCGCGGCAGCCGCGGCGGGTTTAAGCTGGGCTGTGATAGAGTGGATTCGTAATGGCAGGCCTACTATGTTTGGCGTAGCCAGCGGCGCTGTAGCCGGGTTAGTAGCTATTACTCCAGCGGCAGGATTTGTAGATGCTATGTCAGCTATTGTTATTGGTTTATTTGTTAGCCTGTTTTGTTTCTTCTTTGTAAGTGTAATCAAACCCAAATTAGGTTATGATGATTCTTTGGATGCCTTTGGAGTACATTGTGTCGGAGGTATATGGGGGGCTTTGGCCACAGGTTTATTTGCTTCTAAAGCAATAAATCCCGCGGGAGCAGACGGGTTGTTCTTTGGTAACCCGAAACAGTTTCTTGTGCAGTTAATCGCGGTTTTAGTAACTATTGTGTATGTATTTATAGTTACATGGGTTATTTATAAAATAGTTGATTTTATATTTGGAATGCGGGTTTCTAATGAAGAAGAACTTGTAGGGCTTGATTTAACCCAGCATCGGGAACGGGCATATACGATATTAGAATAGCGAATAAAAACCTGTAAACATTATTGAAAAGGAACCCGCTTCATAGTATAAGCACTTAAAAATTCTCTTTCGATAATTTTTAAGTATACTACGGAGTCAATAATGTAGAGTATAAAAACCTGTAAACATTATTGAGGAGGTGTTGGATGAAACTTATTATCGCTATAATCCAGCCGTATAAGCTGGAAGAAGTAAAAGAGGAATTATATAAAGCAGAGGTTAATTTATTGACGGTAAGCGAAGTTTTAGGCCATGGCCGGCAAAAAGGCGTGACTGAATTTTATAGAGGGCATAAAGAAACAGGCAATCTCTTAAGAAAGATACGCTTAGAGATAGCTGTAAATGAAAATTTTGTTGAATCGACTATAAAAGCGATTATCAAAGGCGCGAAAACTGGAAATACCGGAGACGGCAAGATTTTTGTTTTAGACCTTAATGAATGCGTGAGGATACGGACTCAAGAGAAAGGAGCTGTTGCTATAGGGTGAGAAAATTGACTAAGCGGCTTTACTTATTTTTTTTATTACTTCTTGAGTTATCCAGTCCGGTGTTGATGCCCCGGAGGTAATTGCTATGTTGTTAGCATTTTTAAACCAGATAGGATTTATATCTTTTTTTGATTGAACCCAGAAACTTTTTGGATTAAGTGATTTTGATATTTCAAACAGCCTGCGGGTATTAGCGCTGGTTTTTGAACCGATAATAATCATTACGTCGTTATCTAAAGGCAGGTGTTTGATTTCTTCCTGTTTTATCCTTGTGGGCCTGCAGATGGTGTTAAAAAATTGTAATTCTTTAATATACTGCTTTAGAATTTCTACTATTTCTATAACTTTATCTAATTTTTGAGTAGACTGGCATAGTACCGCGGCTTTTTTAATCCGGCTTATTTTTTTGAAGGGGATAGTTTCTATTTTATCAATAACTATAGCTTTATTGGTTAACTGCCCGATTATGCCGCGCACTTCATCATGCCGTTTATCTCCGATGATTATAATTGAATATCCCTGTTGTTCCATCTGTTTAGCTGTTTTATGGATTTCTTGGACCATCGGGCAGGTCGCGTCAACTATCGTGTAACCTAAAGAGCGGGCTTTATTAAAGGTGTTTTGGCTTGCGCCGTGGGCACGGATTAATAAAATTTTATTTTTGCCTTTTGTTAAGCGGGATATTTTTTTTATGCCGGATTTGGTTATTTCTTTTATGACATCTTCATTATGGACGATGTCCCCCAGCATATATACTTTTTGTTTTGATTTCGCGGTTTTAAGCGCGATTTTCAGCGCTCTGTTAACGCCAAAACAAAAACCAGCTGATTTCGCGAGAGTAATTTTCATAGGGTGAATATTTCTTGAATTAACCGTGAAAAAGCTTGTGCAAATCTTCTTTAAGCCTATTGCGGTTTAGGAATCTATTAGCAATTATATTTGCTTTTTTTGATAATTTGGCTCTTAGCGAAGCGTTTTTAATCAACGTTTCATATTTGGAGGAAAAGTCGTGTTCTTTGAGGTTAAAAAATAAAGCGGCTTCTTTGAACTTTTCAAATACAGGCAGTTGGTTAAGCAAAAGCGTATTATTACAGAGAGCGCTTTCATGTGTGCTTAAAGAGAATGATTCGCTCAAAGAACTGTTAATATAGATATTACTTAAATAATAATGCTGGAATAATTCATTTTTATCCAAATACCTTTTATAAAAAAATTGTTTAGGGAATTTTTTAGATACTTGTAATAACTTATTGTAAAGGCTTTTTTCCAGAGATTTTCCTATAAATATAAGTTTAAGATGCCTGTGCCTATCGAAAATTCCGGGTATTTCATTAAGTAAGATATGCGCTCCTTTTATCTTTTCCAGCCTGCCTACATAAAGCGAAACGATATCGTTTCGCCTAATATTAAGCTTTTCTTTTATCTCTTTAATCTTGAAATTGTTACGGGGGAAGCTTTCAATTGTATTCTCAATTACAAATACTTTGTTAAGGAATGAAGGAAAGTACCTGCTGAAATTATCGTATTCGTACAAAGAAGGGCATATTATTTTATCGGCTAATTCAATCATTCTTTCTTGGTTTAATAGAAAGTAGTTTAAGGTTCTAAATCCCGAATCTTTTTCTCTTTTTAATATACTATGGAAATGATATATTATTTTTGGCCTGCGGTCTTTGCGGGCTTTGATTTTTTTTAGTTCCTTGGTCCAGTTTACAAAATGGTGGATTATAGTCCCGAATTTATGCCAGTTGTAATTTTTTAAGAATACGGAAAAAGATGTGTAATTTTTTAATGAATTATCCGGTAAAAGCAGTTTAACAGGGTGCTTTTTCGTGAATTCAGAACTGACAAGGACATATACTTCGTAACCAAGGTCTAGTAAAGTATTCCTGCAGCGTTCAACAATTTGCCCTACTCCTCCACAATACGTTTTT
Organism: Candidatus Omnitrophota bacterium; assembly: GCA_043813255.1. Lineage (GTDB taxonomy): Bacteria > Omnitrophota > Gorgyraeia > Gygaellales > Profunditerraquicolaceae > JBDRLG01. Next base: position 8,542 of record JBDRLG010000121.1, read on the forward strand.
CCGGAAGGATATTCAAAAGAAATAAGTAGTATTTTTTCCATAGTAATAGATTCTTTAAAAATGATAAGCTTGACTGCCACATGTTTTGGAAACTTCCCTTTGATAAAAACGAGAGGGAAAAACTAAAAACGCAGCTTATTCCAAGAAAGTCAATTTAAAAATGTAATTATAGATATTATTTTAGCAGAGTTTTTTTAAATTTGCAAACTTTTTATTAAAATTTAGAGTCATTTGTGAATATTGTGGCGCGATTATGAGGCTGTTGCGAAACTCCCCAAAAGTGTCATTGCGGGCGACTGAAGGGAGCGCGGCAATCTTATTCTCCGACGACAAAACAAGATTGCTTTGTCGCTTCGCTCCTCGCAAAGACACAAAAATGGTATTTCGCAACAGTCCCATTATGGCAACTCTTTGATAAATAACGGGATATGTAAAAAGCTCACTTGCCCCCTTGTTTTGTATTCTTTAGCTGCATTAAGAGGCTGGTTTATGAGCGGAAAAGTTTTTCGGAATCTTTCGGCGAGGACTGTTTGAGCCCGTCCTGGC
>JBDRLG010000122.1:0-2248 GCA_043813255.1 Candidatus Omnitrophota bacterium
TCACCGGCTCTTTATCACAATTGATGTATTTTAACTCATCTTTGATGCGGTTTTGAATCATTTCTTTGACGTCTTTATTTAAATAACCAATAATATCCATGACAAATTCCGAAGCAAAGCTCGTCCGCAATTGATAATAAAATTTTGCCCCAAAATGATATAGTATGCATACTGGGATAACTATGGCTGTCAGAATAATAACTGAAAATTTAAATATTATAAAAAGCAAAATAATACAAACTGTTACCAGCATGCCAACACCGGTCAATGATCCTGCGAAAGTTTTTTGTTTTCTTTGCTTTAAGAGCCGCTCAAGTACAACTTTTAGCTCCCCCTCACTACTACCCAGAATATCATCCCAGACAATAGGCCTGAATACTAATTTAACTGTATTTTCATCTGACAGACCGGTAGTCTTTTTAAGATAAGCGTTGAATTCTTTTCTTATGCCATTTTCAAGATCATCAGCATAACCAATTTCGTTCTTGCCAATTCCATGAAGGATTGCGACATTGATAGCCGTCATTTTTCCCTCTCCTATCCCCTGCCAACAGGCAGGCTTCCTACACGGGGAAGAAAATATTAGATGAGGAATTTACTTCTTATTTCGTTGGGTCGCTAACCCTGCCTACGAACAGGATATTACCTGTGCTTCTGTCTTGAATTATAAATACAAATGGATGGTCTGCCTTGAATATCTTTATTGTTTCTGGCATCTCTATCCCATCAGCCATCATTACGGCTGTTGCGGCAGCAGCTTCTGTGCCTTCTTCATTTACATCTACAAAAGCCTGATGGATTATCTCGTCTATATTTAATTTCTTATTGCCAGTCATACCTGAAAAATCTGCTTTGCCTCCATAATCAATACCCGGTGTAAATGCATCCGGCATTCCCATATTTTCAAGATCATTAGCCATAAAATATTTAGTTTCAAATTTAAATCTGGGTAAATAAACTTCAACTTTTTCTCTCCTAAGCAGCCCCTTCCATTCGGTTAACTTGTCACGGCTTAAAACTCCTTCTATACTTCCTAAATCATCTTCTTTAGGAAGTAGTATAAGCATCGAGAGCTCTTTACCTTCATAAGGCAGTTCTAAGATTTGCAGTTTATCTGTTTGGGCATAATTAAACTCTAATTCTTCACCGTTTAAATGCATCATCGGCGCTTTAATTGTATTTCCCGGAGCAATCCTAAAGTTTTCATCTTTGGTATCTTTCTTACCAAACTGCTTAAGCCAGAATCCTTTAAAATAAACCGCATTAGTAAGAACTAAACGGGTATACGAGGTCAATATACCTGAAGGAACTAAATTCTTTATTTTATTATTTGTCTGATCTTCCACCCAGCTATTTATTGTTACACGAGACCTCTCAGTATCTTTAGCAAAATCAAGATTCGTTGCCTTACCCCCATAGTATTCTTCTATTAAATTAAAATAATCTTCTAGAAATTTATAATCTTTCTGCGCCCATAAGGCATTTGCCGTACTAAGTTTATATTTTTTATCCTTCTTGTTTATTTGCTGGTATAGCTTTAGGAAAGAATCCCTGCGGGTAGAGGCATTTTCAGGAAAATGAAATACTGCCTGCATCTGGTCAGCGGTTTCTCCTCTTGCCCCTTCGTATGTCATAGCCAAAGCAGAAGAAATACTGTAAGGAGAAAAAAATATATTCCCATCTCTTGACTTATATTTGGAATACAATTCAAAGGCAAATTGATTATTGCCGTCTACGATACTGCTTACGTCTTGGGCAAAGACAACCGGAGAGGCAATAAAAAAACTAAATACCAATATACTTGATATAATTCTTTTCATGTCTTCTTTAGGTTTGTATTAAAAAGCAGAGACAATGGCGGTTGTGGTGCGTACCAATTCGAACTGCCGCCGAATTAAAAGCCACAATAATACTCCCACCGCTTGAATCTATAAAATTATATCACAAAATAACCCCAAGGGTAGCAGAATTTCGCGCTTTGGGGATGAGCTTCGCGGCAATCGCCAAGGCGCTTAAGCTAAACGAGAAAACTGTCAGAAAAGCTTTTTACCACAAAGGAGGACAAAATGCTTTTTGATGTCAGAATCCGCGCTATTCTCTTTCCTTCTAACGATGGAATAAGATTAAAAAATAATGCTTTTGAGATTGAGGTTGTCATAATAGGTTTCTATGCCATGCTGTTTTAGATATAAAAACAAGGCATTGTTCTTTTCTTCTTTTTTCCATTTTCCGCTGGTACTATACCAGT
>JBDRLG010000123.1:0-7555 GCA_043813255.1 Candidatus Omnitrophota bacterium
TCCACGACCACATCATCAGAAACGATAAATCATTAAATAATATCCGTGAATACATTATTACTAACCCCGCGACATGGGATAAAGACGTTGAAAACCCTAATAATTTTAATAATATAAAATTAAATGAAAACTGTATAACCAAGCAATCCAGCTGACCTTACTCCGCGGCTTCGCCGCTCCGTAAGGCAGCTGATTTTTGTGTTATGAAAAAAATAAATTAAATAAAAATACAAAAAACAATCAAACAAAATACAAAATATGCAGGGACAAATATGTAGGGACCCCGCCAAGGCGGGATCCGATATAATATAATGGTCATTATCAATGATATAATTAATCATTACAAAACAATAAAATACATTGTCAAAAATATTAACCCGCAAATCCCATAATCGTTTACCCGGATACAATTATTCCCAGCCCAATTATTATTTTCTCACAACATGCGCAGCAAATCGTAAAGAATGGTTTGGCGAAATCAAGAATAACGAAATGATTTTAAATTCCTATGGTCAAATTTGTCAAACATCCCTTCAGAATCTGTCAAAATATCATAATACCATTGAAATTGATACATTTATTATTATGCCTAATCACGTTCATGCAATCCTTATCATTAATAATTATAATCCTAATCAATTATCAGATATAGATAACGATAACGGACAGTGCCTGTCTGTCCCTATAGAGATTCTATACGTAATTTGTTGTAAATAATATAATTCGGTAACAAATATTTCTTTGGAGGAGCGCTGTTTAGGAAATATTTGTTGCGTAACTTGTTATTGTAGCCTTAGTTAGATACGTCTTATTATAGTTTAGAGAAACTAAAAATTTATAATATAAAATAGTCTAACAACTCCTTAATATATAAAAATATTGAAAATAATACATAAAGGCTTGACATGGCTTATGGCTATGTTACACTTGTAACAGGTATGTTACAAGGCGCCCCGCGCTTAAAGGAATTGCGCGGGTGTTGTCTCCGTAGACAAGGAGAAAATCATGAAATTTAATGCTTCATTAACAGATATATTAAATTCGGCTGTAAAACTAAAAATAGCTGGATTTTTAATAACTCACGAAGCTTCAATGAGCGAAAGGGAAATCGCTTCTATTTTGAAAGTATCTCATATGAGCATTAATAGGGCTATGCGGGAATTATCCGAAGTAAATCTTGTAAATTTCGTCACTATCGGCAAAGCGCATTTATGGAAAGTTAACCGTAAAAGTTATGCCTTCAAGGTATTATCAGAATTTATCAATGGCGTCTCCCGTATAAAGGATCCGCTTGATGATTTAAAAGGGATGATTTTGGCAAATATACCTAAAAATTTGGTTAAGAAAGTAATCTTATTTGGTTCTATTGCTAAAGGCGAAGAGAAAACAGACAGTGATATTGATGTTTTTTTCTTAGTTAAAGATATTAAAGACAAGAAAAGAATAGAACCCACGATAGAGAAGTTATCAAATATTTGTCTTGAAACTTACGGGAATAGGCTGTCGCCGTATATATTAACTGAGCAGGAAACTAAGAGAAAAATGAGGCAAAAATTTCTTTCTGAAATAAACAAAGGGATTGAAATATTTTCTTTGTGAAAGGATAAGGTATGACGCCGAAATTTAAAACCAGAGATGTGGAGAAGTCTTTATATACTAATTATCTAAAAAGAGCTGAAGAGTGTTATCACGCGGCAAAAAATTCCTTTGAGGTTAATGAATGGAATGCTACTACTATTAGCGCGATACACGCGGTAATCTCCGGGTCTGACGCGATGTGTACATATTTTTTGGGTAAGCGTAATGCCAGTGAAAGCCACAATGAAGCAGCGGCTCTTTTTAAGACAATTAAACCCGATGATGAAGAAATAAGCACCAACGCAAACAGGATCGCAAGGATACTTAGCATCAAAGGCATGGCTGAATATGAAGAGAGATTAGTCTTTAGGACGGAAGCTGAGAAAGCTTTGAAAGATTGTGAAAGATTCTTTGAATATGTTAAAATAAAATTGCCTAAATAAATAAAGGGTTATGACTGAAACGGAATTATTATTTACTGAAGTATTAAATTGCGGCAGGCCTGCTTTATATATTAATAAAGATATAGTATTGCCTAAGGAAAAAGCTTTGCTTATTTCTTCTGTTTTGAAAAGAAGGGTTTTGGGCGAGCCTCTAGAATATATTTTAGGCAAGGCTGAATTCATGGGATTGGAGTTTAAGGTTAATAAGGATGTGCTTATTCCCCGCGCCGATACGGAAATTCTTGTGGAGATAGCGATTAAATTGGTCCATCGAGAGACGACTGCGAAACGTTTATTTTCGCGTCATTCTGAGTCTAAAGGACGAATAATATCGACGGCGATAGATCCTGCGCTTTCGCGCAGGATGACAAAAAATGGTATAAGAAAAAAAATATTGGAGATAGGAACTGGTTCTGGCTGTATCGCTGTAAGTTTAGCGAAATTATTAACTGATGTTAAAATTACCGCGGTGGATGTTTCCAAATCAGCTTTAAAAATAGCTAAAGAGAACGCGGTTTTGAATAATGTGGCAGATAGAATTAATTTTATTGAAGGTGATTTATTTAATATTTGTGACGGACAACGGACAGGTCACGACCTGTCCCTACGTATTTATGATTTAATTGTAACTAATCCTCCGTATATTCCAACGCAAGATATTGAAGGGTTACAGCCGGAAGTCAAATATGAGCCGCGTATTGCTTTAGACGGCGGCAGGGACGGTTTAGATTTTTATCGTAAGATTATTGAACTATCCGCGGGGTATTTAAAAGAAGGCGGATTTTTGGTTATGGAAATAGGATTTGGGCAGAAAGAAAAAATAGAAAATATGTTTCAAAATACTCAAGATTTTGAGATAATAGATATAATTAAAGATTATAATGGTATAGATAGAGTTATTGTAGCTAATTATAAATAATGAGATCCTGCGGTCAAGCCGCAGGATGACAACCGTATATGGATAAACTTGTTATTGAAGGCGGATTAAGATTAAAAGGGGAAGTAACAGTATCGGGGGCTAAGAACGCTGTCCTGCCTATACTGGCGGCTGCTTTATTGACGGATGAACCCTGTGTAATAAAAAGTGTGCCTAATTTAAGGGACACAAATACGATGTTAAAAATCCTGCGTTCATTAGGCAAAAACGCGGAATTTAATAAAGGCACGGTTGTTATTACCCGTTCAAAAGAACCAAGCTGTGTTGCCGATTATAAGTTGGTTTCTACTATGAGGGCCTCATTTTGCGTGCTGGGCCCGCTTTTAGGAAAATTTAAAAAAGCAAAGGTATCTTTACCCGGAGGATGCGTTATTGGTTTACGGCCTGTAGATTTGCATATTAAAGGTTTGAAGGCTTTGGGCGCGGATATTAGTATTGAGGCTGGTTATGTCCATGCAAAGGCGGATAATCTTAAAGGCTCCAGTATGTATTTGGGAGGGGCTTATGGTTCATCGGTTCTTGCTACGGATAATATAATGATGGCCGCGGTTTTGGCAAAGGGCAAAACAATAATAGAATCAGCCGCTTGCGAGCCGGAAGTAGCAGATCTCGCGGATTTTCTTATTAAGATGGGCGCTAAAATTAAAGGCCATGGCACGCCTTGTATAGAAATAGAAGGAGTAAAGCATCTGCATGGCGCGGAACATAAGATAATCCCTGACAGGATAGAAGCAGGCACTCTTATGTTAGCGGCTTTAATTACCAGAGGCGATGTGGTTATAAAAAATGTGATGCCTCAGCATTTAGGGGCATTGATTGATAAATTGTCTGAATCAGGAGCTTCTATAATACAGAAGAGCGGTTCGTTATCTGTGCGTTGCCGCAGGCAGATTAAGCCGGTAAATGTTACCACACTTCCTTATCCGGGATTTCCTACAGATATGCAGGCGCAGATGATGAGTTTGATGGCTGTGACTAAAGGTATTAGTGTTGTAACGGAAAAAATTTATCCTGACAGGTTCATGCATGTGGCTGAATTAAACCGTATGGGCGCTTGTATACAGAGGGAAGGGCCTCACGCGATTATAGACGGAACAAAGTATTTATCAGGAGCGCCTGTTATGGCTTCTGATTTGAGGGCTTCAGCAGGCCTTGTGTTAGCGGGGCTTGCGGCTAGAGGCAAAACCGCGATTTCCAGAATTTATCATCTGGAAAGAGGGTATGAAAATATAGAAAAAAAACTAGAAGGTTTAGGCGCGAGGATTTGGAGAGAGAAGGAATAAATAGCGTATAGGAAACAATAAAAATAAATTTTCCCCCTATATGCTAAGAAAGATATAAGTTATGTTATTAATGATTGATAATTATGATTCGTTTACTTATAATTTAGTCCAGTATCTTGGTGAGCTGGGGGCGAATATCAAGGTATTTAGGAATGATAAAATTACTATTGATAAAATTAAAAAAATGCGGCCTGAGAAAATTGTTGTTTCTCCCGGGCCGGGCAGGCCGGAAAACGCCGGTATCTCATGCGATTGCATAAAAGAATTCGCTGGTAAGATTCCTATTCTTGGGGTTTGTTTAGGCCATCAGGCTATTGGATATGTTTACGGCGGGCGTATTGTCCACGCAAAGAAACTTATGCACGGAAAAACCTCTTTGATTTATCATAATCAGAAAGCAATTTTTAAAGATATCCCTAACCCTTTTGAAGCGACGAGGTATCATTCATTGGTAGTGGAAAAGAAAAGTTTTCCTAAAATGCTGGAGATAATTGCCTGGACAAAGGATAATGAAATTATGGGGTTGAAACATAAACAATATCCGCTTTGGGGAGTGCAGTTTCATCCGGAATCTATCTTGACTAAAGCTGGGAAAGATATCTTGAGGAATTTTTTGAAAATATAAAATAATGTCATTGCCCGACTTGATCGGGCAATCTATAATTAAGGTAGCCGCAGGCTTTAGCCTGCGGGATAGAACGCAAGCTAAAGCTTGCGGCTACCAGATTTTGTTATATTTTATTTTTTGACTTTTTTAGCCATGATAACCGAAGCTATAAAAATATTATCTTCCGGCAAAGATTTGGCTGCCTCTCAAATGGGTGCGGTTATGGAAGAGATAATGAGCGGTAAAGCCTTAGATTCAGATATAGTCTCTTTTTTAACCGCGTTGTCTGATAAAGGCGAGACTGCGGAAGAGCTTACCGCGGCAGTAACTATTATGCGGCTTCATGTCAGCAGAGTTAATATTTGTAATAGGGTTGTTTTAGATACTTGCGGAACAGGAGGGGACGCCAAAGGCACATTTAATATTTCTACCGCGACGGCGTTTGTTGCCTCTGGATGTGGTATTACTGTTGCCAAACACGGCAACCGTTCGGTTTCCAGCAAGTCAGGAAGCGCGGATGTTTTGGAAGCATTGGGTGTGGACATAAATATGCCGCCTGAGCGCATAGAGGAATGCCTTGAGGCAATAGGAGTGGCGTTTTTATTCGCGCAGAATTTACACCCCGCGATGAAATATGCTATGCCTGCCAGAAAACAGATTGGTAAAAGGACGATGTTTAATATTTTAGGCCCGTTAAGCAATCCGGCGGGAGCTACTCATCAATTGATAGGGGTATACGATAAACGCTGGGCTGAGGTTTTAGCGAATGTTTTGCGTAATTTAGGGACTGTTCATGCTCTGGTAGTGCATGGAGAAGATGGTTTAGACGAAATAACTACTACCGCCGCGACATTTATCGCTGAAACTTATAAAGATAATGTGAAGACTTACGAAATCAATCCGGAAGATTTCGGGATAAAAAGGGCAGGGCTTGATGATATTAGAGGAGGTTCTGCTGTTGATAATGCTAAAATACTTACAGATGTTTTAAACGGCAAACCCGGCGCTTACCGGGATATAGTAGTGTTAAATGCCGCGGCGGCAATTTACGCGGCGGATAAAGTAGTGTCCATAAAAGAGGGCATTGGCCTTGCGCAGGAATCTATTGATTCAAAAAAGGCGTTGAAGAAATTAGAGTTATTAAGAGAGTTTTCTCAGAGAATATAGCAGTATCTTTGGTTAATAAAAATCCCCTCTAACTCCCCTTTGTTAAAGGGGAGAAAAAGAGAGTGGTATTTGTATATATTTTTCCCCTTTGAAAAAGGGGGATTAAGGGGGATTTAAATGAAAAAAACAGACATACTTAAAGAAATTGTGTCAAAAAAGAAACAAAGAATTGAACTGGCAAAACAGGCTTTGCCTGAAGAAGAGTTAAAAGCTAAAATCCAAGGCCTGCCTGAAACACGGCCTTTTATGGAGGCGATAAATAAACCGCGGCAGATTTCATTAATAGCGGAGATAAAAAAGGCTTCTCCTTCAAAAGGTGTAATCAGGGAAAATTTTAACCTGCAGGAAATAGCCGCTATTTATAAAGAAACGGGGGTGCAGGCTGTATCAGTGCTAACGGAAGAAGATTATTTCCTGGGTAATCTTTCTTATATTAATCAAGTAAAGTCTATAATAGATGTGCCGGTATTAAGAAAAGATTTTATTTTAGAGCCTTACCAGATTTATGAATCAAGGCTTTACGGGGCTGACGCGGTATTATTAATAGCGGATTTGCTTTCTAAAGATAAACTGGTTGAATTACTGGAAATATCAGAAAGCCTCGGCATTGATTGTCTGGTTGAAACACATTCAGAAAAAGAGCTTAAGAAAGTTTTAAAATTAAAAACCCCGATAATCGGCATAAACAACCGTGATTTGCGTACATTAGAAGTAGATTTAAAGACTACAGAAAAGCTTTTTACGCTTATTCCCAAAGATAAAGTAATTGTTGTGGAAAGCGGTCTTAAGGAGTATAAAGATATACTATTTCTGAAAATACTGGGAGTCCACGCGGTCTTAATTGGCGAAGCATTTATGAGCGTGGAAAATATCGGCAGAAAGATTGAAGAAATAATGGGGTGGTAAGAATGACAAAGATCTTGTTTAGTCATCGTCCGACTCGATCGGACGATCCAGATCCATGGATTCCCCGAACAAGTCGGGGAATGACAGTCAGGTGAATCGTACGGATGACAGGGGTTGTTTCATAATAGTTTTATGGTAGAAAAGTCTTATTTTGTTTATATTCTCGCAAGCCAAAGAAAGGGTACTTTATATATAGGGGTTACTTCTGATTTAATAAAAAGAGTTTGGGAACATAAAAATAAGGTTGTTGAAGGATTTACTAAAGAATATAATATAAATAAACTTGTGTATTATGAGCAATATAGCGATCCGGAGAATGCTATAAAGAGAGAAAAACGCTTTAAAAAGTACAAGCGCCAGTGGAAGTTAAACCTTATTGAAAAAAATTAATCCTGATTGGGATGATTTGTACGAAGTAATGATAACTGGATTGCCCGGTTGATCCTCCGATCAAGTCGGAGGAGGGCAATGACATAAATTTTATTTAGTTATCGCCCGACTTGCAGACTGGAACACAATCTATATTTTAACGCGGTAGCCGCAACCTTTAGGTTGCGTTTCCGACGCTGGTAAAACGCTCCGCTTACGGAGCGGCTACCAAAAATGCAATTACGACACAGTCTGTTGATCGGAC
>JBDRLG010000124.1:0-5044 GCA_043813255.1 Candidatus Omnitrophota bacterium
CAGACTGGGACACAATCTATATTTTAACGCGGTAGCCGCAACCTTTAGGTTGCGTTTCCGACGCTGGTAAAACGCTCCGCTTACGGAGCGGCTACCAAAAATGCAATTACGACACAGTCTGTTGTTCGGGCAATCCATGACTATAGAGCGTCCGGACAAGCCGGACGATGACACAAAAGAACAATAACAAAATATTTTTATTCTTTATACAATTCTGGGTTAATTCCCAGCTTTTTTATTTTAGCCCGCATAGTGTTACGATTAATCCCTAAAATTCTGGCCGCCTTAAGTTGATTACCATAAGTACGTTCCAAAATACGCTCAAATATCGGTTTTTCTATTTTTTCCAAAATGGATTTATATAATACACCTTTTTTTTGATTATTCAATGATTTTTCTATTTCCGCTATTGATTCTTCTATGCTTACGCTATTGATAATCCTATTATCTTCAGGCCCCTGCAGTAATGAATAACCTCCCTCCTGCAATAGATGCCAGACAAGATTATCTAATTTTTTCTCGTTATGCGCAATCAATATGGTAATCATAATATGCTTAATTAGTTATTGCTGAAAAACCCAGCAACAACTTGATTACACAGATTTTAGAATAGATTACACCGATAAAATCTCGACGAGGTTCTAATCTGTGTAATCTATTTTTTAATCGGTGTAATCATAGTAGTAATACTTTTTCAGTATTAACTAATTATTAATCACTCTTAAATAAGAACAAGGACGCCTTTAAATTACAAAGACGTCCTTGTCCTGTTAATCTTATAATGTCATTCTGCGGCTCGCCTCACGGCGAAGCCGAGGGCTTGACCGCAGAATCTAAAATTTTACGATACTTACTTTATAAACAGCATTTCCCTGTATTTAGGCAAATCCCAGTGTTCATCAGGGACTACACATTCCAAATCATCAACATGCCTCCTGATATGATCCATCAAAGGCTTAAGCCCTTCAAAATACAGTTTGGCGCGTTTTTCATGATCTAATTTTTTCGCTTCATCCAGAAGTTTCATCATTTCTTTTGTATTGCGCCTGACATAGAATATTTTAGAAACAATTTCTTTCAAATGCTGTTTCTGGTCATTTAACGCAGCTGTTTCAAAAGTTATTTTTTCGCTTTTCTTAAGATTGGCTACTGTGGTTAAATTCTCCGCCAGAAGCTGTTGATATTCATATCCCGCGGGAACAATGCTGGCATTAACCATTTCATTCAAAGTATTTGCTTCAATTTCCAGTATCAAATTATACATATCCAGCCAAATTTTATACCGCGCCTGAAGCTCATTTTTTGAAAAAACTTTATATTTTTCAAACAGTTCTATATTTTCTTTTTTAATAAATGCCTCAAGCGCTTCATAAGTAGAAGCGACATTAGGCAGGCCTCTCTTCTTTGCGTCTTTGACCCATTCAGGAGAATAATTATTGCCTTCAAAACGCACGGCTTTTGTCTCTTTGATTACCTGTGCTATCACTTGCACTGCCGCGGTATTAAAATCCTTGCCCGCTGATGCTTTCTTTATCATCTGCGCGACATAATCAATGCTATCGGCGATAATCGTATTAATTATGGTGATAGACGTAGATATATTCTGCGAAGACCCCACCGCCCTAAATTCAAACTTGGCACCGGTAAAAGCAAAAGGCGAAGTGCGATTCCTGTCAGTCATATCCTTATTAAATTTTGGCAGCCTTGCCAATCCTAAATCAACAATATCCTTTTTGGAAACTTTATTTTTTACCCCTTTTTCAATCATATCCAGAATAGTGGAAAGCTGTTCTCCAAGAAAAACGCTGATTATCGCCGGAGGAGCTTCATTGGCTCCCAAACGGTGCTCATTGCCTGCCAAAGCGACAGTCGCGCGTAAAAGATCAGCATGCAGATAAACAGCCCTCAAAACCGCTGCTAATACGGTTAAAAACTGCAGATTGTCCTCAGGAGTTTCTCCCGGATTAAGCAGATTATTTCCTTTATTATCAGCTAATGCCCAATTAAGATGTTTTCCGCTTCCATTAATTCCCGCGAATGGCTTTTCATGCAAAAGACAGACTAAATTATGCCTTAATGCCACTTTTTTCATAACTTCCATTAAAAGTTGGTTATGATCCGCTGCTATATTTGACTCTTCAAATATAGGCGCAAACTCATATTGATGCGGCGCGACTTCATTATGCCTGGTCATTACCGGAATACCAAGCTTATAGGCTTCTTCAGCTGTTTCAAACATATAATTAAGCACGCGTTCTTTTATTGTGCCAAAATACTGATCTTCCAATTGCTGGCCTTTAGGCGAAGGCGCGCCTACTAAAGTACGCCCGGTTAATAATAAATCCTGCCTTAAATTATAATAATTTCTATCAATCAAAAAATATTCCTGTTCAGCCCCGCAGGTCGAATAAACTTTCTTAACGTCTTTGTGGCCAAAAAGCCTTAACAGATTTATCGCGGCGCTATTTAAAGCCTCATCAGAACGCAAAAGAGGCAGTTTTTTATCTAATGCTTCTCCATGATAAGAAATAAAAATTGTCGGAATACAAAGAGTTTTACCTAATTTACTGTCAATAATAAACGCCGGGCTGGAAGGGTCCCAAGCGGTATAACCTCTTGCTTCAAAAGTAGCGCGTATGCCGCCAGAAGGAAAACTGCTTGCGTCAGGCTCGCCTTGTATAAGTTTCGAGCCTGAAAATTTTTCAATTACTTTTCCCTGCCCGCTGATAGAAATAAAGCTATCATGTTTTTCAGCAGTTAAGCCGGTCATCGGCTGAAACCAATGCGTATAATAAGTCGCGCCTTTAGAAATAGCCCATTCTTTCATAGCTTCAGCTATCTGATTAGCCTGTTCAAGAGTTATTACTATCCCTTCTGACATCCATGCTTTAAAAGCTTCAAATGTCTCTTTAGAGATATACTTCTGCATTGTTTCTATATTAAAAGTATTCTCTCCAAAATAGCTGGATACTTTTTTAGGCAGTTCTTTTACTTCAAAATCCACACTTTTTATTCTGTTTAAAGCTTCCTGTCTAACGCTCATTTCATACCTCCCTATAAAAAAATAATTAATTGGTGAGTGGTTAATTAATTAATTAACCAACTATGTTTTGAATAATTAAAGTCTCTCTTACTTCTTATAAACTCGTATTTTACCACACTACAAACCTTAAAGATACAAAAAAAACGCTCAAGAGAACCCAAAAATGAGCCTTCCTGAACGTCAATGTTCCAAATCATGCTTATAGAAACACTACAATGTGCCTATTTATTAATCATTAGTTACATATATACAAGCAAGAAAATCGCCTTTGGCGATTTTCGCAGTCTCAGCCGTTTTGACCCCGCCAAGGCGGGGTCAGGCGGAGGTTTAGAAAGATAATTTTTATACTCTCCTATATATACAAGTAAAAAAAAACCTGTTTTGGTAACCTTTTTAAAAAAACAATACCGGTCTCTTTCTTTATAAAGAAATTAGTAAATACCCATTCACCGCTTTTTATTGACTTATTCCCACTTATATATTTGTAGAAAACTATATTCTATGTTATTATTACTCTATGCTTAACGAGATAAAAAATAAAATAGACAAAGAACTAAAGATTCTTTCAAAGAACATTGACCGGATTTATTCTCTTAACAAAATATCCCCCCTGCTATCACGCAATATAAAAGAATTTATATTACGCGACGGCAAAAGAGCGAGGCCTATTCTTTTTATTATAGGCTACCTTGGTTTTTCTAAAAAACCTGCTTCAGGACTATTCAAAAGCGCCCTTTCTATAGAGCTTTTGCACGACTTCATGCTCATACACGATGATATCATAGATAAATCAGATACTCGCAGAGGAAAACCCTCCATGCACAAAATATTCAATACCCATTTGGAAAAATTCAAAAATATAAAATTCAACGGCCAAGACCTTTCAATCGTCGCAGGCGATGTACTATATGCCATAGCAATTGATACTTTTATCTCTATAAAAGAAAACCCTTCAAGAAAAGAAAAAGCCTTAAAGAAATTCATTGAAGCGGCCATATACACGGGAAGCGGAGAATTTATTGAGCTTTTATACGGCACAAAGAACATAGATGAAATTACCAAAGAAGATATTTATAAAATCTATACCTATAAAACCGCGCATTATACTTTTGCCTGCCCATTGTCTATCGGAGCTATACTTGCCGGAACAGGCCAATTTCAAATAGATTTAATCTGCAAATACGGCTCCTGCCTGGGTAAGGCATTCCAGATAAAAGATGATATCTTGGGAATGTTCGCGCAAGAGAGCGAAACAGGCAAATCCCCTCTTGTAGACCTGCAGGAAGCTAAAAAAACTATCCTTGTTTGGTATGCCTATAAACACTCGAATTCAAAAAATAAAAAAATTATAAAAAATATCTTTTCAAAAGAAAAAATAACTGCGCTTGATTTATCAAAAATGCGTGAAATTATAACCCATTCAGGCGCTCTTAAATTTGCTGAAACAGAAATAATTTCCTTAACTAATAAAGCCTTAGCTATGATAAATTCTTCGCGGATGAAAAAGGCATATAAAGATTTTCTATATGCCTATTCAAAAAAAATACTGGATTAAACAAAAACTGCAAAAATTAAACATATATTTAAAACCTACCTTAATATTACTCGTCGGAAGTGATGTCATTTCCTCGGCCTGCGGCTGCGTCGTTCGTCCTCGGAGTAGTGCTGTGGCTACGCCATCGTCCTGCCTGCCTTGCCGGCAGGCAGGCTTGCCTCGGATCGAGTAAATGCTCCTCTTTCTCGACGATCAATATCCGGATAGGTTCTAAATATTAATAGTATTTAATTGCCTAATCAATAAATTTTGGTTCTTTCGTAAATATTGTGAACTTTAGCGTTCTCCCCCGTCGGCTCTTACGAGCCAGGACGGGCTCAAACAGTCCTCGCCGAAAGATTCCGAAAAACTTTTCCGCTCATAAACCAGCCTCTTAATGCAGCTAAAGAATACAAAACAAGGGGGCAAGTGAGCTTTTTACATATCCCGTTATTTATCAAAGAGTT
>JBDRLG010000125.1:0-3830 GCA_043813255.1 Candidatus Omnitrophota bacterium
AATAATGCTTATAGGTTTTTATACTTCACATTATTAACTCCGTAGTATACTTAAAAATTATCGTAAGAGAATTTTTATGTGCTTATACTATGGAGCAGGTTTCTTTTCAATAATGCTTATAGGTTTTTATACTTCACATTATTAACTCCGTAGTATACTTAAAAATTATCGTAAGAGAATTTTTATGTGCTTATACTATGGAGCAGGTTTCTTTTCAATAATGCTTATAGGTTTTTATACTCTACATTATTAACTCCGCAGTATACTTAAGAAAATCACCTTCAGTAATAATCATAAAAGATTTTCAGTGGTTGGGAAAATGTTTTATACTTTCCCATACCATAAAAAATTATCGTAAGAGAATTTTTAAGTACTTATACTAAGGAGCAGGTTATTTTTAACCCAAAATTTCTTTTATTTTTGCTAATATCTCAGTTATCGCGCAAGGTTTACGGATAAAACCATACGCCCCTAAAGTATTACAGCGTTCAATAATCCCTTTGGGATTCAATTCTTTTCCAGTTACAAATAATACCGGGATATTTTTGGTTTCAGAATCCTGTTTTATTCTTTCACATATCTCATACCCATTAATACGGGGAATAGCGACATCCAATATAACCAAATCAGGATTATTCGTTTTGCATATATTTAAAACTTCATGTCCTTCTGAAGCAGTAATCACCTCATAATTCTCTTGAACCAGCTTTTTTTTCACTGCCTCTCTTATATCGGCTTCATCATCAACCAACAAAATTCTCTTCATACCCACCTCACATTTTTAAACTTATTACTTTATTATCTTATTATTAAAACTCGGGCCTGCCTGTAACAAAAACCATTCTTAATACGGAATAAAATCCGGAGATTTACTATTAACTTTTTTTCTCTGCAGATCAGCAAAAATATACTGGATTCTCTTAATAATAAAAGCAACGCCATCTTTATTCATATCAACAAACTCTATTCCTACTTTATAAATTAAAGCGCCATAACTCTCTTTTTCAATTACATATTTAATTATACCATTGCATTTAACAGGTTCATGCACTAAATCCATCTTTAATTCAAAAGATAGATATTGGCCTATTTCAAATTTTTCCTTTGAATAAATCGCAATTCCGCCATAACTAATATCCATTATGACAGCATCGGGAATATCTTTATCTTTAAAAACTACCTTTCCCGGGCTAGTAAGCCTATCGAATTTCCTCTGTTCTTTCATAAATTATTTCTCAAAAAAATCCAAAAAAAATCAAGCCAAGATTTACCGCAAAAAAACTAATAAGCAATAAAATCAGGCGGTTCAATATTTTCTTGATTCCTCTTTTTTTCTGCCATCACGGCATGAATCCTTTTTATAATATACTCTACCTTGCCTTTATCAGACTCACTAAATTCTAACCCCGCCTTAAAAACAGGATATTTGTATTTGAGAGACTGCTTAATATACTTAATTCTGCCTTTTATACATATAGGCATAGTTAAAAAACTCATTTTGAACTCAACGAGTACATCTTTGCCTTGTTCTATTTCCTTACGTAAAAAAATCAAAGCTCCCGAATAACTTATATTATCCAAAAACCCTTCAGCAATAATAGAATTATTTGATTCATCTTTAAGAGTAACATCCCCTATTACGATTAATCTTTCATGGCTTCTTTTATCATGCATTAATAAATATCCTCTTCACTTACATTAACAAACAATTGTTACTAGTTTATCATAACTAAATTATTTCTTCAAGCAAAGTAACAAAAAAATAAATTATTGAAAACGCTTTCTAAAATCTATAATTTTACCTTGAATTCCTTAAAAAAATATTCTATACTTTTTATGTAAATTAAGCGTTTACTAAAAGGAGGTTAACTGATAGCGAAAGCTATTAGGCCTATCACCTACAAAGAACCCCGAATTAAGTCGGGGTTCTTTGCTTTTTTATCCCGAAATTTTGCATTAGAAATCCGATATCGTCGGATCATCTGTAATAAAATAATGCAAGCTAAATTCTGGATTACCCCGGCCTTGGTCAATCTGTTTTCATAAAGAAGATTGCCCAAGAATAGTCCTGAGAAATTATACTAATTTATTAGGGCAAACACGAAAAATCTCGTCGAGATTTTTCGACCGGCCCTATCCCGCAAGGGACCCCGCCAACGGCGGAGTCCCAACGGGACGTGGCGGGTTTATGAGCCTGTTGCGAAATGCCTTAAATTTGTCATTCTGCGGCTCGCCTCGCGGCGAAGCCGAGGGCTTGACCGCAGAATCTATAAGCATTTTAGGTCCTGTGGTTTAACCACAGGATAATAGATCCTGCGCTTTCGCGCAGGATGACAGCAATGGAGTTTTGCAACAGCCTCTTTATGCACAAGTAAATTGCAAAAAAGACCCTGCAGTAATATAACTGCAGGGTCTTTAATTTAAAGGAGCATCGACCTACTCTCACATATCCTTACGAATACACTACCATCGGCCCTGTGGGGCTTAACTACCGTATTCGAAATGGGAACGGGTGTTTCCCCCTCGGTAATGATACTCCTAAAAAGATTTTTTATGGTATAGGAAAGTATCTAATACTTTCCTATACCATAAACAACTACAAAATTAAAAATAAAACTAAATTCAACCGACCAGAGAAAAAGTATATATGGCCAAGCCGATCGATAGATTAGTACGCATTAGCTCAAATCCTTACGGATCTTACACATTGCGCCTATCAAGGTCGTAGTCTACAACCTATCTTTACTGCGCATTACTGCACAGAGGGATATTTAGTTTTGAGGTGGGCTTGGCACTTAGATGCTTTCAGCGCTTATCCCTTCCGAACATAGCTACCCAGCCTTTGCCCTTGGCAGGACAACTGGAACACCAGAGGTTCGTCTCTCTAGGTCCTCTCGTACTGAAGAGAGCTCCCCTTCAAATATCCTAACACCCACATCAGATAGAGACCGACAATTATGTTACTTTCGCAAAATTATTGCGAAGGATCAATCATTTCTGTTGATCTCTGCATATCGCTATGCAGTTCGGACTGTATCTTATCCGCCTACGGCGGATTCTGGCGTACAGTCTCTGAAGATTCCAAGATAAAAATCATTTCTTCTAACTTTTGCTTACGATATTTACCATTAAAATTCATTGAATAAGCAATATGTAATATTTCAATTAAACCATTCTTTTTTAAATGCCTTCCTTCTTTCATTAAATCTACGACTTGAGCAAATTTCTCAAAATCATTTTGTTTAATAGAAATAAGCGGGGAACTTTTGAAAAATGGTATTATTTTATTACGGAGATCATCAATATTTCGCACTACATAAACAGAAGTTTGATCCTTTGGATTACGATAATTATTAGGCTTAATATATCCACAACCTAATTCATTCTTAATCACTTCAAGCACTTCTGTCCTGTTTTGATGCTGTGAAACATGAAATTCCGGAATTACTTGAATCCCCAATTTCACATTGCCGCTTCTCTGAATTGTTATCGAAAAACAGCCTTCTCCATCAACAAAACCTGAAATATATGCTGTTATTTCTCTTGGTCTTTCCTGCTGATTATCTGCACTCATATATTTTCACTCCTGACAACATCATATCTTATAGAGAATAAATCGTCAAGTAGTAACATGAGATACCCAGATTTTCCAGCAATTAGCCAGATTTAAAGACAGCTAACGGTCATTTAACTGTCTCACGACGTTCTGAACCCAGCTCGCGTACCCTTTTAACCGGCGAACAGCCGGACCCTTGGGACCTTATACAGCCCCAGGATAGGATGAGCCGACATCGAGGTGCCAAACCGGGCTGTCGATATGAACTCTCGAG
>JBDRLG010000126.1:0-67516 GCA_043813255.1 Candidatus Omnitrophota bacterium
TTTTTATTTGTCCAAACAGCGGTTATCGCGCTTGCGGCTGTGGTATTGGCAATTCCCATTTCTCCTGTGCCGATAATATCAATACCATTTCCGCCGCAGGCGGATCCTCCTGCGGCGGAGGCTTCTTCTTCAAAAATATCAATTCCAGTTTTAATTGATTTAATTGCTTCTTCTTTGCTCATTGCCGGGCCTTGTGTCATATTCTTTGTGCCAAAGTTTATTTTTCTATCTTTAAAAGTTTGGAGGTTGGAGTTTGGAGCTCGGAGTTTATTTGCTACCCCTAAATCCGCGACTATTACTTTTGCCCCTATATGGTTAGCTAAAACATTTATCCCCGCGCCGCCATTCAGGAAATTGTAAACCATTTGTTCAGTAACTTCTTTGGGAAACGCGCTTACTTTTTCTTCTGCTACGCCGTGGTCTGCGGCAAAAGTAAAGATAACTTTATTTTTTAACTCAGGGTTTTCTTTTCCAGTTATGCCAGTTATAAGTTTGGCTAATTCTTCCAGTCTGCCTAAGCTATTTAAAGGTTTGGTGAGGTTATTAAGCCGTGTTTGAGTCTTTTTCATAAGATTATGGTCAATCGTAGTTATTTTTTTTATAATATCATTTAAAATATTCATTTAATCCTCCAAGGTAAGCCTGAAACTAAAAAATATACGTTATCCGATTTTGCGGCTGTTAATTGATTTATCCTGCCGGCAATATCCCTGAAATCTCTTGCTAGTTTATTATCAGGCACAATGCCAAGCCCCACCTCATTAGATACGATAATAGATTCAGCTGTTATGTTTTTGAGTTCAGACAAAGTTTTAGTAATTTTATCCTTAATTATATTTTCTTTAAAGCCGTTGAGCATTAAGTTAGAAATCAACAGTGTCATACAGTCCATAATTATAATGTCAAATTTAGATCCGATTTCTTTTAATAACTCGTGGATATCCTGATGGTTTTCAAAAGTTTTCCAGTGTTTCGGCCGCGATTTTTTATGAATTGAAATACGTTTTTTCATTTCGTTATCCAGCGGCTGGCATGTGGCGATAAAAGCGCATTTGCCTTTATTCTTCTTTGCCATATTTTGCGCGAAATTACTTTTCCCGCTTCTAGTCCCGCCTAAAACCAACGTAATCTTGCCCATGGAACTCCTATATAAAATTTGTCTAGTGACATCCCGCCAGAGGCGGGATTAGTAATGCCAGTATAAAAAGTCTAGTGACATCCCGCCAGAGGCGGGATTAGTAATGCCAGTATAAAAAGTCCAGTGACATCCCGCAGAGGCGGGATTAGTAATGCCAGTATAAAAAGTCCAGCGACATCCCGCAGAGGCGGGATTAGATTTTTTCTATAAATAATCTGTAGGGGCGGGCCTTGCGTCCGCCCGTAATTCTGTCCGGTTATTAATAATTAAATACCATGAATATGATTTTGATAATTTTGTATTATTTTGGGCGGACGCAAGGCCCGCCCCTACAAAATGTTATTACGTTTATACTAGCCAGATTTACCTCTATAGACCAGATATCTTTAGGTTTTAATATCTCATTTAAGATGATCCTGATAGGGCCCGCGTGGCTTACTATCGCGGTTATCTTATCCGTGTTTGCGCGTAGAATATTATTAAAACAATCAAGGACTCTGTTTTTAAAATCCCGCAGGTGTTCTCCTTTGGGAATACAAGTATCAAAAGGCTTTTTTATCCAGCTGGAATATAATTCAGGGCATTTTTTCATGATTTGTTCATAAGTCATTTTTTCAAGTATCCCGAAATTCAATTCCCTTAGTTGAGAGTTTTTTTCTATAGGGTAATCTTTAAAAATAATTTTCGCGAAATCAAACGCCCTGCGTAAATCACTGGAATAGACTTTTTGTACTTTCTCCCGCTGTAACTTAGCTGTGAGGCTTTTTGCTTGTTTTTTTCCATTAGCGGTTAATCGTGTGTCAGTAATGCCATAATATGCTTTTTTCAGGCTTAAAACTGTTTCTCCATGCCGTATAAGAATTATTTTAGTTGGCATAGGTATCCTTTGGTACTAACACAACATAAGGTTTTTTAGTAATAGGGTTGTTATTTACTACCACAACTGTTTTATATACGCCCTCTATATTTTGATAATTAAGCACTTGAAAAGGGTCTCCTTGTTTAAAAATCGCCCCATTATTCATTAAAAGGATGCGGTTGCAATAAAGCCCCGCTAAATTCAGGTCATGCATGACAATAATAATACTGAGCTTATTTTTAATATTTAATTTTTTTAATAAATCCATAATTTGTATCTGGTGGCCTATATCCAGATGGGATGTAGGTTCATCCAGTAGAAGTAACCTTGGCTGTTGAGCCAAAGCTTTAGCGATAATTACCCGCTGGCGCTCTCCGGCACTTAATTCATCTATTAGTTTGTCTTTAAGCTTTAGCGTGTCTGTCAACCTAAGTGATTCCATGGCTATAGAGAAATCTTCTTTACTTTCAGCTTGCAGCCTGTTTAAATATGGAATTCTGCCCATGAGCACTATTTCCCATACGGAAAAGGAAAAATTAATGAGTGTATCCTGCGGCACAAACGCTATATTCCTGCAGAATTCTTTCAAATGTATTTTCTGTATAGGAGTGTTATTTAGTAATATTTTGCCTTTTTGCGGCGTTAATACGCGGCTTATGGTTTTGAGTAAAGTAGATTTGCCGCAGCCATTAGGGCCGATAATGCCGATAAAATCGCCTTCATTTGTAGCGAAAGAAATATCCTTTATTACAGGCTCTTTTTTATACCCTGCCCAAATTTCAGATATATTTAATAAATTATTCATTATTTGATCCGTTGTGATTTTTTCAGCAATACAATAAATATGATAGCACCCGCGAAAGAAGTAATTACTCCTATGGGGATTTCCAAAGGCGCGAATAAACTGCGCGATAATAGATCGCATATTATCATGAATATCGCGGCAGCTATGCAGGATATAGGAATTAAAATCCTGTGATTTGGCCCTACAATCAGGCGCATAATATGGGGAATAATTAGTCCTACAAAACCAATTACTCCTGATATACATACAATACTCGCGGTAATTAAAGATGTAGCAAAAAATAAGATTTTTTTTACTGTTTCAGTATTTATGCCCAAATGAACAGCTTCTTCTTCTCCTATGCTTATCGCGTTTAAATCTTGAGAGAATATATATATTATAGTAATTCCAACAAAGACAATTACACTTACAATAAGAATAAGGCGCAGGTCATATACCTGAAGGCTTCCCCATAACCACCATGTTATACTGTGCAGGGTTTCACTATTGGATATAGAAATCAGGAAAATAAGTAATCCTGACAGCGCTATTGAGATTACTACCCCGGAAAGAATAAGCGACTGCGCAGGGACTTTGTTTGCCTGCCGCGATATATTATATACTAAGATAATGGTTAATATCGCGCCTGTAAATGCCGCTAATGGAAGATAAATAGTAAATATCCCTGTTAATATCGCTATTAGCGCGCCTAAACCCGCGCCGCTTGAAATTCCCAATAAATAAGGTTCAGCAAGGGGGTTTCTTAGAATTGCCTGCAGGGCTATCCCTGATACAGTTAATCCGCTGCCTACTACTATTGCTAAAAAAACACGCAGGATTCTTAAAGATAGGATATTTCGGTTGTTTTCACGCAGTAATTCTGCTATTGGAATATTACAGGAGCCGTTAATTACTCCTATAAAAATGGCAATAAGTAATAATATTATTAGTATAAAGATTTTAATCGTAAAACTTCTATTCATTTTTTTCTTTTGGCGGTTTCTTTGGATACAGCCGGGCGTGTATTTGTTTTAAGCCCTCTGTTAATCTCGGGCCCGGCCTTAAAAATAAGTCGGTATTTATATCGTTGTAAATCCGGTTATTTCTTACCGCTGGTATATTTTCCCATCCAAAACGGCCGGCAATTAATTTTATAGGCGTTTCTTTTTGCATGTAGCCGATAATAATACAGTCGGGTTTGCGTTCTATTACTGTTTCGGCGTTAAAGGAACTGTAAGTCTTTTTGGTATCATAGGCGATATTAATTCCTCCTGCTAAGGTAATTAATTCATTAATAAAAGAATTTTTTCCGGCGGCCATTAAAGGTTTGTTCCATATTTCCACAAACACTTTTGGCCTTGATTCCTCAGGAATATTTTTTATTGATGAATTGACTGTTTCAATATCATTTTGCATTTTTTGTATAAGTATTTCAGCATTTTTTTGTTTATTTGTAAGAGAACCAATTTCTCGTATAGATTCAAATAATTCTTTAATATTAGCAGGGGCATTGATATAAACCGAGAGTTTCAATTCTTTTAATTTTTGGGCAATAACAGATTGTTTAAGCCCTGTGCAAAAAATCAGGTCTGGTTTTAAGAAGATGATTTTTTCTATATCAGGACAGCTGAATGTCCCTATTTTTTCTTTATGCTTTGTTTGTTGGGGATAATTACAGAGTGAACTTATCCCTATAATTTCTTTCTCTAACCCAAGAGCAAATAATATTTCCGTGGTAGAAGGAGCAAGAGAAATTATCCTTAAACTTTCAGTAATCGGCTGGTTTTTATAATCCGCATACGCCTGTTTAACCTGAGAACAAAGAAGTGAAAAAATAACAATAAAAATGTATTTTTTTGATAGCATAGTAAATTGTATTTTACCCCGATGTCGCTTCCCGATGCTTCGATCGGGACAGGTCGCTCTTCGGGGTCAAGTAAAATCCTTACGGATTTTCCTTGAAAATAAAAACCCCGATTATAGTACTTTTACAGCACTATCTTCGGGGTTGCACCCTGTTTAAACTATGGCCCTTTCCGCGCGGAAATATTTATATAGGTTTGAGGTATTCTGACTTAAGGTTTCTATCTACTTACCGCGCCTTCCCGCCTTTTGGGCAGTGGCTTTATTTACGGCTTTCGTCTTCCTTTACAGCAGCGGGAACTGTGTCCGATTTCAACGGCCTTCCCTAAACCTATTATATAATTGTTTTGTATAAAGCTAATAATAATTCTAAATTTTTAGTTTGTCAAGGAAAATCCGCTTTAATACTCAATCCCTTTTCTTGCTTTTAAATTCTTATTATAATAATGCTTTTTGTCTTCTATATAGCTTACCAAATCAGCGGATTTAATGATTTTATCATGAGCGTGGCGGCCGGTTAAGACCATTTCTGTTTTTTTAGGGGTACTTTTGATAATATCTAAAACATCATTTAGTTCTATGAGCTTAAAATGTAACGCCACATTGATTTCATCAAGAATTATTAAGTCATAGCGGTTATCTAAAATCGCTTTTCTTACTTTCTCCAGCCCTTTATTGGCTGATTCCATGTCTTTTTTGTTGGGTTTACGGTTAATGAAACATCCTCTGCCAAATTGTTCAATTGTTATATTTTTAATTTTTTTTAATATTTTTATTTCGCTGTAACAGCCTTTTTTTATGAATTGTCCTATATACACTTTCAAACCCGCGCCAGCCGCCCTTAAAGCCAGCCCTAAGCTTGCTGTTGTTTTGCCTTTCCCATTACCCGTGTATACTTGTATCATTTTATTAAATTCTTTTAAATGGTCAGTAAAAAAGCAGGAATTCTATGGTAGCCGCAAGCTTTAGCTTGCGTTTTATAACGCAGGCTGAAGCCTGCGGCTACCGGCTTTGATATTGCTTTATAGCCATTTATACTCATAACGCATATTGCTGAAACAATAATGCCCGCGATAATAACTCCTGCTCCTATTGCCAACAGCGCGTTACGGAAGCGTATTTTAAATAAAGTAGCCGCCACTACTCCTGTCCATGCTCCAGTCATAGGCAGGGGGATAGCTACTAATAGTATTAATCCTAAAGTTTCGTATTTTTGTACTGTAGCTGCTTTTTTTTGGGTACGTTTAAACAGCCAGTCAAAAAATTTTGCCCATATTTTAAATTTCCTAAGGCGGGTAGAAATAGGCTCAAAAAGAAAAAGAGCAGGTATTATTATTGCCATATTTCCTATAACTGCCAGCAAAAATGCTTTTGTTACGGGCATTCCAAAAGATAATCCTAAAGGTATTGCTCCCCTTAATTCTGAGATTGGCAGGGCGCCAAGAATCATTATTAAATATTCTTTAGGTATGTCTTTAAGCCAATGAATTAGAATATCCACGTTTTCTTAATCCTTTCTAATCGCTTTTTATCCCATATTTTCCAAGCAAAGGAACAAACATGCATCCACAAATATCAGTTGTTATAATTTTACCTTGTTTTTTTTCTGCCAGAGTCAGCATTTGCCCTAAATTTAGCCCTAAAGGGAGGACAATTTTTCCGCCTTCCTTTAATTGGCCTATTAGAGGTAAAGGTATTCTTGGGCAGGCAGCAGTAATAATTATTCTGTCAAAAGGCGCTGCCTCTTCCCATCCTAAACTGCCATCGCCTAATTTTGTTTTTATATTTTTATAGCAGAGTTCTTTAAACAAATTTTCTGCTTTTTCCAGAAGATCCTTGAATCTTTCAATAGTATATACTTCTTGGGCCAACTCAGCTAATATTACGGTTTGATATCCGGAGCCGGTTCCGATTTCTAAGACTTTTTCTTTGCCGGTTAAACCTAAGGAATCGGTCATTAAAGCCACTATATAAGGCTGTGATATGGTTTGGCCTTCTCCTATAGGTAATGGATAGTCCGCGTAAGCGCTGGCTGTTAATTCTGCAGGTAGAAATTTATGCCGCTCTACTTTTTTAAAAACATCTAAAACTTGTTTATTACTTATGCCGCGGGAGAAAATTTGTTCTTCTACCATTCTTTCTCTGAGAATTTTTAAATCCATGGCAAATAGAACTTAAAAGGTTATTTGAATATATTTTTAGAAATAAATTTTATAAATCTAATAGTATCCAGAATAGGGTTTATTTTACTTTTTTCTCCCCTATATATGGTATTAACAGGTATGGATTCTATTTTGAATCCTAAACGGGAAGCTTTAATTAATAATTCCGATTCAGTCTCAAATTTAGCGGTATCAAATTTTATTTTTTCCAGAACCTCTTTTTTTATTAAACGGAATCCGCATTGAGAATCAGGAATATTTTGTTTGGCAATAAGCGATATCAGCCAAGACATAAATTTATTAGTGATGAATCTTATTTTGGGCATATTTTTGGGTTTGCTCATGCGGTTGCCGATAAAAATAGAACTGGTGGAATATTTAGCCAAACGGGTAAAATAAGAGATGTCATTAGGATCATGCTGTCCATCCGCATCCATACTAATTACAGCATCAAAACCTTTAGATAATGCGTAATTAAAACCTGCGCATAGAGATATCCCTTTGCCTTTATTTTCAGGGTTTACCAGAACAACCGCGTTATTATTTTGAGCTATTTTAGCAGTATTATCAATAGAGCCATCATCAATGATTAAAATATCCAAATTAAGTTGTTTTATTCCTTGTATTAAAGAAGCTATAGTTTTACTTTCATTATATGCGGGTATAATTACGCAAATTTTCATGATATCCAAAATCGTTTAAACATATACCATTGGTCAGGGTATTTTCGGATATAGTTTTCAAATATAACGTTATAACTATTGATGATTTTTAATAAGTCAGCTTCATTTTTATCCGAATTGCCTGATTTTTCTGGATAGATAGGTTTTTCTATTCTTAAGGTAAATGTATCATCGGGATTCCTAACCATAAATCCGGGAATAATACAAGTATTTGTTTTTAAAGAGAATGCCGCAGGGCCTAAAGGGAAAAGAGTTTTTTTACCAAAAAAATCAATTATAACTCCTTTTTCACTGAAGTCTCTGTCTCCTACCAATGCCAGAAGCTTATTTTCTTTTAAGAGATTCAGGCATTGCCGGGCGGCCTTCCCAAAAGGAATAACCTGTATTCCTTTGCTTCCCCTCTGGTGGTTAAAAAAATCATCTACTTTCTTATTTTTATGCGGCAATGCCACTACCCATAAGGGGTATCCTAAAAGAGCAAGTATTATTCCTCCCAGTTCCCAGTTCCCTAGATGCGCCGTAAGGATAATTATGCCGTTGCCTTTTTTAATTTCCTGATCAAAATAGTGAAGGTTTTCTATATGGATATTTTTTTTGATACTTTCTAAGTCAAGTTTTGAAAACCTGAAAAAATCAACCAGGTATTTAGCGAAATTTCTAAACATTTTTCTGCGTATTGTATGAATTTCGCGGTTAGATTTATCAGGAAAAATAGTTTTCAGGTTGCCTTTTACTGCTTTTCTGTCCGAAAAAGAAATTATGTAGTTTAAATCGGAGATCAAGATTGCCAGTGTATAACCTAATTTTAGCGGCAGATTAAGGGAAATAAATTCTCCAATTCTGTATAATATATAATTAATCATTAGATAAATTTATAAGATATTTCGCGATATCAAAACTTGCATTGGGTTTACTGATTTTTTCAGCGGAATCCGCGAGATGGCTTAATTTTTCTCTGTGTAATAATAAATCTTCAATTACAAGATTTACTTTTTTCGGGTCGTCAATCTTTATAGCCGCTTGTTTTTCTATCAAATACGCGGTATTGCTTGTTTCTTGTCCGGGAATAGGCTTAACGATTATCATGGGTAATTTTTTACTAAGGGCTTCAGCAGAAGTGATCCCGCCGGGTTTAGTAATTATAATATCAGAAATAGCCATAAATTCTTCGATTTTATTGGAGTATCCAAAAGGGATAATCTTTTTTTTGCTTTTTTTTGCTTTCTTTTTTAAAGCTTTAAAAAGTTTTTTATTAGTGCCTGTTACAATGATTTCTTGAATATTTAAGGACATTTTTTCCAGGGAGTTGACAATTGTTTTAATCGGCCCCAGGCCCTGTCCGCCTCCCATTATTAAAATAGTAAGTATTTGAGGGTTTAGTCCTAATTGTTTAAGGATTGTTCCTTTTGGAATAACGTTATTGAATTTAGGATCAAAAGGTATCCCTAAAGAAAGCACTTTTTGAGGCTCTACGCCTTTGTTTATCAGGCGCTGGGATATTTCTTCTGAAGGTGTTATATAGTAATCAACTGTATTATAAACCCAGTAAGAATGGGGAATATAATCAGTAAGTATTCCCACAAGTGGAATCTTGCAATTAGAGGATCTTTTGAAATCAGCTACCATGCCGCAGGGGAAAGCCTGGGTACAGGCTATTACATCGGGTTTATAACTGTCAAACAGTTTTTTAAGCTTAGGTGAATTAAATTTATGAACAGTATTTTTGATTCTTGTAAGTTTTTTTGCGACTTTAGGGTTATCATATAAATAATCCCATATGCCGGGGGTAGCTTTTATTATTCCAATATACAGGCGGTTTATTATTTTTTCTGAAATAGGGTTAGTGTAATTAAAAGTATTAATATTTAATACTTTAGTATCAGGAGACAATGTTTTTATCGCGTTTTCTACGGCTATAGTCGCGCTATGATGTCCGGAAACCTCAGAAATATACATTAAAATAATCCGTTTTGCTGGCATAAGTTTAAGTTTTATTTTCTTGATAGAGTTCAAGGAAGGCTGAAACTACTTCTGGATTAAGTTGTTTGCCGTTGATCTCTTTAATTTGTTCAATAGCTTGTTCTTTAGAGAAGCCGTTACGGTATGGCCTGTCTGTAGTCATTGCGTCATAAGTATCTGCTACTGATATTATTGAAGCTATGAGAGGTATTTCATTGCCTTTTAGCCCTTCGGGATAACCAGAACCATCATAGTGCTCATGGTGGTATTTAACTCCCAAGATAGCATTTTTTAATTCTTTTATTGGTTGTAAAATCATTGCCCCTAATAAAGGGTGTTCTTGCATTTTAGCGCGTTCTGTATCAGTTAAAGGGCCTTGTTTATTTAATATAGATTCAGGAATTCCAATTTTTCCTATATCATGCAGTAATCCCGCTATATGAAGCTGTTCAAAAAAACTTTCGTTGAATATTTTTTCATTAGTTTGATAAAGTCTTTTGGCAATTTCTAAACTTAAAGATGTTACCCTTTCTGTATGCCCATGCGTGTAATGGTCTTTTGCGTCAATTGCCGCTGCCAGAGCTATAGTAGTATTAATAAAAAGATGTTGTTTTTTTTTCAGTTCCAGTTCTAATTCATTAAAAAGCTGCGCGTTCTTTATCGCCATAGCTACGTCAGAAGCAAGGGCAGCAAAAAAATTCAGTTCATCTTCTTTGAAGTCTTTTGAATTTTTTTTCTTGCCAATCAGCAGAAGAGCTAAAAGATTATTCCTGTAATAACTGGGAATACATGCCACTGTATCAAAAATTTTCATCTGATGCAAAGCTTCGCTTAATACTTCCTTAGTTTCGTTATCAAAATTTTTGCGTAAAATCCTTTTTGCGTTGCTATAGAGTAAATAACTATTATTTAAAATCAGGTTATTATTTTTATCCTGAAAGAGTTTAATAAGGGCATTATCTGTATCCATGCGGGCAAATCCCTGAGGTATTTTTAACCCGGCAGGGCCGCGGGAAACAGTTAATACATAGGAATCTTTAATTGTATCATAGAGCAGTATACCAGCATGGCTTATTTTTACTTTTTGAATGAGCATGCGGATAATCAGTTTAATCAAAGTATCTGAATTATGTACTAAGATCATTCTTTTAGCTGCTATTTCAAGCTCTTTTTTATAATTTAATGCCATGTTAAAGATAAAAGATTAATTGGTTATTTGGGATAGTACTATTTTTTCTAATTCGTCCAGTTCTAGAGGTTTATGAATATAGTCGAGAGCCCCCAATTCTTTGCATTTGATAAAGGCATTTTCTTCTTCAGGTTTTCTGCCAGTTACCATAATGACTTTTATTTCATTGCTTTTTTGTTTTATCTGGCGTAAGGTTTCAATCCCATCAATTCCTTCCATTTTTATATCTAGTAAGACTAGTTGAGGTATTTCTTTTTCAATCAGGTTTAACGCTTCTTCTCCGCTAGACGCGGTTGTCACGCTGATTTTTCTTTTTTTAAAATAATTCGCGGCGAATTCCCTGATATCTACTTCATCATCAACTATTAATAGTTTAGTCATGGGGTCTCCTTAATGTAATAATTGGTAATAGACTGTTTCATATTCTTAATGGATATTATTCATAAGAGAGGCTGATCCTGAAAGTTTCTTCATCTTTTTCAAAATTTGGCAGCAACGGGAAAGGGGAAGCTTTTTTGATGCTTGTTACCGCGATTTCATCTAAATTTTTATTATTTGAAGATAAAATATAGGGTTCATTTTTTAAATTCCCATTTTGGTTTAACGTGAAAGCTATGGTAGATTCTCCTTTTACAGACTCACCAGCTTTAATCAAATTAATGAATTGGGTTTTAATTTTATTAAAAATTATTGTTTTATAATCCTGAACAATAGTATTATTGAAAGTATCATTTTTTAATCGATTAAATGATTCTTTTTGAATATTGTTTATGTCTTTGTCTTCTGTATTGCTATTATATTCTAAAGGTTCTTCACCTGTAATAATATGCGGGGTTATAAAAATAACTAATTCTGTTTTTGAGGATTCACTTTTTACATTCCCAAATAGAGCCCCTAAATATGGGATATCTCCTAGAATAGGTATTCTTTGTGTTTCTTTGATAGTTTTATCTTTTTTAAGCCCGGCCATCATTATTGTTGTTCCGTCTTTAATCATAATAGTGCTCTCACTTTCTGATGTCGTAACAATAGGAATTTGAGTATGCTGATCCTGCGAAGTAATCTCTTTTTGTTCAGATGAACTTATTTCAGGCCGAATTTTTATAGTGATAAAATTATCACGGTTAATAGTTGGTGTTACATAAAGTTTTATGCCCACATCAACAAAATTAACTGCTTGTGAAGTAACTGTTGTCCCTGTCCCCCCCTGAGAAGTTGTAGAAGTTATGTATGCTTCTTTTGTCCCGACTAATATTTTTGCTTCCTGATTGTTTAGAACCATAATCCGCGGGCTGGAGAGTATTTTTGTCTGTCCTATTACTCTAAGGGCTTCTACTACTGATTTGTATTGCCCTTGTTTATCTACTGCCGCATCTGGATCTGTTGCCGCAAGCCCAAAGGCTAATGAGTTGGCTATAGGAGCAGTAGCGCTGGTAAGCGCTGGAGCGGGCAAACTGCTGATTATACGGGTATTTTTTCTTATCCACCAATTCCAGTCTATCCCCATAGAAAATTCATCTTTTTTAGGAGAGACTTCTACTATTTGAGCGTCTATTAATACTTGCGGGGTTTTTTCATCGAAAGCAGCGATAATTTTTTCTATTTTAGCAATATTTTCAGGATAATCAGTTATTGCTACTTTATTAGTCCTTTCATCAATTCTTATAGAACCAATGCCTTTTGTTATGGATTGCTGGAGTTTCTCATTGATTTTTTCCGCCTGAGCGTAATTCAGGCTAAATACTTTACTTTCTAAAGGCCGGTCTAATTCTGAAATTAGTTCCGCTATACTTTTTAATTTTTCCGGTATATCTAAGATGATTACTGTATTTGTAGGTTCGTCAACTACTACCCTGCCAATACTGGATTTCATTTGATTTAAAGCCTGAGATAATACTGTTGCTTTGGCATATTTTAGCGTAATATTCAAGATTTCTTTTTTATCACCAAATTTATCGCCATAAGTCAACTCATAATCACGGGAAGTCATAATATTTACAATATCGCCTTTTATATCATAAGCAAGGTCATTTGCCGCTATAATAATTTGAAAAGCATCGCTAATATTTACATCTTTTAAGAAAAGCGTAACTCTGCCAGTAACATTTTTTCCTATGACAACATTCATTCCTGAGCGGGTTGCCAGGATTTTTAACACATCGATTATATCCATCCCTTTTACATCGAGGGATATTTTTTCCTGGTTATTTAATATAGGGATAATAGTTGTTTCTGAAGGGCCAGCAAGAATTTCTTTTTCCGGGATAAATAACGGGATAGATAGTAATAAAAACAAAAAAACTGACAGAAAAAAAGATGA
Source organism: Candidatus Omnitrophota bacterium (assembly GCA_043813255.1). Lineage (GTDB taxonomy): Bacteria > Omnitrophota > Gorgyraeia > Gygaellales > Profunditerraquicolaceae > JBDRLG01. The sequence goes on from JBDRLG010000126.1 coordinate 12,958, forward strand.
TTTTTTTTTCATGCTAATCCCCTTTTTTGTCCTAAATGTATATTTGGTTTTATAAATAAAGTTCATATTTTTGTCCATTATTAGTTAGAACAATTTTACCTTCTTGTATATCAGTTATTTCATATTCTTCTATAAACTGGCCTTTTTGCAGATAATATGTCTTTTGGGCTTTTTTGTCTTCAATAATAGCTTGTGGGTTTTCCCCTGCAATTATTCCTACTAAATTAAGATTCTTTAATAAATCACTGGTTACTGCCGCGCTAGCCTTGTTTTCTTTAGCAGCAACCGGGCTATTGAAAATCTGGCGGTTCCCGGTTTCTTCCAAATAAAATTCCAAAGAAGGTGCTTCTTTTCTTTCTTGGGCCTTTTCTTCTTGTTGTGTCTTCTCTGATGAAACTATAACAGGCGTTTTGAATGTTTTAACTAAAAACAGTGAATATACTAAAGAGTATATTAAATATATTAAAGATAATACTACTATAAATATGATTATATTACGAAGTGAGAATATAGTCAAATATTTAGCTTTAAAATCCAGTACAGTTATTTTTTTTACGGATTTTTTATCTATAATAGGAATTTCTGAAGATAAAACAGTATTTTTTTCTGAAGAAGAAACTTGTTTTGAAGAAGTTGCAATATTACGGTTTTTAGGAGTTTTTATTAAATGCAACAGCCTTTCTTCAGGAGAAATATCGTCTTTCATAGAATTAAATCCCGTTGTATTACATCTGTAATTATTTTTTCATCTATTGTTTGAGTGTCATTCATTATAAGTGTTTCTAACGCGTTATGACAAAGCATAGTTATCCGCCTAGGGCATCCGCTGCTATATTTATAAATCATTTTTATAGCATCTTCCATAAAAATTGAAGTTTGGTTTTTAAACCCTGCCTGTTTTAATCTGAATTCAATTAGTTGTTTTGTTTCATTTTCATCAAGAGGCGTAATAACATACTTTGCAGCAATACGGTCTAAAAAATTTCTTATTTTTTTTATACGAGGCACCAGTTCCAATTGCGCCATAATCACTAATTGCAATAATTTATGTTCATTTGTTTCATAATTAAGCAGCATTCTGAGTATTTCCAGGTTTTCAGAAGATATTTTTTGGCCTTCATCAACTATTAAAACAACAGTTTTATTCTCTTCTATAGCTTTTTGAAATAAATATTTTTCAATAGCCTCTTTGAAATCTAAACTTGATCTGGATTTAGGGGGAATATTAAATATTTTTACTAAATGGAGTAGAAATTGGAGTTCAGTTTTATGTCCGGCATCAAGTAAAAGATGCAGCACGAAATCATCTTCACCTTCAAATGTTTTTAATAATGCCCGTGAAAGAGTGGTTTTCCCTGTTCCAACATCACCTAAAACAAGGCATAATCCTCTGCGTAGACGGATAGCTATTTCAAGACGCTTAAGAATAGTGCCATGAGTATTAGAGCGGTATAGGAAATTAGGGTCAGGGCTGGTAGAGAACGGTTCTTTTTCTAAGCCTATAGTTTTATAATAACTCATTATATTTAATTCTTTAGAAATGCGTTAACTTATTTAAAGTATATAAGTTAAAAATAATCTCCTCTAACTAGAAAGTATATTAGTTTTGAATGGTTTGTCAAGCTAATTTACTTTTATTGATTAATTTTTTCTTTAAAATAATCCTTTTTTTAAGAATTGTTTTAAAAGGAACCGGCTGGAGATAAATTTTTTTGAATGATTTAAATTTGAAGAGTAATATATGAATTAAAGCTAATAAGTCATAAAAAGTAATAAATGGAGATAATAAGAATATCCTGAATAAGTTGTCATTTTTTAATATGCTAAGCTGCCTATTTTTAATTAGATGAAAAAGCAGCGTATCATTTATAGAGAAACGTGCGAATTTTATGATTTCAGTTTTATTTTTGCGAGCTGTCCCCCCTCTTTTGTGATAAACTACTGCTTCTGGAATAAAATAAGCCTTCCAGCCAAAATTATAAGCCCTCCACGCGATATCCAGGTCTTCATAATAAAAATGAAAATCTGAATCGAAATACTCGGAATTTATTTTAATCTGTTCAAGCATCTGCCTGCGGTAGAATGCGGCCGCTCCGCTTACTCCGAATATATACCCTTGAGAGTCATATTGTTTTTTATCTAGTTTTCCATACCCTCTTTCTTTAGCAGTGCGCCAGATAGTAAGAAAAAGCCCGGTACTGTCTATGGTTTTTTTGTCAAAACGCAGAATCTTTCCGCTGATCATTCCTATCTTGGGGGATATATTGAATCCATTAACTGCTAAGGTGATAAAATTTTTATCCAGTATGATATCGTCATTAAGGCAGAGAATGAATTCCCCATTACTTAAAGATATTCCTTTATTCAGCGCATTGGAATAATATAGATTCTCAGTGCTGCTATACAACTTGATTTGTGGATAAAGTTTATTAAGATTCCTGCCGAAATTGGAATCGCATGAGTTAGCTATAACAATAGTTTCAAGATGAGGATAAGACTGATCTTTAACCGAATCCAGGCAATTGAGGAAATTGAGGATATAGTTATTGATTTCCGCAGTTACAATAATAATACTTACCAATTGATTTGACATTTTATCCATTTGAATTAAAATTATAACATAATGTTTAATATACTTCTAATATTTATCTTTTTACGCCCCTTTATTTCTTCCGTGGCTTATCCTTTAGAAAACAGTATTTATTCAGTATTGTTATTTCTTTTTTTAGTTAGTTATCTTTTTCTAAAAAAGTTTGAATTAAATAAACTGCAAAGAATTAAATATCCTCTTATTTTCTTTTTGTTAAGTTTGATTATTTCTTTTATTTTCTCTTCTTCAAAATTGAACAGCTCTTTGCGGATATTCGATTATATTTTAGGGTTATTATTGTTTTTTAGTATGTTTTCGATTTCTGCTGAAAATAAAATTCGGGTAATCCAGACAATTATTTTAAGCGGGTTGGTGGTAAGTTTTTTGGCAATTTATCAGTATTTTTTCGGCTTTCAACATTTGTCAGCTTATATTGCTAAGAAAGGGATAGATAATTCTTTTATTATAGATTGTGTTAACCAAAAAAGAGTTTTTTTCCCTTTTATGACTCCGAATATCCTATCTGGATTTTTAGCTTTGAGCATAGTATTTATTCCTGTAATAAAACATAAAATAAAATGGTTATTTTTTCTTACAATGTTTATTGCGCTTATTCTTACTAGATCTTTAGGGGGAATCTTAAGTATCATTTTGGCAATTATAATATTAAACTTTATTCAGAGAAAATTATTCCGGAGATACTATTATTTAATAGTTATCTTTATTCTTTCTTTAGTTTCTATTTTTATATTAAGACAATTTTCTCTAAAAGAGCAATTTTTGCCTTTATTCTCTTTTTTAAGTAGGATAGAATATTGGAAAGAGACGATAGATATAATAAAACTTCATCCTTTTACAGGTATAGGTTTAGGTAATTTAAATTTATCTATGAGCCGTTATGCGCATAATCTATATTTACAGTTATGGGCAGAAACAGGGATTTTGGGACTCTTTTCATTTCTATGGTTAGTTGGGGCTGTTTTGAAATACAATATAAAATATATCAAAGATTTTGGATGTAATTATATAAATCTAAATATATTACTTTTAGTAGCTGTTATACTTTTCTTAATAGACAATTTTATAAGTTTCAGCTTTTTTCTTCCGGAGGTTTCTTTTATTTGGTGGATAATATTAGGTTTGAGTATATGAAACTGAAAATTCTCGCGCATAAATATTTTAGTCTGTGCAGAGCTTTATTATATAAATTTAGGGTAGTTAATTTTTTGAAAATGATATCCGCTTATTTAGTAAAGATAACTTATTTTCAAAGTTTGCCTTTTGTTATTCAAATAGAGCCTACAAATAGATGTAATTTGAAATGTTCTTTATGTATTACCGGAACTGGAAAATTACGAAGATCCGCAGGAAATATGACTTTTGAGGAATTTGAAAAAATAATAAAAAAAATAGATAAAAATACTTTTTATTTAGGATTATATAATTTAGGAGAATCTCTCTTAAATCCTGATATATATAAAATGATCATTTACGCTAAGGAAAAGAGAATGTTTACAAGATTAAGTACGAATGCTTTTTTTGATAATGAAGAGAATATAGTTAAATTAATGAATTCCGGCATAGATGAATTAATTATCTCTTTGGATTGTGCCACCCCGCAAACATATACTAAATATAAGGGAATAGATGGTTTCCAGAGAGTTATAAGAAATATAAAATTAATAATAAAAGAACGTGCTAATAAATTAAACCCCATTATTGTATTGCAATTATTAATTATGAAAGAAACAGAGAATGAAATTAAAAAATTTAAAGAATTAGCGCATGAGTTAAAAGTAGATAAAACTGTGCTAAAAACATTGCGTATCAATTTTCCTGGAGTCCCTGGTGATAAAAGTTTTCTCCCAAATAACCTCAGATATATTCGAAAGGCATATATCAATAGAAATGATTCAAGTAACAAATGTTTTCGTCCATGGGTATCAGCAGTTATTTTATGGGATGGTAGTATTGTGCCGTGTTGTTTTGATATGGAAGGAGAATATAATTTTGGCAATATACATAATCAAACCTTTGAAGAAATTTGGAGAAATGAAAAATACGTTTCTTTTAGAAAAGAAATATTAAAGATAAATAACCGAATTGGTTTATGTAAAGAATGTAGTTTAAATCATCTCTTGCACAATATTAAGCTATATTCATAAAAAATTATTTTAATAATTTTTTATTTCTTTCCCGTTAATAATTGCTGACTTTAATTCAAGAAGTTTAAAGTGGAATGTATTATTATCTTTTTTAGTTTCTATGCAAAATTCTTTAATTTTTCCTATATTAGGAGCAAGCCAGATACTGCAATCATAGGTTTTGCATTTATTGCCATCTTCTTCTTTATTGGAATAATTTTTAGTAAATTTTAGACAATCTTTAAATTTTCCAGCACTAACTTCTATATCTTCTATGGAATCTAATGTTATTATGCCCGCGTCTATTTCTTTTATGCTATTATCATTAGCCCGCATTAAATTAGTGGAATATTCTATGCTTTTTCCTATTTCTATGTTGGGAAATAATAACCGCGGGGGAGTATAAATGTAGGAAGTATTGTCATCAAGAACCTTGTATTCTTTTATTCCTTGTGAATCGATAGCTGTATATGTATATTCATCTTCTTCTGTTGAAGCCGTTATTTTTGTAACTTTAATCCTATTAAATAATTCAGTATTATCTACCGCGATTGTATTTTCTTCCACAATATTTTTTTCATCACTTATTACATATGTCCAGCTATTCCCTTGTTCCAATGGATAATATTCTTTTAGGTTAAATGCTAGAGCAAAATTATTACATAAGAATATCATATTTGTTGTCAAAATTATAATAGGAATAGTTTTTAAAGAAAGTTTCCTTGTATTCATTTATTCTCCCCAGTTCTCAAAAGAAATATAAAATACTTTATTTTCTCAAGTTGTATTATTATAACATATTTTTTTTGGAAAAGAATTATAAATAGTGTTTTTGCCAAAAAATATTATCTGTTATTTTAACAATAAAAATATCTTTTTTTTCAAAGACCTTTTCAGATTTAGGTATTCTTATTAAAGCAAACTTAGGATTACTTGGTATTAAACTGTTTATATACTCATTAAAAGGATTGATATAGAAATTACCTGTTTTTAAATAATCCCCATTAAAATGAGGGGTATAAACAATAATATGCGTTATATTGTATCTTTTGCAAAAATTATATATTTCTTTAGGAGAGCATGAATAATAAGCTTTAAAGAAATCATAAGTGCGTTTTTTTATAATAGGGTAATAATTATTATAATATGGTTCAGATGTTTCTTCATTAATCAATACCTTGCGTTTAGCAAATGTAGGGATATTATCCATTAGGCTGGGATGGCCGGCGATAAGGATGTTTTTGGGCAAAGTTTGGAGGTAATTATAAAGTTCAGGTTGATTCGCTATGATATAATATTTTTGTAAGCAAGGAATAAAGTATAGCCCAATTAGAGAAATAGAAATACACAAGATTATTAATTGTGCTTTTAAGGAGGCAGTGTTTTTTCTTATTATTGCGGCAATATGGGTGCTAATAAATAATATTAAAAAAAGAGGCAGGGAATACCTCATGAATCTTGAGGGGCCATAAAATTTGTACATAAAAATATTTGAAATTATAAAAAAGAATAAAGATATAGTTATAAAATACCAGTATTCTTTAGGTAGTTTAATCAGTTTTTTTCTTAAAATAATAATAATAAAAATAGAAAGGCCTAAAAGAAAAGATAAAGATGAATCCATGGCTAAGCCGCTCTGGTAATTCGTTATTTGTTTTAAAAAAGAAGGGAAAAGAACAGGAGTCCGGCCTCCTTCGTAGAATTCTTGCATATTTTTCATGCTTTCCAGGCTTATTAGAGAAATATCTTTCAGGGAATAATTTTTTAATAAAATTATAGAAATTATTGATGTTATAAATAATAATAACAATATATGTTTAATCTCCCCCTTTTTATTTTTGACTGTTTCTATTAAAAAATAAAATAAATATACAAAAAAACAAATTAGAAATAAAGGAGGATAAAATAGAGAAAGTAAAATTAGAGTAAAACTTGACTTAAAAAATTTTCTGTTGGTAAAAAAATATAAGAACATAATAAAAAATAATATACCAAAGTCTGCCCCATCTCCTGTTCCAAAAACAGAAAAAATTTTTCTGCTCCAGCTAGTAAATATAAAAAGTATACTGGCTATTATAGCTGAATATAAGCCTGTTGAAAAAAAACACAATCTAAATATATAAAACACAGAAAGAGCACATAGAATAAATGGTAAAACTTTAGTTATGGGAATAGGCGAACAAAAAAAACTGGTTATAAAGTAAAAAATATTTAATCCCCAGGGATTTTTAGCATAATAAAAATCAGTTATAATATCATTTTTAAAAAGTTCCTTATCCATATATTTTAGATAGGGATAAATTGTTTGTCGTATATCATCATTTATTGCATAATTGTTTGAGAGCAAAGGATATTGGCAATATAAAGTAATTAAAAGAGAAAATAATAAAATTATACTTAAAGCTATATTTATTTTTTTCATGTCTATGGATGAAATTTTAATTCTTTAATTAGATCCTTAGGGTTAAAGAAATCTTTTATTTTTTCATAATTATTTCTGTACAAATAAGAAATATCTAAAATAACTCTTTTCATCCTTCCTAGTAGTCCGTAATGACTTTTTCCATGCCTTCTTTTATTACAAGATATTTTTACTTCAGTAATAGAGATTTTTTTACCTCTCATTAATAAAGGAATAAACCGGTGTGATTCCCCATATAATTTAATATCTTTAATTAATTCCTGGCGGTAAGCCCTAAAGCTACAACAAATTTCATGGAGTTCAGTATTAAATAGTATATTAATTATTTTATTAGCAATTAATGAAGGTAATATTTTATTCAGGAAATTATCTTCTCTATGATTTTTCCATCCATTTACCAGATCATAGCCATATTCAATTTTCTCTAGGAATTTAGGAATATCATAAGGATTGTGTTGGAGGTCTCCATCCATAGTTATAACTATTTCGCCTTTTGAAAAATAAAAACCGGCAGATAAACTGGCAGTCTGCCCATATTTTTTTATTAATTTAATAATATTTAGATTTTTATCTTTTTTATGAATTTCACATAGATATTGGTAAGTCTTATCATTGCTCCCATCATCTATAAAAATTATTTCATAAGTTTTATTTATAGTATTCAAAACCTCCTTTAATTGAGTATAGAGCAAGATTATATTGTCCTCTTCATTATTAACGGGAATTATTATGGATAGGTATTTTTCAGGAGGATAAACAAATTTATTCATAGATCTTTAAAGGCAATTAATTTTATATTTGATTTTTTAATTAATTCTTTTAACTCGGGGCTAATTAAGGCATTTAACTCTGCTTCTCTGGAATTATTTAAATAGTATTTTTCTGTATTCAACGGGTAATTATCCCATTCCTCATCAATATATCCGGGATGGCACATTATTTCAATAGTCCCATTTTTTAAATCTAGCAAGACTTTTTTAAATTCAGAAATTATCGCATTGCTATCAATCCGGGAAATTCCGTAGAAAAAATCCGTAGTTTTTAAATCGCATTTCTGAATAGATAATCTATTTTGTTTAGAAAATATATTAAGAAATAAATTATTGTAAAATTTGTTTGTGAAAATTCCTGAAGCCCCCAAGATATTACGATAAGGAATTTTATTAATATATCTTACCTTAGAAATGCCATATTCTTTGGCTATTTTAATCGTGGTGTCAAATATGGGTTTTATCAGGTGTAAGTGCTTTTCGCTATCGAGATGAGTGATTGAGATATTTTTTTTTAGTAGTTTCTCTATCTGGGCCCTGCATTCCGATTCTAATTCTTTGAAGTCTAAATTTCCAGCATAAATGGAATAGAGAAAGATAAAAATATTATTGAAAAAAGAACCTTTTTTCGTAAGGCTTTTTAATTTCAAAGCAGGTAAAATAGGGTTGCCTCTAAATATATTCAAATGAATTCCTACTGGTAATTGGGGATTCTCAGTTATTAAATCCACGGCATTATCAAACCCTGGCATATTTGGTAATAATGAGGTATTAGTTAATATACCTTCTTTAAAGGCTTTTATTATGCCTTTATTTATACTTTTGCTTAAGCCAAAATCATCAGCATTAATTATAATTTTCCGCATTATATAAGATCGATTTTAATTTGATGCCCTTAAGTATCATTTTTATTTGAGAATAACCATCTTAAAGCCACTTTAATATACCTAAAAAATTCATTTTTCGATTTTGAATTTATGACTCTTTTTAATATGTATGATGGCCTAAAGTAAAATTCTCTATAAAATCTTCCAGCTAATTTTTCTATTTCATTTTGCGTTAATGTTGTCCATGGGGTTGGAAGGCGTTTTTTATCCAGGTCTATTTTATTTAAAATATATTCTTTCCAATAATCAATACCTGTTGTTTTAATTAATAATTCATTTAAATCGGTATTGGGCTTAGCGATAGTACGACATACCTGAATGAAATCCAGTTTCATTTTTTTAGCAAAGTTTATTGAATTTAAAATATCTTTTTTTGTCTCTTCCGGGCTGCCAATAATAAAAAATCCCAATGTCTTTATTTTATATTTGTAAGTCAGGTTTATAATCAGGGGTATTTTTTTTGTATCAATGCCTTTATTAATTGTATCCAGTATCTTTGTAGAAGCAGATTCTATCCCATAGTAAATTTTTTTGCATCCTGCTTCAGAAGCTTTCTTTAAAATATCCTCATCTACAACGTCTATCCTTGACCTGCATGACCATTCAATTTTTATATTTCGTTTTAATATCCCTTCGCATATTTTTATACCCCGTAATTTGTTTATAAAAAATGTGGCATCAAAAAAATCGATTTCTCTTGCGTTGTATTTAGTATAGCATTCTTCTATTTCATCTAAGATATTTTCTACACTTCTTTCCCTGTAAGGAATTTTAGAAATAGCGCAAAATTTGCATTTATGAGGGCATCCGGTGCTGGTAAGCATAATAGTATAATTTTTACGTTGAGACGTAAAAGAATAATAAAGATGATTTGGTAAAAGATGCCTGGCTGGAAAAGGGTATTCATCAAAGTTGATCGTTTCTTCAGAAGGAGGATTTATTATAAGCGTATTTTTGTCTTTATAAATAACCCCTTTTATATCTTTAAGGCTGAGCTTATTTTCTATTGCGGATATTAATTTTGGTAATGATTGATTTGCTTCCCCTATAATGCCATAATCAAAACAAGAGTAGGATAAAGATTCCTTTGGATATAAATTGATATTAATCCCTCCTGTTATTATCTTGACGTCCATATTTGTTTTGAAAAAACCAGCCCATTCAACTACTCTATGAAACCAATAAGTATCAGCCCGAAAGCCAATAATATGCGGATTGAAATCTTTCAAGATGTTTAAAGTTTCTTCTTTGGTTAGTTTTAAAGCATTGGCATCTATTATAATTACCTTATGCCCCGCTTTTTCTAATATAGCCGCGACATATGCTAAAATTATAGGCGGGGCTAAACAGAATTCTTCATCTACTATTTTTAAATTTTCGGAGAACTTCCGGTGTTCAAATGGGCAGTGAATTAAGGCTATTCGCATTATTTTTACCGTATTATTTAATTAAAGAAGGTTGATTTTTATTATATTAAGGATAGTATCCAGGTTAAATTGAAATAAATAATTAAGTTCGATAAAAGATGCGCACCAGCATTCTTTGCAAGTAATATAATTTAATTTGTCAAAAGAATTTTTAAAACCAAGTTCTATAACATTAGGAACGTTCTTAGAAATTATAAAATTTCGGCCACAACCATACATATCTCCATTTGGTTGCAGCCGGCATATAATTAAGCTATTCACGCATTTGATTTTTGTAGGATTCGGCCAATTATAAAGATATTTTAATCCTGTAATAGAATTAACTATATAGTTATTCTTTTTTTTCTCTAAAATAAGATTATTAATTGTTCTTTTGTAGTCAGTTTCTTCAGAAATAACCGGATTCATTTCTAATCCTGCAAGTGTACGTAATCTCGCGGGTTGGAAACTAACAGGAATTTTAAACTCTTTTGCTTTATTTAAAATAAATTCAATTTTATCAAGATTAAATTTAGATAAAACAGTATTAAACCTGAGTTTTAGTTTTTTCTTCTTAGCTATTTCTACGGCTTCCATTATATTATTGTACGAGCCGTTTCCTCGTATAAAATCATGAATTTTCTCCGGCCCATCAAAACTTAAAGTTAATAGATCAAGTCCGGTTAGTTGGTTAATTTTTTCTTTTACGAGTGAACCGTTAGAATTTATGTCGATTACCACATTATTTTTTTTTGCATGTTCAATGATTGTTCCTATATCATCTCTTAAAAGGGGATTTCCTCCTGTGAGATGCAGTACCTGTGTACCCGACTGTTTCATCTCAGTTATTAAAGATAAAATTTTCTCTGTTTCCATTTCAGTCGTTTTCATTTTCCAGCTATCGCAATATAAACACCTTTGATTGCATCTATATGTCAGCAACCAGCTAACAATTACGGGAGATCTCTTCTTTAATAAATTTGCTTCTAATAGTTTAAATGCTATTGATATTTTTTTAGTTGTTTTCATTATTTTTTTTTATATATATAGCTAAATTAAGTATGTTTCTTTGATTTTCGCTAAGAGAATGCATCCTAAGGTAGTTATTTTTTTTAATTCTATCAAGCTTTTTGAATTCTTTTAATTCAGTATTTTTAAAATGGAAATGTTCAGATGCGTATTTATAGTTAATTTTAGCGATATTATTGAATTGTGATAAGGCTTGCTCAGGCATCCCTTTAATTAAATAAAGAGTTGCTAAATTTAGATGTGCGATAATGCAATTATGGTTAAGTTTTGTAGCGTCATTATAACTGCCAATAGCGGCAGATACATTGAAACCTTCGCCAAATCTTAAATAATCTTTATTATGTTCATAAAGATAGCCAAGAAAAAGATTTGAAATATATAAAAATATTTTGTCTTTAGTTAATCCAAGGGTTTTTTTAAGTTCTGCGATTGCTTTATTTTTAAAATCCATATTTGGATATTCAACTGCCAATTTGTTATAAAAAAAGGCGAGCAAAAAATGTTTCCAGTCATAATTATTGTTTAGATTATTAAGTCTTTGGATAATCCGAGGCACATAATTCTTGTCTATATTATCTATTTCTAAAACATCTAAAATTTCTTTTATTTCTTTGTTTTGATTAAATGTTTTATATCTATTTAGGACTTCATCAGGGGCATCAAAACTAAAACAAGTAGTTAAAATATATAAAATATGAATTATTGTTTCATTTCTTTTTTCTTTTGTCAGATAATCTTCTATAGTATCAATATAGAACCCTTTTATGTCATAATCAGTGATACGCAGGATTGATTCTATCATCTGGATATCTAAAGTTTTTGGTGAATATACATATAAAGGCTCCATTTCAAAAAAATTTTCAGGTGTTATACCGTTTTCTATGGGTTTTATTTGATATAAGAATAAATATAACGCTAATTTCTCATTAAGGTTGATAAATTTTCTTTTAAAACTATTAATTATTTGTTTGAACTTAGCTATATTATTTAAATAATAACAGTCTGGAAATCCAAATTCTTTTATAGTGTTTCTAACAGTTGGCGATATTATAACTTGTATATCTTTTTGAGAATTTAATGTTTTCCAGTTTAATAATTTTCTTTTTTCTTTTTTTATGTCATTCTTTAACTTTTTACATATTTTAAGTAAATAATTGTCTTTGGCCTTTCGCGGTTTAGACGGCCATTTTAATCTACAGTTTCTTAAGCTGGATAAATATCGATAATATTGCTCAAAATTATACATTAAATTGTCTTTTCTTTCAATTAATAAATCTTTGTATTCAGCGCAGATAGATAGTGTTTTGAAACATCCATTATCTATATTTCGGATGTAGTTTATTAATTCAAAACTTTCGGCAAAATCAACAGGTATGTTTTTATTAATGTAGGCTTCCCAGAAACTACTATAATAATTCTCTTTATTTTTCGTGTTAAAGTCATTAATTAAGGTTTCATTTATATATTTAGATGAAAAAATATTATATTTATTAATACTAATAATCTTATCTTTGGTCAGCAAAAATTGGCTTGGGTCACATTCAAATATTTCTTCATCTGCAATCAGCCAATCAATTATCTGCTGTTTTTGGATATAATTAATCTGTTTTTTGGAAAGGTTATTTATGCTAATAGTTGCTAAACTGTTCAGGGAAGGAATAAATTCTTGTATGATCCCTCTCTCTTTTTTTCCATTGACCGGTAACGTTATTTCATAGCATAAAGGCACTTTTTGTCCGCACAAGGATAACAGTTTGTATGTTTGGTCTAAGTTTGTATTTGATTTGCCGATTTTAAAGAACCACAATCTTTCATCTTCGCTCTTAAGTATGAATTTTGCGTTTTGTCCGCTCAGCATAGGTTGTTTATCAATTAATGTGAAAGTCAATTTTTTAAATATTTTATCAGACAGGGATTTTTTTTCTAAAATTAAATTAATTGCTTCTTTTTCAAGCTGGGAATTGTCAATCCTATTACAGCCAAAATTAGAAAACATAAGAATTAATATAAGTATTTGGATAATTTTCATGAAATAACTTTCTAAAATTACCTAAAATTATTCAGTATATCAGCTATATACTTAATTTCTTTAGGATTTAAATAAGAATGAATAGGAATTTGTATGCTGTTTTCATATATTTGTTCACAAATAGGATATCTAGAAATATCACCATAAAGAGCAGCTACATTTCTCATGACATATTTGCCAGTATCAATTCCATTCTGCAATAGATATTTAGATAATTTATTCCTATTTTCAGATAAAAGGATATAAAAATAATAAATTGATCCCGGAATGCTTTTTATTTCTGTGTCTAATATGTCTTTTTTTAGGTATTTTTGTAATATTTTGATATTTTTAATTCTGTTTATATTTGAATAATCCAGTGATTTTAGTCTTAATAAAGCTATTGCCGCTTGCAGATTAGTTAAAAGCCTGATTTCAGTTTTTTTGTTCGTTATTTTTTTAAATGTTTTATTAAATGATATTAATAACAAATCTCTGTCACTGAAAAAAGAATTAATTAATAAAATAGGATAAATGAATAAACTGAAAATAAATTTATTGGCAGTTATTGCTATTAGCCAAGTAATAAGTATTTCTTTTAACAAAATATTTAAACTGATTGGCTTACAGGAAGATAGATCTTTTTTTATTTTTTTAGCCGAGATTTCATTATTACAAGCTACGCATCCTCCTCCGTAACTATGAAAATGTTTGGTAGAATTAAAGCTGAAATAAGAAAAATGCCCTAAGGAACCTGCTTTCCGTTTATTATTTAATACTGCTCCCGGCGCGTGAGCACAATCTTCAATCACATAAATACCATGTTTATTACAGAATTCTAATAATTCTTCAATATCACAGATACTGCCGAAAATATGAGTGATTATAATTGCCTTTGTATTTGTAGTTATTTTTTTCCTTATCTGGTTTATATCAATGTTAAAGTCTTCTTTTCTGATATCACAAAAAACAGGTTTGAGCCCTTCATTGATAATTGCCCAAGGCACGCTTTCGTCAGTATAAGCAGGCAGTATTATTTCACTGTCTTGAGGAAAATTTAAAGTTTTTAGAATGAGGCGTAATGCAGACCTTCCGGAAGAAACTGCAAATACGTATTTTGTGCCTAAATAATCTGCAAATTGCTGTTCAAATAAAGCTGCATTTTGTCCTTTTATCGCTTTACCTGATAAAATAGTCCAGATAACTTTTTGTATTTCTCCTGTTATAATACTAATTTTTCTACGGGGAATTGGGTATATAAGCATATATTTTATGTTCTTCTATAAATTTGTTTTAATGAATTAAATATAGAATCAAATTTAAAGCTGTAAAGAAAATTGAGCTCTATCTGAGCCGCGATCCAGCAATTTAAACAGCTATAAGGTTCTAAACTTAAAAAAGCATTTTTGATTCCTTGATGAGAAATATTAATATCTTTTTTATTGGTCTCATCACCGCAACTTTTTATAAATCCGTTATTTTCTATTCTGCAATAAATTTTTCCTGCGGCGCATGGTATTTTTGTCGGTTCTGGCCAGTTTAAAAAATGTTTTAAACAAAGTAAGGAATTTCCTATGTATGGATGTTTATTTAATTTATAATTAATTAAAGATTGAATAATTTTTTGGTAATTATTTCTTTTATTTAATAATATTTGATTGGTTCTCCCGCTGCCACGGTTTAATATCCTCGCGGGTTGAAATACAGTAGCAATTTCAAGTTTTTTTGCCAGTTTTAAAATAAATTCTATAAAATCAAGATTAATTTCTGATAATACTGATGTGAATTTTATTTCCCATCCTTTGTTTTTTGCTATTTTTATTGCTTCCATAGTGTTTTTGTAAGCTCCTTTCCCTCTTATGCTGTCATGAACATCGGGTGGGCCGTCTAATGAAAGGACAATCCTGTCTAAACCGGTTATTTGTTTTGCCCTGTCTGATAACAGATATCCACTGGTATTAATACTGACATAAATATTCTTTTCTTTGCAATAATTTAGGATTATCCCTATATCATTTCTTAACATGGGTTCTCCGCCTGTAAAATTTATAATCTTTGTTCCCGCCTTTGTAAGCTGGTCTATAAAGGAGAGAACAGCTTTGGTGTCTAAATCCTTAGTAGGAACTTCATTTACTCCGCAGTAAAGGCAATTATAATTGCAATGATATGTTATAGCCCAGCTGACAAAAAAGGGGATTCTTTTTTGTAATAATTTAGTTTTGATAAACAAGTCATATCCGGCTTTTAAAATATCAAATTTTTTCATTAATGATAACTATTGTTTTGTTTGTTCTGGAAGCATAGCTTCGCAAATGGTATTAGCAGCATTTAATGCTATTAAGTAATAGCCTTTGGCATTACAATGTCCATCAGGAATAAAATATTCACTGTAATGGCCGTATTTTAAAGCATCCTTAAATATTATCAAATTATCTATGAATAGAATGTCGCTATATTCCGCGCACATTTTTTTAATCCCCTCTATATCTGAAAGAGGGTAAGACATTAATAGCAGGGGTATATGTTTATTGTTTGTAATTTTATAAATAATATCGATATTACTGCGAAGAACTTTATTATTTGTATTTTGGATTTTCTGGATTTCTTCAAAATATTGTTTAGCCTGAGGGTACCTGTTTTGTTTTTTATAACAATTAACTAACTGCAGGTACGCAAAATCATTTTCCGGATTTAATTTTATCACATCTTTATATAAATTTTCTGCTTTTACATATTGTTTTGTTTCCATATATATATCTGCCAATTCAACCCATGCTTTTTCTGCTGAAGGAGTAGATTCTAAATATTTCTTATAGCATATTTCTGCTTCATTATATTTTTTTTGGCATTTGTAACATCTTCCCAGATTTTTATAAATTGTAATAGATTTTGGATAAAACGCCAGTACTTTTTTATAATATTCTTCAGCCCGGGAATAATTTTTTAAAAATACATAACAATCTCCTGTCATGCTATAAGCTTTCTTGGCATAAATTAAATTCAGGTTTGTTGCAGCAGTATACATTTTTATAGCTTTTAAATATTCACTATGGTGCCTGTATAAATCTCCTAAATTCATATAATCATTGGCATCTTTTGGACCTTTTTTAGATATTATTTTCATGCCTGGTTCTTCTTTAGAAGTATTCTCTTTTATTGTATCAGTTTTATGGGGAATTAAAGTAATACTTGTTTTTTTTGTTTTTAATTCATCTGTTTCGGTTTTTTTGTTCACAAAATTTGTCCATAACCATTTCGCTAGTTTATATATTCTCATTTTAAATAAATAAAACCGTATTTTATTTATCGAAAAATATTTAGAAGATAATGAAGTATATTCACTTGTATTTGCCCATTCGTATTCATGTTGTCTTAGTAATAGAATTATCATGTCCGGAGAATATTCTTTAATAGCATTAATTATTGAATTTGGCAGTTCTGGAGAAGAATAGCCTCCGGGAATCCCTTTATTAATAATTTTAAAACTTTTTCCCGGGTATTTTTTATTTAATATCTTTTCAAGCTGGCTGGGATAATCTTTGCCTATAGGAGCTCCTACTCCATATGTAAAAGAATCTCCCAGACATAATATGCGGTATGCAGAAGTATCGGAGACTTTATTTTTGTATGATTGTACTTGTAAAAGAATATAACCTATTGTTCGTAATCCAAATTCCAAAATAAATAAACTTAGTATTAATCCGAATAGGAATAAAACTATTTTTTCTTTATTTGATGTAAAAACCTTCTTTTTAGCCAAAATATGCCTCCTAAGGAACAGATTAGAATTATAAGAGAGATCCCCGCGCCTAACTTAAAAGAAAAAGGCGAATAGATAAAATTAACAGTATATTGTCCGGGTTTATCTATATAAACAGCCCTGAAAAAATAATTAGCACGGTAAATCTCGGTGCGTTTATCGTTTATATAAGCTTTCCAGCCGGGATAATGTGTGTCTGAAAGTACTAAGAATCCTTTAGAATTAGTTTTTAAACTGATTGATACTTTGCCGGGCTGGTATTTAGTGATATACGTATCAGATTTTAATTCAAGGGAAATATCTACCGGATTTAATCCGGTGATTTTTTTCTCTAATATAACCGTCTTTTTAAGGTCAAAAGCTTTATCTTTTAAAGTATCCAATATTTGCTGTTTATCTTTTATAAACATGGCTTGATTAACAAAGAATACTCTCTGTAAGCTGTTTTTAAATTGGTAGCATGCAATTATATTGTCTTCGTATATTTTTTCAAATAAAGGACTGTTTTCATAATAATTTTCTATTTCTGGAAGTATTTTTTTATTTTCTTCATCTTCCTCTTCTGGCTTATTTAATATCACATATTTAGTGCCGCTGGCTTTTAAGTAATTAGGGTATAAAAGGAAATTATAATACGCCTCTTCTTTAATTAAGGATATATTCAGGTTTGTTTTAGTAAATTCAAGATAACGTAAAAGTATTAAATTGCTTTGTCCGCTTGAGAAATAAGATTTCCCTTTGATAAAATATGTGTACTCAGAGTTTAGAAAAATTCGGCTCCTATCTTTAATTTCTAGTTTATCTAGTAATTTATTGACACTTAAGTAAATTTGAAGGTCATTATTATTGTTATATGAATCCTTATATTTCTCTGAATAATTTTTTTGCCATGACAAAGAGATTGAAAACAAAACCAATGTCAATAAAATTAATTTTATTATTTTAAACTTTATTTTTTCAATTCCGAATCCGGATAGTAGCGCTATAGAAAAAATAAAAATGTAGCTGGCGCGGATAGGCTTTTTAAAAAAAGAGAAAAAAGGCAGGTTTAAATACAGATAATTTGTTATAAAGTTCCGGCTGCTTAAAACAAGAAAAAGAATTGTGATACATAAGTAGAAGTAATAATATTTAGGCTTATGCTTATTGAATAACGGAAAAAATGCCAGTAAAACCGCTGTTAAGCCGATAAATATATCCGGTTTATCGGTATTTAAAAAAATTATGGCCTTTAGGTATTCTATATTTAAATAATTAGAGTTATACATTAAATTATAATCTTTAATATAATATCTGGCTGAATTTTGGGCTAATTCCATTGTAGGTAAAAACTGGATTGAAAATATCCCTATGGAAATCAATATGATGAGAATAAAGGCAAAAAGTAGATTCCTTATAGTATAAAAATTCTTAGTATCTTTCATGATAAAAAAAGATTTTAAAATAAAATAAGCTGTAAATAACAGAAAAAAATAATAAGAATATTGAATCCCGCCGCCTAATAATTGCATGCCATAAAAAATTCCTGTTAAGATTGCATATTTCCAGTTGATTAGTTTATTTAATGCTTTATTAAGAAAGAATAAAATCAAAGGAAACCAAATATAAGTATTAAGTATATTTGGTTCATATAGTCTGATCATCGCGAATATTATGCCTGCCGTCAAAGCGCCGGTTATTTTTATATTAATACTGCGGGCATATATATACATAAAGAATCCCGCAGTTAAGAAATAAAAGATATACATAAAATTGCTTACGGCAATATTTGACAGCGGAGTGTAGAACGGTATATAGATTCTTAAAAGAGTAAACGGAGATAATAAATTATAATAGTCCATATCGGCGAATAAAGGGCACCCGCAGGAAAAATAAGGGTTCCATAAAAAATATGCGGATTTTATAAAGGAAGAAACTATGTGGGAATGTACAAAAAAAACATCTGCCGGAAGATTATCAGCAAAATATTTAGCTTTGAATATAATATCTTTGAATAAAAAAATAGATACCGCTATAAAAAGCAAAAAAATCAGAAGTTTTTTGAAGTATTTATAAAGCATTATTTCATAAAAACTTTATGCCATGTTAAAAATGTATATATTGTCCATAGCTTACGGCTGTTGTCGAATTTATTGTTAAGGTGGTCTTTTATTAATTGCTTGATATAATAAGGGTTAAAATATTTTGTTTTAATAGTATTTTGTTCCGATAACACATCTAATATTATATTTTTCTTTTTCTGCCTTATCCAGATTTTATCCGGGCTGCTTAAGCCATGTTTGGATTTTTTAAGTATTTTTTGAGGTAATTTTCCCCGCATCGCTTTTCTTAATATATATTTTGTTTTAAAGTTCTTAATTTTCATTTCCGCGGGAATCGCTGCCGCAAACTCCACTAAATCTGAATCTAAATACGGAGTTCTTACTCTAAAAGAATTCATTTTGTTTAATGAGTTTTCAAAAAATAATATATTATCAGCCAGGTTAATTTTTAAGTCATTATGCAAAGCAGCATCCAGCCCGTAATTGTTTTTAAATTTATTTTCAGCTATTTTATTTTTATAATTTAAAAAAGAATCTTTAAATATCCTGTCTTCCAATAAGGTATTTTTTAAAAGTTCTTTCTTGTCTTCTTCCGTGAATATTTCTCTCCAATGGTAATGCACCCTTTCCGCAGGAAGAGTTGAGCCGTAAATAAAGTCACGGATTTTATAATTAAGGCTGATCGGTTTATAAGAATCAGGTATTAATTGTGTTAAAGGAGAAACAATGTATTTTTTTAAAAAATCAGGTATATTTTTATAAAGCGGAATCAGGATATCTGCCAGATGAGTAAGATATCCTGCGAAAAGTTCATCTCCTCCTTCCCCTGAAAAAGATATGTCCACCTCTCTGCTTGTATAATTGACTAGAAAATAATAAGGAATAATCGTAGATTCAGAAATGATATCTCCTAAATTCCAAATAATATCCTCATAGGAACTAAGCGGATTATCCGGCAATATGTAATGACGATGTTTGGTATTATAATGTTTGGAGACAATTCCTGCATATTTTGTTTCATCGTAATATTTTTCTTTAAATCCGATACTAAAAGTATTTATTTGAGATTTATACATTTCAGCTATGGTATGAGCGATACTGCTTGAATCTAATCCTCCGCTTAAAAAAAGGCCCCAAGGGCGGCTGTTGGGCAGCCTTCTCTTTACAGCTTTGCATATTAAATCCAGCGAATTTTCTATGTAATATTCTTCTGAAAATGTTTTATTCTGATAATTAAAGTTATTCTGCCAGTATTCTTTTGTCTGTACGCCGGCATTCGATATGGTTGCTAAATATCCTGGAGGAAGTTTATTGATATTATTAAATATTGTTTTAGGAGAAGGTACATAACCGAAAGATAAATAATCATAAAAACTATTGACGTCCATTGTTTTTGAGTATTCTTTGTCTTGTAAGATGGCTTTTATATCAGAAGAAAAAATAATGCTGTTTTTACAGACAGCATAATAAATTTGTTTTACTCCCAGTTTATCCCGGACCAAAGTTAAAATTCTCTTGTTATTATCCCAGATAGCCAGGGAAAATATGCCGTCTAATTTATTGAAATTTTCAGTCCCTTCTTCATATAAATGTATAATAATTTCCATATCTGAGAAACTTTTAAAAGTATGGCCTTTTTTAACAAGGTTTTCTTTCAGCTCAGCATGGTTGTAAATTTCACCTTCAGCGGCTAAATAAACAGAATTATTTTCATTATGTAAAAGTTCAGCGTTAATAGAATTGTATAAGCATAAGCCGATATTATTTTTAACAAGGACGTTTCTATCATGGTAACTATTTTTCAATTTTAATTTTTCAGACATATCTAAAAAAGATTCTTTGACAAGTTTTTGTTTAGGATCAAGGTTATATTTTCCATAAATCAGCATAATTTATTCTCCAATTTGGTTTTATTTTTAAGATAAAGGATACTTATTATACAACAAATTAGGGTTATAATAGAAATAATAGCACCTAGTTTAAAAGCAAAAGGCGAATAGATAAAGCTAATAGTATATTCACCGGGTTTGTCTATATAAATAGCCCTGAAAAGATAGTTAGCCCGGTAAATCTCGGCTTGTTTATTGTTTACATAGGTTTTCCATCCGGGATAATAAGTATCTGAGAGCACCAAAAATCCCCTGGAGTTGGTTTTAAGGCTGATTGATATTTTGCCGGGCTGGTAATCAGTAATCTGTGTATTGGATTCTAATTTAAGAGAGGTATCTTTTTGACTTAATCCAGAAATTTCTTTTTCCAATATAACTGTTTCTTTGGGGTTAAAAGCTTTATCTTTAAAAGTATCCAGTATTTCCTGCTTATTTTTTATAAATAAGACTTGATTAACAAAGAATGCTCTTTGCATGCTGTCTCTGAATTGATAGCCAATGATTGCAGCATCTTCATATATTTTCTTAAATAACCGGTTGTTATCATAATAATTTATTATTTTCAGCAGTATCTGCTTGTTTTCATTATCCTCTTCTTCTGTTTTATTTAATACTATATATTTGGTATTACTAGCTTTTAAATAATTAGGATACAAAAGAAAATCATAATATAAGTTATCTTGTATTTTATCAATATTGATGATAGAAGTCTTACTGAATTCAATATTCCTGGCGGGAATAAGATCACTTTGTCCTCCTAAAAAATAAGGGATATGATTTAATAAATAAATACTTTTTTCATCAAAATCCAGATATACCCTGTATTTGTCTATGTCTGGAATGTCTTTTAATAAATTGTTAATATCATCGTAAAAAATAAAAGAATCTTCAGATTGAGATTTAGAATATAAGGATGAAAATTCTGTTGAATGGAATATATTCCAAGCATAATAAATAGATATAATAACCGAAAGAAATAATATCAATTTTATTATTTTATTCCTGATATTTTGTAGTCCTATCCCTGCCATAATTGAGACAGAAAAAATAAAAAATAAAGTAGACCTTATTGGAGAAATAAAAAATGAGAAAGAAGGCAGATGGTTATATAAGAACCTGGTTAATATACTGGGAATGCTGATAAAAATAAAAAATATCGCAATTGAAAGATAAAAATAATAGAATTTATTTTTATTTTTGTGTAATAATGGAGTTAAAGCAAGAATAATAGTAGGAATACCGGTAAAACTGAACATTTCACCTTTTCTTCCAGAGAAAAATATTTTTGATAAATTATTTAGTGTTTCTTGACTGTAACTTATATTAAAATCTTTTAAATAAAATCTAACTGAATGTATTGTTAATTCTATTGTGGGTAAAAGCTGAATAGCGGCTATACTTATGCCAGTTAAGAAAATAGTCAAAAATAAGAAACAAGATTGTTTTAAGTATGTCATATTTAAAGGAATATTCTTGAATTTTGAAAAATATCTGAAAATAAAATATAGTATAAAAAATACAGAAAAATAATATGAATATTGCGGCAGACTAGTTGCAATTAAAATGCCGTATAATAAACCCGTAATTATGCCATATTTCCAGTTTATTTTTTTCTCTGCTATGGATTTTTCAAACATAAAAAGAATGATAGGTATATAAATATATCCATTAACTGAAGGAATTTTATATCTGCGTATAATACCGAAAATAACAGCACTAAGGAAAGCGGATAATTTATTCAAACCTATATTTTTAGCATATAAATACATAAAAAGGCAGCATAGCGGATAAGAAATAATATAAGCTAAATTAAATGCTATGAAAGTAAATGAAGGGAAAAAATGTTGTATAAATACTCTTAAGATCGTAAAAGGACTTAATAAACAATAACATATATCAGCAAATAAAGGAAAACCGCAAAAATAATAAGGATTCCATAAAAAAAATGAATGTTTTATTAGAATTAAAGGGATATAACAATGTGCATAAGGATCTGCGCTTGGCATAAGATTCCTATATAGCATGCTTTTTGACAGAATATCTTTAAATATAAAAATGCCAATAATGAAAAAAAACAGAAATATCAGCCAGTTTTCTTTTTTAGCCAAAATATGCCTCCTAAGGAACAGATTAGAGTTATAAGAGATATCCCTGCGCCTAATTTAAAAGAAAAAGGCGAATAAATGAAATTAACAGTATATTCGCCGGGTTTATCAATGTAAACAGCCCTAAAGAGATAATTAGCGCGGTAAATTTCAGCGGCGTTACCGTTTATATAAGCCTTCCAGCCGGGATAATAGGTATCGGAAAGCACAAGAAAGCCTTTAGAGTTGGTTTTAAGGTTAATTGATACTTTTCCGGGTTGATAATCAGTAATATATGTTTTAGATTCTAATTTAAAAGGATTGTTTATTGAATTCAATCCGGCGGGTATTTGCTTTTCCAGTATAACTGCTTCTTTGGGTTCAAACATATTGTCTTTTAGAGTATCTAGTATTTGCTGTTTGTCTTTTATAAGTACAGCTTTATTGACAAGCACTACCCTTGCCATGCTGTCTTTAAAAGAATATCCTTTGATTAAATTATCTTCATATATTTTTTCAAATAAAGGACTGTTTTCATAATAATTTTCTATCTTTGGTGTCATTCCTTCATTTTTCGCGTTCCCTTCTTCTATTTTATCAAATATTATATATTTAGTGCCGCTAACTTTTAAGTAATTAGGGTATAACAGAAAATTATAATAAGCATATGCTCTCAATTTATCAATATTGCAAGTATTGGTTTTACTGAATTCCAGATAATGAGAAAGAACTAAATCACTAGAACCGCAAGAAAGATAAAATTTATATTTGGCCCAATTAACATCGTCTTGATTTATAAATATCCTATAGTTCGTCAGAATCGGCTCTACAGTGTATAATTTTTTACTAAGTGCCTGATATCGTTTTTGGTTTGCGGAAAATTCAGTTATTTTATTATAATGCCTGTCATATATACCGATTTTCCAAAAAGGATATATTTGCAATAAAAAAATGAATAATAGTAATATTTTTAAAGAAGTTGATTTTAATTTTTCTATCCCTGCCCCTGCTAAGATAGCAACTGAAAAAATACAAATATAGAATGCCCGTAAGTGTTTTTGTAAAAAGTTAAATGCCGGCAGATGATAGTATAAAAATTGAGAGACCGGGTGTTTACTGCTGATAATAAAAAAAATAAAGATAATAGACAGATAAAAGTAATAATAAGGAGTCTTTTTTCTGTAAAACACAGGTATTAAAGATAACATAATAGTCATTATTCCTAAGAAAACACGTGATCGGGAATAGTCAAATAATATTATGCTTTTTAAATAATCAAGGTTTAAATACTGGTAAGCATAGGATAAGTTGAATTTATTTAAATAAAACCGGGAAGATTCTTTTGCCAGTTCAATTGTCGGCAGTATTTGTACTGCGCTTATGCCAAACCCAATAATAAAAATAAGAAAAAGCTTCAATATCTTTAGGTCAATTTTTTTAAATTGTAAGTAGAACCTGAAGATAAAATAAATACAGAGAAAAATTGAAAAATAATATAATTCTTGTGTGGCTCCGCTTAAAAATTGCAAGGCATAAAAAATACCGGCTAAAATAATGTAATAAGTATTAAGGCATGTTTTTTGGAAAGACTTTTCGATGAAAAACAATATTATGCCGACCCAAACCCGTGCGGCAAATTCATGTGTCCCGCCTGCATCGGTACAGAAAAAAATATTATAAGTATAGATTAAACCGCTTAATACAGCCCCTATCTTTCCTATGTTTATAGCTCTGGCATATAAATAAAGAAAGAATCCCGCTAGAGAAAAATGTAAAATATATATAAAATTAAAAGCAATAAAATTAGGTATATGAAATAGATATTGCAGAAGGAATATTAAAATCGTAAAGATATTTAAGAAATGTTTTCTATTAATTTCAGCTAAGTGAGGAAATCCGCAATATATATAAGGGTTCCAGAGTAAAGAACCTTGTTCTTCTAATTCGACTATAGTTCTTGGATAAATATAGTTTTTTTGTGAATTATTATTAAGGGTAATAAAAAAATCCTTATTAAAGAATATTACTGATATTAATACGAAAAATATAAAAATTAATATATTTTGATGAAGATTTTTCATTTTTTTAGCATGTAATTTCCTAATACTAATATATCTATCCGGCTGTTTAAATAACAGTTTATCGCATCTGCCGGCGAACAAACAATGGGCTCATCGCCTCTGTTAAAAGAAGTATTTAATACCATAGGAATTCCTGTTAAACGGTAAAATTCATTAATCAATTTCCGGAATTTAGGGTTGTTTTGTTCATCGATGCATTGAACTCTAATAGAGTTATCTATGTGGATAACTGCCGGAATCTTTCTTTTCTTTGTTTTACATACTTTGTAAACAAATTGCATATATGGAGAACCGGAAGGACTGTTAAAATATTCCTGAAGGTATTCTGATAATATAGTTACCGCGAAGGGATTAAATTCTCTGCGGTTTTTTATCTCTAACAGAACATTTTTTAAATGCAGGTTTCCGGGATGGGCTAATATGCTTCTATTGCCCAGTGCCCGCGGGCCAAACTCCATCCTTTCCTGAAACCAGCCTATGATTTTATTCAAAGATAATAATTCAGCCGTTGTTTTTTCAATGTTTTTACAATATGTATAATTTAATCCGGATGAATTTATGGCTTTTTGTATCTCTATATCAGCGTAATCCGGTCCGAGAAAGTCTGTTTGAGGCAGAAGTATTCTTTTTGCAGAAGTTTTTTTATAATAGTAATACAGAGCTCCTCCTATAGAACAGCCTGCATCTGAAGGGTTCGGCTGAATATATATATTCTTAAAAGGGGTATTTTCTTTCAATTTGCCATTCATAACAGCATTCAGCATTATCCCACCGGAAAGACATAAATTATCAATTTTAGTTTCTTGGTAAAAATAATTAGTCATATATAGAACAATGTCCTCTAGCCTCTTTTGTAAACTCGCGGCGATATTATATTCTTTTGTTGTTATTGGTGTATTATTGATTCTGGGATAACCAAAAATTCCGGTGAGTTTTTTAGAAGAAAAGGTTGTTTTATTGGGATAATTTAACCGGCCGTTTTTATAATCGAAGTAATCCAAATCTAAATAAAACCCTCCCTTGGAAGATAATCTAATGATTTTTTTAAATTCATTATAATATTCAGGCTGCCCAAAGGCAGCTAATGCCATAATTTTAGATTCATCTTTTCCCGGCCGAAAACCTAAAAATGAGGTAAAAAGGGAATATACAAAACCTAAAGAATGCGGCACCCGTATTCTTTTCCAAGGGAATATTTTATTATCTTTGCCTATCCATAATCCGCAGGAGTCTAATTCCCCGCGTCCATCAAGAGTAACTATGTTGGCTTTTTTATAGGGAGATTGAAAAAACGCGCCAGCGGCATGCGCTATATGATGTTCTACGCAGGCAAATTCGCTTTTTGTCGCCAAAGATAAAAGATTATTGAAACGGCGTTTTATTTTTAAACTATTATGCTTAAATTCATCCCGGTTATTAAGATAAAAAAATATTGAATCAGGAAATAATCGTAATCCAAGGTAAATTTTTGCTAAAGTATTAAGCCATATACTATAGGGATAGATAATAAAGTCTATTTCGGATGGGGCTATCCCGCTTTTTTTAAAACAAAATTCAACGGACTTTTCCGGAAAAATATCAGTATATTTTATTCTGTTTAATCGTTCTTCCTGTACCGCGGCTAATATTCGGCCGTCTGAAATAATTGCGGCGGCAGAAGGCAATTCACTTTCAAAGATGATACCTAATATATTCATTTTAATTTTTTTTAAAATTCAGCAGAATTAAGCCATTTTTATTTGCTATATTATCAATTTCATCCTTATGCTTTTTTTATTGGACCCTATATCTAAATCTGAATGCCCAGCATATTTTTAAAAAATAAAAATAATAACTGTTTTTATTATAAAGGCATTTTTTCATAGTGGATAAGTACTTTATCTCTTATAAATATATTATTTGTTATTTAGTACTAAGTATACATATATAGCAATAATTCCTAATAGACTGCCTATTAATCCAATTAATAAATTATGCGGGAAATAAGTTAATTTTATTAATCCAGCTGTTTTTTTATCCATATCAATAGATAGTAATCCGGTATAATTACCTATTTTTCCTTTATTGCTTTTCCATCCGGTATGATAATTTTGGTTAATAATCAATTTATCAGGGGTGGTTATTTTAGTATCTATAATTATTTTATTGGGGCTAAAATATAATAGATTAGCTTGGTTTTGTTCTTGTAGAAAGTATATTTCACCTTTATATTGAGAGTTAATTTTTAATTCAGGCATTATTTTATTGAAATCCATGATATGGTTAAAGACGGTATCGGCCTGTTGCTTGTTAATAAAATACTTTGGGAGAGTATAGTGGTCTATGTCTATTGTTGGATAGAAATTAACTATCCCTATATTTTGTTGAAATAACGGATAAAACCAAAAGTCATCATTTTGCTTTTTATTTAAATGATTGATCTCGTCCGGCCTTTTATAAAATTCTATTTGGAAAAAATCAGCATTATTTGTTTTATATATCTTTTCTTTTGGTAAATAACTGATTCTATTAAGGATTGAATAACTTAGTCTGCTTACTTCATAAATGGAGATTATTGCAAGTAGGATAAATATATATTTTAAAATATTTGTTTTTTTGATTTTATCGGTTAATGAAAAACTTTGCCCGGCAATAAGAGCTATAAGGAAAAAAATATAAGGTAAAAAATATTTATCCGGTTTTACTATGCCGCGTGTAAAATTATTAATATTCCATAAAGGTTTATATATATCTATTAAACTATTGGGCCCGAACATTAAAATAGTAAAAAACAATAAAAGGATAAAATAGATGATACTTCTTTTAAAGTAAGTCAATAATGACACGAACAATAAAAAAATAGTTATATAGCCAAAATATATAGACAGGTATTCCGGTTGGATGTTTTTCTTAAATAAGCTATCGTATAATTTTTTTACAGTAAAACATCTTTCTGGAAGTGTCTCTTCTATCCTTCCTTCTTTATCTATTGCGGTTATCCCGTAAGATTTCTCTACTTCAGGAGAATTATGGAAATATTGATAATTTCTGGAATGTAATAAATCAATCATGGGGATAATTTTAATACTGCTTATTAATAGAGAAAATATTATTAATAAGATAAACTTTTTGAAATATCTATAGTTTAAAAATGAGCTATCCGTATGAGTAAAATTAAATGTTTTTAAAACTACAAATAGCAGGATAAATAAACATACGATAATAAAATTTAGGCCGGCGGACAATATATAAAAACTTAAAAAAATTGAAGCAAGCGGCAGATATTTAGGCCTTGAAAATGATTTAATAAAAAAAGAGATAAGAAATGGTAAAAAACAAATAGATAAATAATATATGTCACTGTCAATTATTCTATAAGCGAACCAGGGGCAAATTATAAATAAAACGGAAGAATAAATAGCTCCCAAATAATTATATTTAAGTAAGTTTTTTGTTAAATAAAACATTCCAAGGGCTCCGATTAGAAGATAAGCTATTACAATCAATTTCACCCCGATAATTTCTTTAAATAATCCTATGAATATGCCAAATGGATTTAAATTCCAGCCTTCAATGTCTCCTATGACTGGATATCCTCCTGAAAAAAGATAGGTTCTAAAAGGGAGTTGATGAAAATTTGATAGTGATTGGCTTAGTGGGATTGCTAAAGTATAATAGCGTCCCCATCCTTGTAGAGGTTGTTCGATATTTCTAATAAGCGGGAAATAAGTGAATATTAATATAGTTATTAAGAGTAAATAACTTATCGTGTTAATTTTAGTTATATGTAGTTTTTTTAACATTGATTAAATAGATTATTAAAGCTGTTATGCTGAATATACTTATCCATAGTCCCACAAAAAAATCTAAAGGCTTATATTTTAGGTTTATTATATAACTACCGGTAATATTTAATTTGATTCCTAATAGTCCTTGATAATTGAATATTTCCCCATTATCTGTTTTCCAGCTTTTATGGTAATTTTGGTTTATAATTAAAGTATCAGGCTGTTTAAGAGTTATTTTTATTTTTATATCGTTAGGACTAAAATATAAAAGTTCTGTTTTATTTTTCTGGTTAAGAGTATATATCTCTCCTTTATATGCAGGATTAATTGTCCCGGATAGAGTTAAATCAACAGATTCATTTTTTGGTAAATCATAAAAATTTTCAACGTAAACACATTCTTTTTTTAATCCGCCCGTTTTAATAAAGTATTTAGGTACAGCGTATTCCCCGATATTTATTATTCCATGTTGTATAAAATTTACCAATCCTATATTTTGATTTAATAATATCCAAAAAGGCTGATATGAACGAATGTCTTTAAATCCATTATAACCGGGCAGATCTCTTGGTTCTTCTTTTTTAAAGATTTCAGCCTGGAAAAAAGAAGGATATTTCTTGCATATAGGGATTTTTTCATAGACTAAGTCACGGAATAATAACCTGCTATGGTAAAATATATTAGTTATGCCGGCTATAAGCGTTAATAGTATTAAAAATTTAATAAATTTTTGTTTTATATGCAGTTCATTTAAAAAATTTCCCGAAATAATGGATATTAAAAATGGGGGAAAAAAACCAAAATATTTATTAAGTCTCCACATGCTGTAATCAAATGGTATCAATCGCGATAAGTATTTAAATAAGTCAATAGGGCTGTTTGGTCCAAATTGTATAAGCAGGAATATAAAAAAAATAACAACATAATTCAACACGCGTTTTGAATAAAAAATAGAAATAATAAAAATCAATAAAGGTATATAACCTAAATACATTGTTGAATACCCTCTAAAATTAGGATCAAGCAAAGAATCTTTTAATTGAGAAAGATTTAAGCAGGCCCCAAAGCCTTTAATAGAAGCAGAAATAAAGGTGTATGAATCTTTATATGGAGTGATATCAGAGGGAATTTTTTGAGAAAACAGCTGTAAAAAAGGCAATGTTTTAACAGAGCTGACTAATAGTGAACAAATAACAGTTATAAAAAAAATAGAAATATAAAAAAAACTTATATTGATTTTTCGCTTATTAGTTATTGTTATGATATTTAAACAAGAAAAAAGAAATAAAAATAGTAAAATGGGAAATAATATTAAAGGGTTAGAAAGAAAAATTAAGCTTAACGTTAGAACTAAATATATTATGGATTTTTTATCAGTCTTACATTTTATAAAAAAAGCCATCAGCCAAGGTAGTAAATAAAAAAACAATTTTTCTAAATTACCATCAATAGCTTCGTATGCTCCCCAATTGCATAGAATGAATAATAAACTTGAAAACATCGTGCTTATAAGAGAATATTTTAAGACGTGTCTAGTTAGATAAAACATGCCTGACGCGCCGATAATAAATATCAGGAAGGCCATAAGCCTTATCCCTGTTATTTCTCCAAATAACAGAATTAAAATAAAAAAAGGGGTCAGGCAAAAATTAGATGGATGTGCGATAAAAGGATATCCACCGCTTAAATATGGTGTTCGTAGCGGTAATTGATGGTATTCTAATATAGTTGTTTTAGAAAGTGCCGCGTAATAATAATTTCTCCACCAGTCGTTTTCATTTATGGTTGTGTTAGGAATATTCTTCAGAAGAGGCAGATAAAACATGGCTGTAATAATAATAATAAGTAAAATGCAGAGCAGTTCTTTTTTTGAAGACAAAAAATTTTTAGGTCCTTTGTCCTGATAATAATTTTGGCAGCTATTTATTAAGCTTGTTTTGTTTATTGCCATATAATTCCTTATATATTTGTATGCTGAAAAGAGGAATCTTTTATTTTAATAACAAAAATATCTCCATCGTCAAATAGAATTTCATTTTTTGGAGTATCCATTAAAATAAATTTTTTTCTACCGGCTATTAAACTTTTAATATAAGTATTAAAAGGATTAAGATAGAACTCGGCATTGGCTAAATAATCTTTGGAAAAATGCCTTCTTTCGACTATCAAATGAGTAATATGGTATTTTTTGCAGAAGTTATAAACTTCTGCAGCTGAATTTGAATAATAGGCTTTAAAGAAATTATAGGTTCTTTCTTTTATTACAGGGTAAAAATTAGCATACATCGGCTGAGATGTTTCTTCATTAATTAAAACCTTCCTTTTTGAATATACTGGAATATAATCCATTGATGTGGGATGGCCGGCAATAAGTATATCTTTCGGCAGTGTTTGTAAGAAGTTATATAGTTTGGGCTTAGGCGCAATACTATAGTCACTATATAAAGTAGGAATAAATAAAACAGCAGAAAAAAATAAAAAGCTTATTAATATGAAAAATCTTACGTTTATATTCTTTATTTTTCCTAAAACGTTAGCAATATTAATAGACACAAGAATCGTTAATATAGTAGGCAGAGAATATCTTATATATCTGGCAGGCCCATAGAGTTTATAAAGCATAATTGTTGCAAATATATATAAGATAAATGACGCAATAATAAAATAACAAAGCTTTTTTGGTGCTTCGAAAGAGTGCCTTTTTAAAAATAATAGTAAGAATAACAATGCCAGTATAAGAAATTTTACAGGAAATGTAATGGCAAAGCCTGTTTCTGCATTAACCAATTGTTCTAATAATGAGGGATAAAATAATACCTTTCTGCCTCCGGGATAAAACTCAGGCATGCCGGATATATTATTGAATCCGAATAATTGAAGCTGACTGTTTGATGCTTTTAGAATAACTAAAAAAGAGATAATTAGTACCAAGAATAATAAATAATATATTTCAGCTTTTTTAATCTTTTTATACTTATAGAAAATATCCCAGATATAGGCCAGAAGACATATAAGAAATGTGGGTGGATAGAAAAATATCAATTGAAAAATCAAAGAAAGGCCCATCCGCAAGATATTTTTTTTTAAAAAATAGTATAAGAAAATAATAAAAAATATCATCGCGAAATTCATGACTCCCCCAGCCCCCATAAATTCATATTTATTATCGGACCATATTATAAAAATATATAGTACTCCGGACAAAATACCAGCGATATTCCCTTTTAAAAGCTTTCCGATTTTAAACATATATAAGGATGATATAAAACAGAGAAAAAAAGGCAGGATTTTAGTGAATTGTATCGGGTCGTAAAACAGGCTTATTATAGAATAAAAAATATTAACTCCCCAAGGGCTCCATTTTGAGTAAAAATCAGTTATAAAATCATTATTAAAGAGGCTCTTATCCTGGTTCTTTAAAAAAATATATATATTCTGTCTTACATCGTCATTTAAGGCGTATTTATTGATTAATAACGGATATTGGCAGTATAAAGTAATTAAAAAAGAGGCCAGAATTAGAAAAATAATTATTTTATTTTCTGAAATTTTCTCGATATCAAACATGGTTTTAATCAAATAATTTCTTTATATTTAAAAACTCATCCAGATTAAATTTTAGGAAACAATTCATTTCCAATGTGCTGGTGCACCAGCAGCCTTCACATTTTGAAACAGGTAAATTAAGATGCGTTTCTTCGAGAAAAGGAGTTAAACAATTAGGGGCTTTCGTTTTCTCCATCAGCATCGTGCACGGGTATAAATCTCCTTCGGAAGAAATACAATAAGTTAATCTTCCTCCATAACAGGTCATTTTATTATAAGAAGGCCAGTCATATAAATACTTTAACGCTGTTAAAGAATTTATGATGTATTTATTGTTTTTTTTTAATAAAATTAGTTTTTTAATTGTTTTTCTATAATTCTCTTTATCAGGAAAAAGGTGATTAATATTTGCCTCTCCGGAATGAACGTAACTCAAGGGTTGAAATTTTACTTTTACATTTAGTTCTCCGGCCTTTTCTAAGATAAAATCAACAGAATCCAAATTATATTTTGATAAAGTAGTATTAAATTTCGTGACTAAGCAATGCCTTTGTGCCAATTTTACAGCAGCTATTGTATCTTTATACGAGCCTTTCCCTCTGATAAAATCATGTATATCTTCCGGCCCGTCAAAACTCAGCTTAAGAATATCTAAATGTTGTAATTCTTCTATCTTAAGAGGCAATAATGAACCATTAGATGTTATTCCGGTAAAAATATTCTTACTGTGACAGTAATTTATAATCTCTCCTATATCTTCTCGTAATAAAGGTTCCCCTCCGCTGAATATGATTATTTTTGTTCCTTTTTTAGAAAATGTATTAATAATTGATAATATTTCTTTAGTGTTTAGTTCTTTGCAGGGCGTATTCCATCTAGAGCAGTATTTACATTGCCGATTGCATCTGTTAAGCAGATGCCAGCTGATAATTAAAGGTATCTTTTTGTTAAACAGCTTTACTTTGATGACTGCTTTTAATGAATCCCATTTAATTCTTAAGTTCATTTTTTATTACCTCAAAAATTCCATCCGCAATTATTTGATTTTGTTTTTCTCCTACATGGCAATAATCTATAAAATAAGTTCCTGATTTATTATCAAAAAGATGAGAAAGATTATGGAATTTTGGCCTGTTTAATCTGTCTGCCAAGGTGTATGTATAAAAATAAATTCTTTCTAATTCTTTATTTTTAAAAGCAAGTGCTGTTATTTCTTCATTTGTTTTTGGATTGACCATGAAAAGCACGGGCTGCCAAAAGAAACTGTATTTAAAACCATATGCTTGAGACAGCCTTTCAATTAAATCCATATTTTTTTTATAATCTTTTATGATTTGATACGCTAGATTTTCCAAAGCAGTTTCATCATACATATTGTTCTTTTTAAAAACGTTATTCAAATAGGAAAATAAATAAATAAATTTGGAATTAGTTAAAAGTGCCTCTTCGCTCAGTTTATTAAATATTCTGGGTTCTAATCCCAGTTTCATTTTCCATCTGTTATAATTATAGATAAGCCCTGCTTCCCTGTTTTGTAATGCTGCCAGTACATCATTAACCCCGTCGTAAAAAATTACATAATCGGGGATGTTGCCTTTTTTTAACTGAGTAATTAAAAGAATGATTTCTTGAGTTAGGACATAGCCGGCTTCTCCAAAGTTAGTCACAGAATACGACTCTGTGTTTTTATTTATATTTTTTGAAAGCAAAGAAGCTATGGTAAAGTTATCTCTTACGCCTGTACCCCAAACAGTAGATCCGCCAAAAATAAAAACTTTATTTAATTTTTTTGTATCTTTAGGGTTCCAGGTCTTTCTTATGCCCTCATCTGATATATTAATAAATTTACCCGCATAACCCTGTCTTCTCCATTCATAGAAAGGATAATAATTTTTTTTAAGTTGATCGAATTCCATAAAATACTGTTTTGCCCAAGGGGAATCTTTGTAGATAGATGATTCGTAGCGTTTATTTTTATTCCAAGAATAAACATCTTTTATAAAAAAATAAAATCTGGCGCTTAATTCAAGCCCCGCTAATAAAATAATAAAAAATATTATTTTTAGTATTAATTTCATTTTAAATTTTGTTTTCTAAACATGGAAATTAATAATTTTGTTCCATTCCAATAAAAATTCATCAGTTTTAAAAAATAATTATTCTTGATAGATTTAATAATAAATGACGGGTTTAAATAAAATTTAATATAAGCTTTTTTAATTAAAAATTTTAAATCTTGAGAACTTAAATCCGGTGTATTTAGTACCGGATTTTCGGGAAGAAATGTCCAGTTTGACCAGTTTTGATGATGCGGGATATATCCTTTTTCTAATGATAATCTATAAAACTCTGTTCCTACTAATGGAAGAGCTATGTAAAAATCAGCGGCAGTGGGTTTAATTACATTTAGAAATCTTAAAGTCTCTTTGAAAGTTTGTTTAGTTTCTCCCGGGTAGCCTATAATAACACATGCCGTTGCGGCTATCCCTATTTTGTGCGTTAATCTGAAGGCCTCTTTAATTTGAGCCAGAGTAAATTGTTTATTCATGGCATTTAAAATTTGTTGAGACCCTGATTCTACTCCAAAGCGTAATAAGCGGAATTTCGCTTTTTTTAGTTTTTTTAATATGGGTTCATCAACAGAATCGACCCGCAGCATGCAGGTAAGATTAAGATTGTAATCTCTTTCTATTAAGCCATCCAGTATTTTAAATAGCCGGGGTTTATTGGCTAATAAGCAGCTGTCGCTTATCTCAATGCATTTTATATTGTGTTTTTTGACTAATAAATCAATTTCACTTAATATATACTCCGCGCTTTTAAAATAAATACAATTACCCCAAACACTTCTTATTCCGCAAAAAGTACAATTATAACGGCATCCTCTGGATGTAAATAAATTTGTATACGGGCTCAACTCAATTTCTTCGTAAGACCAAAAATGATGTAATTTGATTCCGTATTTGTTCATTGGTAAAAGGTGATAAGCTGGAAAAGGCAATTTATCCAGATTTGTTATTCTTTCTCTTACTGGATTAAATTTCATATGTCCGTTATCTCTATAAACAAGCCCTTTTACTTTAGAAATATCTTTATTATTTTGCAATGTTTCTAAGAGTTCAAATAATGTTATTTCTCCTTCTCCGATTATCCCAAAATCAATGACTTTGTATCCAGCCATAGTTTCTAATGGCAGAGCGGAAAAATGAGGCCCTCCCATAATACTTATGCATTTAGGGTTTATTGCTTTTGCTATTTTTAGGATATCTATTGTTTGAAGGAAGGTAGGAGTCAATGAACTAACTGCAATTGCGTCAAAATCTTTAGGAAGATATTTATGTAAATCTTCCAAGAGAATATTATCAACTGCTGGATCAAATATTTGGACTTCAAACCCTTTATCTAATAAAAAAGCAGCTAATCCCGCCAGATTTACTGGAGGCGTTTTTCCAAATGATTTACTAATCTTCGAGTATAGATAATGATGAGGTATACCGACAAAAAGAATTTTCATTTTAAAGTAATATTTTTCTTATTAAATGTAAAATATCCAGCTTAAAAGCCATTAAATAATTTAATTCTATTGTGCCGCAAAATCCACAACCGCTACATGGCGGCAAATCAGGTAGATTATTAAATGCCTCTTTGAAGCCAACCTCTGCGCAATTGGGAATTTTAGTATCATATTTAAGGCGGTCACAAGGAGAAATTTCTCCATTTGCTGCAATCATGCAAAATATCTTGCCTCCCCAGCATTTTAATTTTTCATATTGAGGCCAGTTATATATATGATGAAGGCCGCGTAAAGAATTCCTTAATAGAAAATTATTTTGTTTTTTATAGGAGATAAGCTTATTTATTGTTTGTTTAAAAAGAGATTCCAAAGGTTCTATCGAATCTAATTTTCCTGTCGTATTCTTGTACTCTATTTCTTTTAAAGGTTGAAAAGCTACAATGGTATTAAACTTTTTTGCAATAGCGAGAATATCATCAATATATTTAATATTAAATTTAGTTAAAGTAGTAGTAAAAATAAAAAATATTTTATTAGTTTGTGCGCATGAAGCAGCATTTATTGCCCAATTATAGCTTTCTTTTTTTCCTCTTACTAATTCATTAATATCTGCAGGGCCATCTAAACTTATTTTGAGTAAATCCAAAGCTTTTAGTTCTTTTGCTTTTTTTTCAAAAAGATAACCGGTGGAATTCATCTCGGGAGAAATCCCTAATCTTTTGCAATAGGTTATAATATCTCCTATATCTTCTCTTAGTAAAGGTTCTCCTCCGCTAAAGGAAATTTTTTTAGTTCCACACCTTTTGATTTCTTCTAAAAGTTTAAAAATTATTTTTGTTGGAAGCTCTTTTTCACTGGGTGATTTCCAGATTTTACAATACTCGCATTTAGAAGGGCATTTTTCCGTAAGCTGCCAGCGTATTGCCAAAGGGGTCCTTTTATTAAAAAGTTTAACTTTAAAAATTATATTTAAAGCTTCTAATTGTTTTTTGTAATTTAATCTTGTTTTTTTTCTCATTAATTTTCCCCCGTAATTAATTATTTATTATAATCCAAAAATATTCAATTTATCTTATAAAATTATACTATTAAAATCTACGTGGAATTAATTTTCCCTACTAATTATTACTGGAGGAATAATACATTTATATATATTAACGCCATTAAATTGTTTCTGCTCTATAAGCTGGTAGAATGTAGTTATATACTCTTTTATGCCATTTGCAGTACCTTCATAAACTGCCCATCGGCTAAGAAAAATCCAAGCGCAGGTATTCTTTTTAATGTTTTGAAGTTTTATTAATTGTTTTAATTGTTCAGTATTATTTATCCCCAATATCTTATTAGGCGCCTCATTATATTCAAAACCTCCCAGGATTAATTGTACGCCTATTTTTTTATCAATATCCAACTTGCTTGTTTTTAAATATTTTAACCCATTTTTACCATAATATCCTAATAATCTGGCTTGTTTAGCTAAAGCGATAATTATTATATCATCTTTTTTTTATATTTTCATTAATATAACCTATAGCTTCCTCCCAGTTTATTTTTAATTCTTTAGTGAAATAATAAATTAAAGAATTAATAGTTAATAATAATATAGTGAAAATTACAATTTTTTTAAATTTTAATTTATTTATACCTGCCGCAATAATAATAAGGAATGGGGGTAACGCATAAATAATATATCTAATAACATATATAGGAAAAAAAATAATTGAAATAAAGAAAGGGATGAAAATTGAGCTTAACCATAAAATAATCAATTTTAGATTATTTTTATACTGGGGTTGTTTTAATAAGGATAAACCAAATAGAAACAATATTCCAAACACATAGACTAGATAATGGGGTATTAATAGAAACTTAGAATTTATTTGTAAATCATTACCCCCGTAATTTTCTGCACCATAACAAAAAGTCTTAAAAGTTTCTATTAGAGTGTTTAATCCAGGCCTTTTAATCCAATTGGTACTGGTTCTAATCCAAGGGTCATTAATTAATGCAAAAAATATTGGTATAGCCCAAAGCAGGAAGAATGATAACAGAATTAATTGTGATATTATCCAACGCCTATTTTTTTCTTGTTTATGTATGATAAAAAAGAAAATATTTTGTATAAATATGACTAATATCCCAAAAGAAAATGTATATAGTAATAAAATATTAATTAAAATAATAAGGAGATACTGTTTTATTCTATTTTCTTTAATTAGTTTTATAAATATAAGCATAGAACATAAAGATAAAAACAAGAAAAGACTGTAGTTTCTTATTTCTTGGGAATAGAATATATGAATAGGTGAGATGGATAGCAAAAAAGCGCTGATTAAGCCTATTTTTTGATTAAATAAGATTCTAGCGATTTTATATATTAAGAAGATGGAACATATCCCAAAAATAGCTGATAAATATCTTAGTGCGGCTTCAGATAGCCCGAAGCACTTAATCCAGTATTTGAGCGCCCAAAAATAAAAAAAAGAATTATGAAATTTAGTAAATACTTCTATCGGGTTCCTCATCGCTAGATTAATAGAACCAGCTTCATCAAACCACAAACTTTCTTTATCTAAATTGTAAATACGCAGAATAGTGCCTAATAATAAAATAAAAAACAAACTAAAGAATATAGCTTTTGTATTTTTCATGCCCATTATTATATATGCCGCAAGATCATATAAGAACCAAATTTTTTCTCAATTTTATAGTTTGTTTTAATGAAATTATCAAAATCTAAAGCGCCGCTACTTTTACTGCTTGCATTTGGTTCATTTATTTCTTCTGCTCCTTCCCAGAGTATTACATAAGGTACGTAAATTTGTCTAAATTTATTAATTATTTCTCTTTGGACCTCGTTAGTATTTATTAGACCAGGATGTAATTCGTGATATCTAATTGCGCAGTTTCTATCAGAAAAGAAATAAAAAATTATATCATTATAAACTATTTTGTCATGCCTTAAATTACCAACAAATATTTTATCATTTGGTTTTGTGTTTTTTTGAATATATTGAATAACTTGATTTTGTGAATGAGAAAATTCAGAATTATCACAGTACATCCCTATAGCCCTGCTGTGCATACATATCGAATGATTTTTTATGGAGTATTTTGGAGGCAGATTATTAAATTTTATCATGCCAGGGAATATTAATAAAATAACTGTTAAAAAACAGGCTAAATGAGCAGTAATCTTTTTTATGTTGTTTTTATCCGCGTCAAAGCTTCTTTTAAATAAGTTGTTTAATACTACAAAAAATAAAATTATAACTAAAGTTAGAGTAGATAAAAGATGTTCTATGTCTGCTCGCAGGCTAGAGTAAAAGAATAAATATAACAAAAATAGAGATAGAAACGATATTAGCCATAGATAAATATCTTTATTTTTTCTTTTTAAATATATATATAAGTTAAAACCGGTTAAGAGAAAAATAAAAATAGGAAAATAAAAAATTAGATTATCTAATTGAAACTTTGGAAAAGGCAAATCTCTGACTTTAGGGTATATAAATATTGGAAAGAGCAGAGTATCTTTAATGAAATCATTAAAAGCTGAATTAAACATAAAATAAACTAAGAGAGGTAAAATAATAGATAAAAAGCCTAAAAACAGTAATATTTTTGTTTTAAAAATCTTAATAATTAATTTATTATTTGGTGTTATATTTTGACAATGATTTAATTGTTGAAAAAAAATAGTAATAAATAATGAAATAAAACAAAAAAAACCAAAATCTTGCCTAAATAGGGTAATGATGCCGGATAATGTCCCGCAGATAAACAGCCATAGTTTT
Source organism: Candidatus Omnitrophota bacterium (assembly GCA_043813255.1). GTDB lineage: Bacteria > Omnitrophota > Gorgyraeia > Gygaellales > Profunditerraquicolaceae > JBDRLG01. The sequence continues at coordinate 52,694 of JBDRLG010000126.1, forward strand.
CTATTAGAGGTTAAAAAGTTACAAAAGCTGATAGCGCATAAAATAAAAAATAATAAAGCTAACTGCGTAGGGCGGTTAAAAACTATATAAAACCTTAAACAAATTAGAAGAAGTATAGATGTAAAAAAAGCGGGTATTCTTGAGTATAATTTTTTAATAAAAAAATATGCAGCGCATATTATTGAACTTAAGATTGTAATTGAAAATAATCTTTCTGTCTTTATGCTTATCCCGAATATTTTAAAAATCGCGGCAATTGTGTAAAATTCTGCCGGCCCATAAAGTGTCCAGAAGTCTTTATAAGGGATATCGCCATTTAATATTCGAAGAGCGCCATATGTAATTATTCCTTCATCATAAGGGTACGTTCTAAAATCAAGATATTGATATCCATATAAAAAACATATAAAAGATACAAAAAATAACAAAAAAATTATACTTTTATCAAAAAAGCAGTTTTTTTGCAGGAAAGTTGTTTTTGGTAAAAGATCCCCCTTCTTTTTTATAATGAAATATTTAAAAATCATCTGGTTCTTTTAAGTTTTTCTTCTACTACTTGGATATTTTTATTAAAAAAGAGTTTATAAAAAAAAGCCCTATGAATACAGGTATCATATACTCTATAAAAAAAATTAAAATGCCTAGACTTAAAAGTTCTTCTCGTGTTCCATAAGTATAAAAAAATAAAAGTATTGCTGATTCTCTGATGCCTATACCGGAAATACTTATTGGCAGATTCGATATTAAAATCACTAGTGGAATGAATAAAATAATTATATAAAAGTGAATATTAAGCCCCAAACTTTTGCATAAAATATAACATATAAAAATTTCAGAAAATTGAAGAATAATAGAATATATCCATAAGAAAATAATTTTCTTATTTTCAAGGTTATTATATATCGATACGAATTTTAAAAAAGTGCCGCATAGTTTTTTGTTTATATTATTTAAAAAATATAAAATCTTATTTTGTGTTCCCCCCGATTTTATAACTAAAAAAAATAGTAAAATAAATATACTACTAATAAAAAGGGCATAGAAGATATAGCTAAACTCTCGCAATAAACCAGAGTTCTTAAATAAAAAATAAAAGATTGATCCTATAGAAATAAAAGTTAATAATGCTAATATATTTAATATAAGGCCAAATATTACCGCATTAATGCCAAATAAAAAGGAAAAATTTTTATATTTTTTCAAATAGATAATTTGGCTGAATAAATTTATTTTAGATGAAGGCAGAATTTTTAACGGGGTGCTCCCCATTTTCATTAAAAATACTTCTTTAAAGGATATATCGCAATTTAACGCGTTTAATATGCGTTTAATTCTTTCTGTGGCTATTATCATATTAGTAACCATGGATAGAATTATTGCTGCAACTACTAGTCTTAAATCTATTTGCTGTATATTTTTCCCAAGTTTAAAGATATTTACGTTTGAAAATAATAAAATGATTATAAAACATGTAATCATTAAAGAAAAAATATTCTTTAAAAAAACGATATTTTTTTTAAAGAATAAATACGGATTTGCCTTTCGAGGATTATCTGAATTGTTGTTGACAGGGATAATTATCTTATTTGTGGTTTCCATTGTAGTTTTTAATAGATCTTGTATCAGGGTTTAAAATAAAATAAAAACAGATGTTATAAATAAAATATTAATTGTCATGATTTGTTTGAATTGATAATTTTTTAAATTGGTTATCATTCTAGTTAGATATTATTTTATTTTTTATTATCTTAGAGGATAATTTTGCTATTTCATAATAGGCTTTTACGCAATACTTAGTGTTTGTTAAAAGCATAAATAAATTTCTCCATAAATCATAAACGAAAAAAGCAATAAATAAATTAAACAATCCTGAAAAAGATTCATTTTTTAACAGCATTAGATATCTGTTTTTCATATTCAGGTATTGCGAGAACCTATCTTTTTTTTGAGATATACCTCTATTGTGCAAACATGCAGCTGCCGGAAAATATAAGGTCCGCCATTTCTTTTTCTTCAGCCTCCAGCTTAAATCCACGTCTTCAACTAAACAAAAAAAGTCCTGATCAAAATATTGTTCATTTTGTTTTATAGAATCTAGCGCTTGTTTTCTATATAGGGCCGCGGCCGCGCAGGCGCCAAATATATACCGGCACCTGTTAAATTTATCCTGGTTTTGTTTACCCGCGCCTATGTCATAAAATCTCCTTAAGAAAGAAAGATGTATGCCTGCTGTATCAATCTTATCACCGGATATATTCAATACTTTAGGCTGTATAGCCCCTATTTTATCATTTAAAGTAATGGCTTGCCTTATTTGGGCTAAAAAACCCTTAGTTAACGTTATATCGTGATTTAAACATAAAATATAGCTGCCTTTTGCTTTGTTAATGCCTTGGTTATATGCTTTGCTAAAACCAGAATTTGTTTCATTCTCTATTAGAGCAATCCCGTGGTAATCTCGTAGAATTTCCTTGGTATTATCTTTGGAGTTATTATCTACAATTATAATCTCATAGTTTTTGAAATCTTGAGAAAAGATTGATTCTAAACATTCTTTAATAAAATTTCCGGAATTGTATGTTGTTATAACTATAGAAATCATAATATATTAAGAAAAATTGCTACAAAGATTGTATATCTTTATTTTTGTAATAAATTGTGTCTGATTTTATCCGCGTATTAATTTATATACCGTTGTAATATTTTGTAAAGATAATTGACCACTACAAGATACCTTTTTGTACTAAGATGCTAACAATCAAATCAAGAAGGGTCATTTAAACGATATATGAAAAAATTTAAAATTTAACAAAGTACCTAACTAAAGCATTAATAAAATAATAGACGGATATATTTCATGTTTGAATTACGACAGTACTTTGTTAAATTTTAAATTTGATTTATTCCGTAAGATTTTTCCAAATACTGTTATTGGCGAAATTTATCTATTGTATATTTGTTCAATTCTATTCTTCATTTCATTGCCAATTTTACTAAAATTAAGATTTTTTTTAATATCCGAAGCAGCAATATTTCCCATTGCTTCAGCTTTGGCTTTATTTTCATAAACATACCGCATCAATTCCGTAGCATGTTCAATACTTGGCTCTGCCCAAATATTTCCTTTGGTGTAAGGGCCTGAGTTTTTTTGAATTTCTTTAATTTTATAATTTACTAAGTAGCTGTTATTAGAATTCATAAAATCAAGATTTCCTGAATAGTTAGTTGCTATAACCGGCTTGCCTAAATACATCGCTTCCGCCATTGTCAGGCCAAATCCTTCAGAGCGATGCAAAGACACATACGCATTGCAATGTAAAAGCAAAGCATTGATTTCATCTCTATAAAGATATTTATCAAGTATGCTTATCTTCATCATCTCAGATTCTTTTTTCATTTTTCTGAATGAATGTGGGGCAAAAGCAGAATTGGAACATTTAATCACTAGGCGAATATTGTCATTAGCGGAAAAGGCCTGTTTAAATGCCTTGATAATCGCCAAGGGGTTTTTTCTTTCAAAATAACTAAAGAAATCAAACATAAATAAGAAAATAAACTCATTTTCCTGCAAAGAAAAATACTCTCTTTTTACTTGTTTTATTGTTTTGATTTCCACGGCATGAGGAATTACTTTTACAGGAATAGGCGATTTCATGGATATTGCCTTATAAGCAAATTTACTGGGAGTCCATATTTCATCGCAATAAGAAAAACTTTTTTCCCATTTATCCGGAAAATTATTCAGTTCCCACACCCAATATCCAATATTGTATTTATTGTTAAAATAACTGGTCCCTTTTTCCGTTACAAGTTTACTAAACATATCCGCGTTTATGTGAATAAGGTTAATGGGATAAGGATTGATTTTAGATAATTTTGAGACAAAGAAAAAATCACTCTGGCGGCTGGGGGAATGATTATCGATATTAATAATGGCTAAATTTGTGCCTACTGCCTCAAAACATTTTGCACTTGCTCGAGCACCTTCACCTATTCCTAACTCAGTTGTTAGGTAACCGATAAGATTTATTCCATTTGGTTTATTAAACTTTTTATTTCGGGATTCGGATTTTTTTGATGAAACGCGGCTAAAAATTTCCAGCTTTTTATATAAATTCAACTCTATAATTTTTAGATTATTGATTCTCCATGAATTATTACGAAGAATAGCTTTAAGTATTTTTTTTAAAACTTCTCTAGTTTTATGGAAAAAGCTTATTTTTAAGATCGACAGATAACCATTATTATACATATTTGTGAAAGGATAAAATTTATTGATAAACGATTCATCCAGTTTATATTCATTAATAGCATTTGATAAAAACCATCCCACAAATTTTTTTCGATCAACCCCAAATAAATTTGGATAAACAATCTGTAGATCGCTTCTTTTTTTGTATATCGCATACATAAACCTATTAAGGGTTGGTTTTTGATTATCCAGCCGCTCATTAAGCCAGTTAAAAAAACTTCTCCCTTCCGTTTTAAACGGATTTGTAAATTTTTCGTTTTCATCATATAAATTCCAATACAGCCTTCTAATGAAATCTGGTATTTGTACACCGTTGTCAAAATAATTAAGAACACAAGGCCAATTCTTAGTTTCATCATAATTATGTGTTTTAAGCTTATTCCGATATAATTCAAAAACGCCAATCATATATTCTAAATCAACCAAAGTGAATCTATCTTGATGTTTAGATATAACTTTCAAATCATCAGGGTTAAATCCACTAAAGTGCATAAATTTAACCTGAATACCGTCGACAGATAGATTTTCTTCGTTTATTAAGACCTTGCGATAATGAAAATTCCAATATGCGATATTATAAGTTTTATCCCTAAGAATATGTACGCCTTCGAAAAATCCGGGAACCAGATCAATCCATTTCTGGTCTACAAATAGCCCTTTTTCAACATCTGAAATACAATAACGTTTGAGGCGTTCTTTCCACCAAGAAAGAAGAGTTCTTGTAGTTTGATTATTTGCAAGAGCAATAAACCCTAAATTATATACACCGCTTTTTAATATTTCGATTTCTGATGGTCTTCGGGTATCTTGATAAGGCTGAGTTATATGCGGGATAAGAATAATAGAATATTTTCCTAATAAGTTTGATAATTCATTAAGATTACTAGTTATAAGTATATCCGGATCAAGAAAAATAATATCTTTTGGTTTATAGATATCAAAAATAAATTCTAAGAAGAAAGGTTTAACTGCTGTATTTAACTCAGTAGGATTATATTGGAAACAAAATTTATCAAACGCTGGTATTCTTTTTTTAATTGTTTCTAATTCTATCAGAATAAATTTTTCCTTTGTAGGATCAAAATAATCGTCAATCCTGTCGGTTAAGAGAACGAAAACCCGTCCTTGATTATGTTTTAGGAATGATTCTGTAAGTACCCGTGCGTAACTTAAATAGTTTTTAGAGATAATAGTACAAATAGTTAAATAACTGTTTGAGGTATCCTCTTTCTTTATTTCTGGTAAAGTTAATGATGCCTTATTGATTGGTTGGTGGATAAACCCCTGAATCTGTTTTATTTTCCAGAGAATTGACCATAGCGGACGCACTAAAAATCTAAAAGCTGTAGAATTATAATAATCATTTATTTCGTGATTTTTTTTAGTTAACTCAATATTTAAATTAGCAATTTGCTCAGATAAAGTTTTAAAAAGATTGTCTGCATAATCGTTTTTTTCTTTTAAAGCTAAGTCCCTTCTAGTAATTTCTTGATTAAGATTGTCTGCATAATCGTCTTTTTCTTTTAAAGCTAAGTCCCTTCTGGTAATTTCTTGATTAAGATTGATAAGATGTGTATCTTTAGATTTTATTATGAAATTTAGGGATCCAATTGTTTTTAATAATTCCGGTATCTTTTCTATTGAAATACTGTTTTCATGATTTTCAATTTTTTTTACCTCTTTAAATAGATCCCCCAAAACATCTTTAACAATATTAATTTTATGATGTTTTATTAATTTGAGTACCAAATCAACTAATAGGGGGTATATATTTCTTTGCGCCTTAAAATTCCCTTGAGTAGTAAAATAACCATTCTCCAATAAAGCTTCGCATATTTTTTTAGGATAATATTTAACGATTAGCAATAAACGATTTTTTTCCGTATAGAATAGGGGTAAATCTTCTTTAGTCGTACCATGATGAATATGATAGACGAAACTTTTAGGAGCACAAAAGAGTTTCCATCCTTTTCTTACCATTCTCAGAGAAATATCCACATCTTCCATATACATATTAAAATCTTCATCAAAATATCCAACGTTTTCCATAGCACTTTTTCGATAAAGAACTGCACAGCCACAAAGGCTTGTAACTTCTTTAGGATTATTAAGTGGGTTAGTATTGTCAAATGTTTGATCAACCCAGTAAAAATTAGATAATTCTTGATGCCCCAAGCTCTCTATGGAGCCATCCATAAATAAAATTCTGCTTCCTACAGCTCCAATGGTAGAATCTATCTGTAAACATTTCAGAAGATAAATAAGCCATTTTTTATCAACCTTGACATCATTATTAAGTAAAGCGACATACTTACCCTTTGTGGCCTTTATTCCCAGATTATTAGCTCTACAATAATTGTTAACATCATTTTTTAAAATTTTAACTTTGGAGAATTTATCTCTTACATACTCTATCGAACCATCGTCTGAACCGTTATCGACCATAATTATTTCTATCTTGTCTTGTGGATAATCAAGTATTAATAAAGAATCAAAGCAACCTTTTAATAAATGTTTGCCATTATAGTTAACAATAATTATGCTTACTAGAGGCAATTCTTTTGTCATTTTATCTCCCATTTATGTGCTAAATAAACTGTCCCATGGTCTTGCTTGTTAAAAACCATTTGAAATGAATAAATTCCATGCTGGCAGATTATGAATTTTTTATTTAGTTTGTCCCAAATTCCTGCTGAAATATTATATTTACCCGGCAACAAAGCTAATTTAGGGAAAAATATTTGGGAATTTTTATTATTGTTAATTCTATGGGTTATGCTTTGGCAATAAATTCCGTCATCTCTATAAATCCCTATCCAGAAATAAAGCTTTTTTTGATAAAGCAGGGTTATTTTACTAAAGTTAACAAGCATTCTGACAGGTTCGTTAGTTAAAAAAGTGTTTTTTTCTTTGTTAGCGCTGTTAAAGCATTTTAAAGAAATAGTTCCTGTTTTTTTAGGCTCAGGCGGATTGTCATTTCTGCGGTATGAGTTTTTGGCATAAGATATTTTGGCTGGAATGTTTAATAGCTCTTTTGGGTTATTTTCGCGGCCTTTTATAGTTAATTTGTAGCATCCATTATGATAATCATAGGCTATAGTTTCGTTTTTATCCCATACCGCTATGGATAGTTTATATTCTCCCGGAGCTAAAAGAATTTTTTTGTATTTTAAAATAAAATGTCTTTCTCCCGCGGTTATTTTGTTGATTTTATATCCATCAAATTCCGTATTAGGGCCGTAACAATATACCCCGTCATCCCTGAATATCGCGATTCCAAAATGGGGCTCTTTAATTTCATCTCTTACAGTAAAACGTACTTTAATACTTAAAGGTTCATGGCTTTTGATACTATATGTTTTGATCCCGAATTTATTAATGAATTCTACCGAGTTTATAATGGTTTCTTTAGTGCCGAATTTTTTGTTAAAATCAGAGATATCATCGGCCCATTTTTTTGTATTATCAAACAAAACAATATTATTAGATGCGGGACCTACAAAAAATTTTTCCGTATTAAGTAATCCGCGATACTTATTTATCCCTTCAGCGGGACCTCCGTGGAATAATAATTTCCCATGGTCAAAAAGAGCGACATTGTCACATAGCCGTTCAATTAAATCCATGCTTTGCGTGGTTATTACGAGTGTTTTACCTGAATGTTTAAAGTCCATTAAGCGTTCATAACATTTACTTTGAAAGAGAGCGTCTCCTACGGCTAATATTTCATCAAGGACTAAAATATCAAAGTCCAAATTAGCAATGATGCTAAATCCTAATCTAAGCCTCATTCCTTGTGAATAGCTGCCTAAGGGCATATTAATAAAATTTCCCAATTCTGAAAATTCAATTATTGAATTTAGCTTATTTTCTAATTCTTCCCTTAAAGCCCCAAGTATAGCGCCGTTAAGGAATATATTTTCTTTACCTGTAAGTTCATCATGGAACCCAACACCTAAGTTGAATAATCCAATAATCTTGCCGTTAAGTTGAATTTCTCCTTGAGTAGGCGTCAGCACACCCGCAATAATATTCAAAAGAGTGGTTTTACCCGCGCCATTTCGGCCTATTATTCCTAGAATTTTTCCTTTATTCACTTCTAATGTTATATCTTTTAAAGCCCAGAAGTCTTTAAATTGTTCTTTTATCTTTTTTTCTTCTGGTTTAACAATAGGATATTTTTTACTGATAGACTGGATTTTGATCATTTTCAATTAAAAAGGTATTCGTTTATCTTGTTTTTATATTTATTGTACAGGTAAAATCCTGTTAAAAATAAAAAAAGAGAAAAAACAATCGGCACAATAATTAGGCTAAAAATATTTATTTCTTTGCTTATTAAAGGAAAAAATCCTTTTAAAAGAGTACATCTATATAAATTCAGAATTCCCACAAAAGGATTATTTATGTATATGGAATATAAAAAAGGCGAAAAAGTAGTTTTAACTAGAGAAAGCGAATAAAAAACGGGTGTTAAATAGAATAAAAATAATAATAAAAATTCTATTATATATTTTGTATCACGCCATTTTAGATATAAAAGGGAAAAAATTAATGCCAAGCCTGTTATAATGGTTAAATGAATAAGTATCACCAATGGCAGGAATATTAAAAAAAGAGGCAGCCCTTTTAACATTATCAGAGAAATAATTATTAAAATAGGCAAAGATGGGAGAAAAATAATCAAATTTGCCAGTATAATAGAAATAGGTATAAAATAATATGGAAATCTTGCTTCTTTTATTAAATTTTTATTATCTATCAGGCATGAAGTCGAACTTGTTATAGAGTCTTGAAAAAAACGCCAGGGAAATGTCGCGCTCATTAAATATAGAATAAATGGCATCTCTTTGATTTGTATATTCAAAAACAAAGAAAAGACTAAATAAAAAATTATCGCGGTAAAAAATGGCGACAAAAATGCCCAAAGAAATCCTAAAAAAGGCCTTGAGTAACGCAGTTTTATATCTTTTAGGACTAACTCATAGATTAAATTTTTTCTTTCAAATATTTCTTGTATAATAGAAAACATAATAGACCTTATTTAGTGAATAGTTTAGAAACGTTTAAGCCTTCATAGATAGCGTCTTCCATTGACATGTATTTCCACGCCCCATAACGTCCGCAGGAGATAATATTATTTTTTTTAAGAAAATTAAGTATTATTTTCCTTGAAGCCGAATAATTACTGTCATAAACAGGGTAACCATATTTTATTTCATTCGCGTCTTGCGCGCAAATCCTATCATTTTTATATAGTATCCCAATTTTTTGTAAGTCTTTTTTAATAGAATTAGCCAATTCAGGTTTATTTATTAAAGAATGCCCGGGGCAAGCTGCCTCCGCGTATAGAGACATTTTTCCATTAGGTACAACACTAGAGGAAAAGTTATGATGGAAACCAACTCTAAAGAAAGAAATATCTTTTTGGGGAAAATATACCCAATGTTTGTTTTCTAAACCGGCTTTCCTATCTATCCCTATGTTTAAATTAAAAATTGAGTTCCATTTTAATTTATTAAAAGCCATTCGTATCATTGGAGGAATATCTTTAATTAAATGGGATAATTCCGGTAAAGGCATAGTACTAATTAAATAATCAAATTTTTCAGTATTGCCGGAGGCAGTTTTTATTTGTTTTTTTATTAGGTTAATTTCTGTTACCGGAGAGTTTGTTTTAATATGTTTTATTCTACGGCTTAAGGCCTGTGGGACACAGTTTATACCGCCGGTTTTAGGGTACCAAAAAACAGCATTGTAACCGTATTCTGTGCTATTTTTTTTTATAGCTCCTGCGATAATCTGTGTTAATGAAGGAACGGGTATATAATTCTCTAGCCATTCACAGGTCATATCTTTTAGAGGAACAGTCCAAAATTTATGATTATAGGGAATCATAAAATGTTTGGCTATTCCATTGCCTAAGGTATTATTTATCCAATTTAAAAAATTATCACTATTTTTACCAGCCCGTTCCTCCCTTTTTGCATTAATAAATCCTGACAGGCATTCATTTTTAGCAGAAAGAGGTAATCCATAAAGATTGGCTTGAAATGGATAAGGAATATATTCGCCTTCAAAATAAACAAAAGCATTCCTTTTGTGCTTAATCAGATTACTTTTAAGCAGGCTTTTGATTAAGTTAAATGCGCGGCGATTCTTAAAATGCAATAGATGCCCGTCAAAGTCAAATATAAAGTTATTTATTTTTTTGGATCTGCATAGGCCCCCAACTTCTTCTTCTTTCTCAAAAATAAGGTAATTAAGTTTTTTATTTTGCAGCTCTCTTGCCAGAGTTAATCCGGTAAGCCCTGCGCCTATGATCAGTATTTTCTTTTTATGCATTTAGATTTGTTTTTAGCATTTTATTGGCTAAAAATATGCTTAATAAAATTACTATTATGATTAATATAGCTGCCTGTAAATTAGAAATTTTAGTTATAATTACTCCGGAAATTGAAAAAAAAAGGCACCAGCCAAGCATAATTAAAAGCGTCTTTCTTTTTGAATAGTTAAAAGTGAGAAATCTTAATGCTAAATGGTCATTACTTTTTTTAAACGGTAATATATTTTTACTGGAGCGTATTAGTATTAAAAAAGCAGTATCAATGATAGGAAAACCCAGAATTACTAAAGGGCTAAAAATAGCTATGGAGTTATTTAAAGAAGCATAACTTATTTTTAAAGCTATAGCTGATAATACGAACCCTAAAAAATGGCTGCCGGAATTCCCCATATATATTTTGGCTGGAGGAAAATTAAAAATAAAAAATGCCAAAGTAGCTGCTGTTAAACATAGAGATAAGATCAGGGTGGTTATATTGATATTTAATATGGAAAGAATATAGAATGCTACGCATATAATAATTGCATTACCTGCTGTTAATCCGTCTAGTATGTCTAAATGGTTAAAAGCATTTGTAATCCCGATTATCCAGATATAAGTAATTATGATATTGATAGGCGCGCTGAAATAAATTATTTGTGTTTTAACCCCGAAAAATATCAAGAACGATGCCGCGATAAATTGTGAAATAAACTTTACGGATATGGATAATTCATGAAAATCATCAATTATGCCAAAAACAAGCATTAGAAAAGAAGCAAATAATATCCCTAATATATCTTTATTTAAAGGCACATAAAAATTATTCGCATACAGGCAGCCTATAAGAAAAGACAAACAGATACTTATGCCTCCTATTAATGGAATGCCTTTGGAAATTAAGAGGTTATATTTTAAGGATATTTTTCTAAGTAAAATAACTAAAAAAATCCCTGAAAAGAAACTAATTATAATACTGCAAAGAAGATTAATTGGCATATTGGGTTATTAATTTATCATATAGTTCTTGGTTAGCTTTAATCATATTTTGGAGTTGAAAATCAGTATTTAAATAATTTTTTGCATTTTCCCCCATAGCCTCTCTTAGTTCTTTATTTTTCAATAAAGCAATTAATATTTCCACCATATTTTTTATGTCATGGGGTTTAACTAAAAAACCGGTTTTAGTTTGTTTTATTACTTCTTTTATCCCTCCTGTGTCAGTTGCTATAACAGGTTTAGACATCAACATTGCTTCTAATACTGATATGGGAAGGCCTTCCCATAATGATGTTAAAACAAAGATATCCATGCTAGAAAGTATCTCCGGGATATCATGCCGCCATCCGGTTAATATTATGTTTTTCTCTAATTTGAATCTAGTGATTTCTTTATGTACTTTTTTTAATAAAATCCCATCCCCTACTAAAATAAATTTTATATTAGGTACTAATTTGAGCGTCAGATAAGCGAGTTTAATAAAATCTTGAGGGCATTTTTGTGGTTTCAGGCAGCTAATTGTACCTACAACAAGTTCATTGTCTTTTATCGCATTATTTGTTCTAAAAGATGATTCTTTGTTATTGAATTCGTTGAAATTAATGCCATAACGGATAACTTGATATTTGTTGTCTTCTCCTATCTTATTATTCAGCCCCGTTTGTTTGTCGTGGTGAGAAACAACTATTATTTTATGGCTGAATTTAGCCATAGCTTTTTCCAGATAAATATATATTTTTTTAGTTATAGAATGCTGAAAATCATTAAAACTCCATCCATGAACAGTATGGATAATAATTTTAACTTTAGCTAATTTTGCCGCTAAGCGGCCTAATATCCCTGCTTTTGAACTATGGGTATGAATTAATGTTATTTTATTTGTTTTGATAAAAAAATATAATTCAATTAAAGCCAATAGATCTTTAATAGGATGTATTGGCCGATCCAGGAAAATAGATCTTCTTATAATTATTTCTTTTCTTGTGATATGTTTTGAAAGTAATAATCCTTTTTGAGCGGTAAATATAAATATTTTATATTTATTCTTATCTAAATTATCTATTAAATTTAATACATGTTTTTGAGCCCCGCCCAATTCTAATTTAGTAATTACAAAGAGTATATTAATCAACATATGTATTATTATTATAATATTTAAATTTAAAAATTCAAGTTATTATGGCCGGTTCAAGTAACATTTTTTCTCTGGCATGAGCTACTTCGCAAAAATAATCAACCGGCATATCTAATGCTCCTGTTTCTAAATAAGAATGTGCGGGGCACCAGATACAGAGATTGAATAAAGGGCATACATGGCATTTTTTTAGGAAATCTTTTTTTGTGGAACGGTTGTTTCTAACCTGCGGAACAAAATATTGCCAGGCTTGAAGAAGCGTCTCTTTTTTAAGATCAAGAATACAATCCGGGTGGCAAAGCGAAGAGCAGAGTTTAAAATAACCGTCATAACTTATTGTAAAACTTTTGGTTCCCGCGTCGCAATGAAAAATATGATTACAGTTAAGATTAGCTAATTCAGGAATAATAAGATTATTACAATCTTTTTTTAAGGCTTGTTTACGTTCCGGATCATTTTGTTCTATAGTGATGATTTTTTTAGAATCCAGCCTTTCAGATTGTATCTCAGCGTTTCTTTTTTTATCTCCGTCAAAACGCATATGTAAAAAAGGATCAAAACGGAAATAGTCTTTAGTTCTTTTACGGCAAAATGCGCTAATTCTTGGTAATTCGTTAACATTTGAGCGTAAAGCCATCGCTTTAAAACGCGTTTTTATGCCGTTGCTAAGCAAAAGATTTACTCCGGATAAAAAAGCATTGAAAGAACCTTTATTCCTGGTGACCTTTTCGTATGTTTCTTTAGTGGTGCCATATACAGTTATTTCAATATCTCTGGGAGGATACTTTTTAAAAAATTCTATATGTTTTGCAGTGAGCAAGGTGGCATTGGTAAAAACCGAGATCAGTAATCCTTTTTTCTTTAAATAAAGATAAATATCAAAAAAATCCTCTCTTAACAATGGCTCTCCCCCGGTAAGAAGGCACCATAATGCCCCTAAATCTACAGTTTGATCAACTATATTTTTTATCTCGAGCAATGTAAGTTCTTTCTTTTTTACTTGTTTATCATTTGACGGCAGGTTAATATAGCAATGCCGGCAATTATTATTACACCGCGCGGTTAATTCCAGATCAAAAGAAATAAGCTGTCTTTTATTATGGATTGGTTTTAAAAAATCTGATTTTGGTAATTTAATTTGTTTTACGAAAGAAACCGGCATTTGATAAATCTCCTTAGAGAATACGGGATTAATTGACTCAAAGAATGCAGTAAAGATAAAACTCCTATTTTGCTTAAAAAAGCAATAAATACTCGTTCCGGGCCTAATCCTAAAAGTATAGTTTTATTGTTTCTCTTTATTAATGTTACGCAGCCTAAAATATGCCTTTTGTCGATAAGAAAATCAGGTTTAGTGATATTATCGCCTTTTATCAAGTAATAGCTTTTTTTTCTTGCTACTATACGATGTAATAATAGTTTTTTATGCGTAGGACAGACGCAAGCCACAACTTTGCCTAACCCGAGCGATGAATGCCTAAGGGGAGAAAGAGTAATTATATCATTATCCTGAATGAAGGGGAACATGCTAAAGCCTTTTGCAATAAAGCGAAAACCAGCATTTTTGGCAAAAACAGCTTGAATTAATTCAATTCTAAATTCATTGGAACTAATAAATTTAGCTTCTTCCATTTTCTCTTTAAAAGTTCTTTACTTAAGCCTAAACAATCAGCTGATATTTTTTCTTTAGATGTTTCAAATTCAGCTTTTAAAATATCCACTATATTTTTTAGAGTTTTTTCCCCGTCCATTTTTTTCCAAATAGCCCGCCCGGTTTTGTTAAGAGAAAATATATCATCATCTGACTCAGCAATTCCTGAGGTTATAGGAATAATTATAAATTCTCCATGAATTTCTCTTGCTACTACGTCTTCTGATGGTAAAAAAATAGTATTTAGATTAATATTAGTGTTTATAGGTATTCTCCTATAGTTTAGCTCACTTGTGTCCAAATTATGACAATTATTATCGTGAGACTGTTGCAAAACTCTATTTCTGTCATCCTGCGCGAAAGCGCAGGATCTATTATCGACGATAAAATTTTTATAGATTCTGCGGTCAAGCCCTCGGCTTCGCCGCGAGGCGAGCCGCAGAATGACAAATTTGAGGTAT
>JBDRLG010000127.1:0-28372 GCA_043813255.1 Candidatus Omnitrophota bacterium
AACAAATAAATAAAACAATTCCATCAGACAATAAATTCAAATGGCAGCGATCATTCTATGACCATATAATCCGCACAACACATTCCTTAGAAAATATCCGTGAATATATAACAAATAATCCCAAAACATGGGATACAGATGAAAATAATATTATTAATTATTCTATAAAGGGCAAGGCATGCCTTGCCCCTACAGGACAATTTATATATTTACATACATAATATATTGGTATAAAATTAAATCCATGAAAACCAGATAAAATTTTAGACGCTGTATGTAACCTTCAAAAAGAGAGGAGAGCTATGAGCAAAAGTCATGATGCTAAAAAAGATGTAAAAAAGAAAGCGGCAAAAACGCTAAAAGAGAAACGGCTTGATAAAAAAGCTAAAAAATAGACAAAATTTGATGTAAGGAGGTATCATTATGGCCTATGAAGCAGAAGGGATACAAATTGCGAAAGATATTGCCAATAAAGGCGGTAAACTGCTTGAGGTTCGGCTGGAATCAAAATCTCCATGCCGCATAGTCTTAAAATGCGAAAAAGAAGAATTTACCACACCAAGTAATTTCATTTTCCAATTCGGATATTCAGGATCTGGCCCGGATTGTTTTCATGCTTTTTTACAGGCATCGGGTTTTAATATCTCAAAAACACAAATTGAAACAGCTAAAGAGGGGGATATTCTGCGCCCTTAAAATACGGAAAATGATTAATAATCGGACAGGCACAGAGGCCTGTCCCTACAATATCTACCGTTCGTAAAAAAACTATAGCTAAAATAGCTAAAAAATGATATAATTTACCCTTCATTGGCAGCTAAACTAATTTTTAAAAGGTATCCCAAATTTTGCAATAGAAAAATATAAGCAAAATTCGGGATTACCTCGGCCTTGGTCAATCTGTTTTCATAAAGAAAATTGCCCAAGAATAGTCCTGATAAATTATATGAATTTATCAGGGCAAGCACGAAAAATCTTGTTAAGATTTTTCGGCCGGCCCTACGGGCAAAAAATGCTAGTGCATTTTTTGGGTTATATGTACTATCCATCATTAAAAGAATTTTTAAGCTTTTCTAAAAAGGCGAATGTTATACCGGTATATAAACAGCTTAACGCTGATTTGGATACTCCGGTATCGGCGTACCTGAAAATACGCAAGAATGACTATGCTTTCCTGCTGGAATCCGTGGAAGGGCAGGAGAAAATAGCGCGCTTTTCTTTTTTGGGCAGTAATCCGTCTTTAATTTTTAAAAGTAAAGACAATCTCATAGAAATAAACTATTCTGATAAACCAACTAAGAAATATATCACCGCCCAAAGCCCTGTTGATGAAATAAAAAAAATAATGCGCGAATTTAAACCTATGCATATAAATGGGTTACCGCGTTTTTACGGCGGGCTGGTTGGATATATGGGATATGACACGGTGAGATTCTTTGAAAAAATTCCTGATAAAAATCCGGATGAACTTAAATTACCGGATTGTGTTTTTATATTGACTGATACAATCATTATATTTGACCATGTTAACCATACTCTTAAAATAGCAAGCAATGTCATATTGCCTAAAACAAACAAAAAGCTTTCGCGACAGCAATTAACAAAACTTTATAAAGAAGCAATAAAAAAAATAGAGGAACTAGAACAAGATTTATCTGCCCCTCTGGATAAAAATAAATTACTGCTTCAAGAAGGAACTAATGACAAAATAAGTATTGAATCTAATTATAATAAAGCTGAATTCACCGGTATAATTAAACAGGCAAAGACTTATATAAGAAAAGGCGATATAATACAAACAGTCCTTTCGCAGCGTTTTAAAATAAAGAACCGTAAAGACCCTTTTAATATTTACCGTAGTTTAAGAAATATTAATCCTTCTTCTTATATGTTCTTTTTAAAATTAAAAGGCCTCACTTTAATAGGGGCATCACCGGAAATGCTGGTGCGCTGTGAAGATGGGTTAGTGGTGACTCGCCCGATTGCCGGCACACGGCCAAGAGGCAAAACAACAAAAGAAGATGATGCCTTGGAAAAAGAATTATTAAATGACGCCAAAGAAAAAGCAGAACATATTATGCTAGTAGACTTAGGCAGAAATGACCTTGGCAGAGTCTGTAAAACTGAAAGCGTAAAAATAAGTGAATTCATGTCGGTAAAAAGATATTCCCACGTAATGCATTTAGAAACTGAAGTACAAGGGATATTAAATAAGAAATTTGACTCTTATGATGTATTAAAAGCCTGTTTTCCGGCAGGAACAGTAAGCGGAAGCCCTAAAATACGCGCTATGGAAATTATCGACACACTGGAAAAATCTAAAAGAGGCCCTTACGCAGGATGCGTAGGATATTTTAGTTTTTCACAGAATATGGATACCTGTATAACCATCAGGACAATTATTGTAAAAGATAATTTCGCCTATGTTCAGGCTGGCGCAGGTATTGTCGCTGATTCTCAGCCTGAAAAAGAATATATTGAAACAATAAACAAAGCAAAAGCCTTAATAGAGGCAATAACTAAATAAGTCCATCGTCCATAGTCCATCGTCCATAGAAATTAAAATAACTATTTTATTAACTATTGACTATCGACTATCGACTATCGACCAAAAACCGACGAAGGAGGTTTTTAATATGGCAGTTCATATTCGTTTAAGAAAGATTGGAAAGAATCCAAAGAACAACCCGCATTTTCGTATTTCAATATATGAAAAAACTATTAACAGAGATGGCAGGTCTATTGAAGACATAGGATTTTATGACCCTATAACAGGAGAAGTAAAATTAAAAAAAGACCGTTTTGATCTTTGGATCAAAAAAGGAGCTAAAGCAACAGAAACCGTAAAAAGTTTAGCAAGAAAGGTGGGTAAAAATGCCAGCACAAACAGTTAATCCGATAATGAACCTTTTCCCAATAATTCTTATTTTTGTAATCTTTTACTTTATGGTAATACGCCCGCAGAAAAATAAAGAGAAAGAACATAAAGATATGTTAAGCAAACTCAATAAAAATGATGACGTTGTCACTTCCAGCGGAATACATGGGACAATAGTAAATGTTAAAGATAAGACTCTAACTTTACGCATAGATGAAAATGTAAAAGTAGAAGTTGAAAGAAATTGTATAGCTTATGTCAAGAAAAATCCGTAAGGATTTGGCTTTAATAAATAATAGATCCTGCGGTCAAGCCGCAGGATGACAACTGGTCAAGCTACAGGATGACAACCGGGCAAACCGCAGGATTGACAATACGTTTAAACAGATGTTTTTCCTCCGTAGGCGAATCCGCCTATGAAAGGACATGCAGGATAATAAAAATAGGAGTATTCAAACTATGGGAAAAAGAATCCTTTATAAAACAATTCTTATTCTTTCTATTGTGGGTATTTGCGCGTATTTCGCCTTTCCACTAAATAAAAGAATTAATTTAGGGCTGGATTTAAAAGGAGGCATGCATCTTCTGCTAAAGATTGATACCAGCCATTTATCAAAAAAAGATAAATTAGATGCCGCGGACAGGGCCGTTGAAGTTATCAGAAACAGGATAGATGCCTTCGGAGTAAGAGAACCTTCAATTCAAAAGCAAGGCGATGATGAAATAGTTGTACAGTTACCCGGAGTTACAGATAGAGACCGCGCTATGGATTTAATCGGTAAAACAGCACTGCTGGAATTTAAACTCGTTTCTGATGATAAAGAAAAACTGAAACAGGCAATAGAAGGGAATATCCCGGAAGGTTATGAATTAAAATACGCTCAAGATGAAAAAGAACCTTTACTTTTAGAAAAAGAAGCTGTCCTAACAGGAAGCGCGCTATCCAGCGCCTCAGTAAAGTTTGACTCCAGCCATTTTAACACTCCTGTTGTAGGGCTGCAATTTAACCCTGAGGGAGCGAAAAAATTCGCGGATATTACTGAAAAGAATATCGGCAGAAGGTTAGCTATTGTTTTAGACGGTAAAGTACAATCCGCGCCAAATATAAGAGAAGCTATCCCCTCAGGTGAAGCGGTAATAAGCGGGCGTTTCAATCCTGAACAGGCTCAAGATTTAGCTCTTGTACTTCGAGTAGGAGCTTTACCCGCGCCCATGCATATTGAAGAAGAACGGACTATCGGCCCTCTGCTTGGGCAGGATTCTATAAATAAAGGTATAAAAGCCAGTCTTATCGGTGTAATCGCAGTTCTTGTTTTTATGGCCTGTTATTATTTATTAGCCGGGGTTATCGCCGATATAGCTTTAATATTAAACTTAATTATAATTTTAGGAGGGCTGGGATTACTGCCGCTTTTATTTCCCGGGATATCCGCGACACTAACTCTTCCCGGTATTGCGGGTATGATTCTTTCTTTAGGTATGGCTGTTGATGCCAACGTTCTTATTAATGAACGCATACGCGAAGAAATTAAATTAGGCAAGGCTCTGCGCGCGGCAATAGCAAATGGTTATTCAAAAGCATTCAGCGCTATATTTGATTCTAACTTTACTACTCTTGTTGCCGCGTTCTTATTATTTCAGTTCGGCACAGGCCCGATAAGAGGCTTCGCAGTGACTCTTACTATAGGCCTTATTGCCAGTATGTTTACGGCAATAGTAGTAACCCGTACTATACTCGAAATATTATTAAAATTCGGGTTATTAAAAAGCCTGCCAATGTTACAGTTAATAAAAACAACAAAAGTTGATTTCATCGGCAAACGCAGGATTTTTTACACGCTTTCTTTAATACTTATAATAATTGGTTTAGTTAGTTTCGCGAAAAAAGGGCAAAAAGTTTTCGGCATTGACTTTGCTGGAGGACAGCTTCAGGAATACAGTTTTAAAACTCCTCCGGAAATAGACAAGGTACGTGAAATATTACAAAACCTGAATTTATCCGACGCCAGTATACAGCAATTTAAAGATAACCCAAAAGTAATCCTTATAAGGACTGCTAAAGACAAAAATCAGGTAATAAGCAGTAAATTAAAAGAGGTTTTCCCTAATCAGGATATTCAGATATTAAGAATTGAACATGTAGGCCCGATAGCTGGAAAACATTTACAAGACAAGGCAACTTCAGCGTTAATTTGGGCAATAATAGGTATTCTTATTTATGTGGCTATTCGCTTTAAACACTTCAATTTCGCGGCTGCCGGAGTAATCGCGTTAATTCATGACGTATTAATGGCGTTTGGATTTCTGGTAATTACCGGCAGGCAAATTGACCTTTTAAGCGTAACCGCGTTTTTAACAATCGCTGGTTATTCTATTAATGACACAATAGTGATTTATGATAGAGTCCGGGAAAATAGCCGTAATTTAAAAAAATTAAGCCTTTATGAGCTTATTAACTTAAGCGTAAACCAAACTCTAAGCAGAACTATTCTTACATCATTAGTTACTTTATTTGTAGTAGTAGCAATCTTATTATATGGTGGAGAAGTACTTAGTAATTTCGCGTTTACTCTATTAATCGGCTTCATTTCCGGTACTTATTCTACCATTTATATCGCTTCTCCTTTAATCCTTGCCTGGAGCAAAAAAGGTAAAAAATAGCAGATATCACTTGTGTCCAAATTATGATAATTGTTATCGCCGGTAAAATGTTTTTGAGATGTCAATAGCGTGTCATTCAGACTGTGTCGTAATTGCATTTTTGGTAGCCGCTCCGTAAGCGGAGCGTTTTACCAGCGTCGGAAACGCAACCTAAAGGTTGCGGCTACCGCGTTAAAATATAGATTGTGACACATTCTGAATGACACTTATTTGGACAATAATGAGCAGATATATATGTTTAAATCGCTTAAGATATATATTGGCGGTTCTATTAACTTAGAACAATTACTTATTACCTTAACTGAATACGGATATAAAAAGCAGGAAAAGACTGAAACAGAAGGTGATTTTTCCCTCCGCGGTAATATAGTAGATATTTTCCCTTTCACGTTTGAACTGCCTCTGCGCGTAGAATTAGACATAGAAAAAATCTCATCAATAAAAACTTTCAATCCTCTAGACGGGAAAGCGCTTTGGGAACATAGAATGGTAATCATTCTTCCTGTCAAAAAACCACACCCCATTACTACCCTGCCATTTAAAGAAGAATTCCCGCTGGATAACTTTGTTGACCTTAACACTGGCGATTATGTTGTGCATAATCAATATGGAATAGGCAAATTTATCGGGCTGGATAAAATAAAAGGCAAAGACGGCAAATATAAAGACCATCTGGTTATAGAGTACGACCGCAAAGAAAAACTTTTTGTCCCTACCGGCCAGATGAATTTAGTGCAGAAATATATTGCTTTTCAGGCAAGAAAACCAAAACTCTACAGGTTAGGTTCAAAAGAATGGCAAAGGACAAAAAACCGCATAAAAAAAGGGATCCAAAAGCTTGCCTGGGAACTTTTATCACTTCAGGCAATGAGAATGAGTATTAAAGGTTATGCCTGCAAGCCTGACATAGACTGGCAGAAAGAATTTGAAAAAACTTTCCCTTATAAAGAAACACCTGACCAGATAAAAACTACTCAAGAAGTAAAAAAAGACCAGGAATCAGAAAAACCTATGGACAGGCTCCTTTGCGGAGATGTAGGATACGGAAAAACTGAAGTAGCAATGCGCGCGGCATTTAAAGTTGTGACAAATAACCGCCAAGCAGCATACCTGGTACCTACTACAATACTGGCAGAACAGCATTACCAGAATTTCAAAAACAGGCTGGCTAATTTCCCAATAAATGTCGCGATGCTTTCACGTTTTAGAACTAAACATGAGCAAAAAGAGATAATTTCCGGAATAAATACCGGCAGCGTTGATATAGTAATTGGCACACACAGGCTATTATCAAATGACATACATTTTCATAACTTGGGCCTGGTAATTATTGATGAAGAGCAGCGTTTCGGAGTCCAGGCCAAAGAAAAGCTCAAAACGATGAGATTAAATACTGATGTTCTCACTCTTACCGCAACTCCTATTCCCCGAACTTTATATATGAGCCTTATGGCGGCAAAAGACCTTTCAATTATAAATACTCCGCCACAAAATAGGTTGCCTATTAACACAATCGTGGTAAAATATGACCAAGACCTTATCCGACAGGCAATTTTAAGGGAACTCAATAGGAAAGGGCAAGTCTTCTTTTTGCATAATAGGATTGAAGACATTGAAGAAATAAAAGAAAGGTTAGCAAGGATATTGCCTCCCACAGTGAGAATGGCTATAGGCCATGGCCAGATGCCGTCAAAACTGCTCGAGAAGGTAATGCTTGATTTTTTAAACAACAAGATTGATGTTTTAGTCTGCACAATGATTATAGAATCAGGCATAGATATTCCTAATGTTAATACCATTATTATAAATAATGCCCACCGTTTTGGGCTTTCTGACCTGCATCAATTAAGAGGCAGAGTCGGCAGGTTTGATAAACCTGCTTACGCGTATTTACTAACTCCAAAGCACCAGCCATTAGAAAACGATTCAAAAAAAAGGCTGTCAGCAATCCAAGCATATTCCCATCTAGGCTCAGGATTTAAAATAGCCATGGAAGATTTGGAATTAAGAGGGGCGGGTAATCTATTAGGTGTTCAACAACATGGTTTTATAGCAGCAGTAGGATTCGATCTCTATTGCAGATTATTAAGAGAAACTATTGACGGATTAAAAAAAGCAGGAGTATTAAATGAGAAAACTGTGTAATACCAAAAGTCTAATATATAAAATTTTTTTACTAACCATTGTGTCTTATTTTTCATTACACGTTACAGATTACACTTTACACAATTTATACGCTCAAGATAAAATAATCGCTATTGTTAACAAAGATGTGATTACCCAGAAAGATTTACGGGATTTCATGAATTTCATGAAAATCCAGTTAAGCAAAGAATATTCCGGCAATGCCTTGGAAAATCATATCCAATCCATGAAATCAGACCTATTAAATAAACTGATAGAAGACAAAATTATATTACAAGAGGCCAAAAAAGAAAGGATAAACATAGACGATAACAGAATAAAAGCCAAAATTGACGAAATAAAGAAAGATTATCCTTCCGAAGAAATATTCCTTGAGATATTAAAAAGGCAAGGGATGGTCTTAGCAGACATTGAATCTAAAATAAAAGAACAAATGCTTACCTATCTTGTAGTAGAAAATAAAATACGCAGGGAAATTTTAATAAACCCCGTAGAAATCACTAAGTTTTATCAGGAACATGTTGAAGAATTTAAACAGCCTGAATTAAAGGTATTTAATTCTATCGATACGCGGGATAAAGATTTAGCTGAAGAAATATCAACCGAGCTTAAAAAAAATCCAGGCTTTAACGAAATAGCCAAAAGGTATTCTTTATCTATAGATACGCTGGAAGTAAAACAAAATCAGCTAAAGAAGGACATTGAAGAAAAAATATTCCGCTTAAAACCCGGAGGAATATCCAAACCTGTAAAGATTGGGGATAAATATTATATCTTTCAATTAAAAGAAATAATTCCTGAACAGCAGCAACAGCTCTCAGAAGTACAAAATAGAATCTATGAATTTTTATATGAACAGGAAATGCAGGAAAAACTCACCAAATGGCTAAATGAACTCAAAAATAAATCCTATATCAAAATTATGTAAAAGTGAAGCTCCCCGGACTAAAGCCCGGGGCTTCCTCCTGAGCAGAAAAAACAATACAGCATTCATCTCCGGTTTTAAAACCGGAGATTTCTCTCGAGGGATTAAAGCAGGAATCACCCTCGGAGACCCCGCGGGGATAGGCCCTGAAATAACTGCCAAATCTATAAAAAAATTAAATAATCTGGCTGAATTTACAGTTATCGGAGACCTTTGGGTGTTTAACAGAAACCAGAAACCAATAACCAGTAACCAGAATTATAATTATAAATTCATAGATTTAAAGAATGTCTCAAAAAGAAATTTTAAATTTGGAAAAATAAAAGCGGAATATGGCAGGGCGTCTATGGAATATTTAGATAAGGCGCTTGAGATGCTTAAGAACAAAGAGCTAGACTGTCTGATAACCTGCCCCATATCAAAAGAAGCGATAAACCTTGCCGGCTATAAATACAACGGGCATACTGAATACTTATCTGAACGTACAAATACAAAAAATCCAGTTATGATGCTTTTAAATAACAAAATAAAAACATCTCTGGTAACGCGGCATATTCCTTTAAAAAAAGTTTCTTGCGCGTTAAATCAGGAAAAAATATACCAGACTGTTTTAATAACTTATCAATCCTTAAAAAAGCTGTTTTTTATTAAAAATCCGTCTATAGTTATCTGCGGATTAAACCCCCATGCTTCAGATAATGGCTTGATCGGAGATGAAGAAAACCGCGTAATTATTCCGGCATTGAATAAACTAAGAGCCAAAATTAAACAAATAGAAGGGCCTCTTCCCGCTGATATTGCTATCGCGAAAACAATGTTAAAACAATACGATTGTGTTATTACCATCTACCATGACCAGTCATTAATCCCTCTAAAATTGTCAGGTGCCGGAGTAAACATTACTCTAGGGCTTCCAATCATAAGGACATCTCCTTTACATGGGACTGCCTTTGATATCGCGGGAAAAAATCAGGCTGATTGCACTTCATTAAATGAAGCAATAAAACTTGCTATAAAATGCGCGTTAAACCTAAAAAACGCTTAGGGCAGAATTTCTTAATTGACAAAAATATCCGTAAAAAAATAATTGAAGCGGCAGGACTAACCCATTCTGATATTGTTTTAGAAATAGGCCCGGGGAAAGGGGAATTAACAGAACTTGCTGTTGAAAAAGCGTCTTACATCTATGCCGTTGAAATAGATACCCAACTATCCGAAATACTAACCGAATCCTTCAAAGAACGCGCAAATATTACCATAATCAATCAAGACATACTCAAATTTGACTTTAAAGAATTTTTTCAAAATATAGACACCAAGATAAAAGTCATTGGCAATATCCCATATTATATTTCAACCCCAATCATAGAAAAATTATTAAATTACAGAGAAAAAATTGAAAGCATATTTATAACTGTCCAAAAGGAATTCGCGCAGCGTATTATTTCAACAGGGGGTTCAAAAAAATACGGTTCTCTAAGCTGTTTCCTGCAATATTACACTATACCGCGGATTATCTTTACCATTAGTAAAACCTGTTTCAGGCCTATACCCAAAGTTGACTCTTGCTTATTAAAACTACAAATCCGAAAAGAACCGGCAGTAAAAGTTAAAGATGAAAAATTATTATTTAAAATTATCAGGGCGGTTTTTAATAAAAGAAGAAAAACATTACGCAACAGCCTAAAAGATATTATCCCGTCCCAAAAACTTGAATTATTTTTTAAAAAATACCCTGTTGACAAAAATATCCGCCCGGAAAGCCTAAAGCTGCAGGATTTCGCGAATTTAGCTGATATATAGAGGCTTACATAAACAAGAAAAATTTATGGTAGCCGCAAGCTTTAGCTTGCGTTTTACGGCGCAGGCTAAAGCCTGCGGCTACCGTGCCTCAACAACATTCCCAAAAATAAATATTTATCTTCTTGATAAAAAACTATTTTCTATTTATAATATATTCATTAAAGAATAACATCCGTGCCTAAATTATAGATATAAGAACGTCAATAAAATGTTTTTTGGATATCAACAACGTGTCATTGCGAGGAACGAAGTGACGAAGCAATCATTCGACGATAAGATTGCTTCGCTTCGCTCGCAATGACACTAATTTAGACAGTAATGAAAGAATAACTATTTATATTACAAGGGATATATAAATGTATTTAAGAAAATTAGAGATAGTAGGGTTTAAATCATTCTTTAACAAAACATCTCTGCATTTTGAACCGGGGATTACCGCGGTTGTCGGGCCAAATGGCTGCGGGAAATCAAATATATTTGATTCTATCCGCTGGGTATTGGGAGAACAATCAGTAAAATCTATGCGCGGTTCAGCAATGGAGGATGTCATATTTAATGGCACCGACTCCAAAGAACCTTTGAGCATGGCGGAAGTCAGCCTTAGCTTTGATAACAGTAACAGTTTCTTTCCTATCGAACATGATGAAGTAATAATTACCCGCAGAATATTCCGCTCGGGAGAAAGCGAATACCTCCTAAATAAAAGCCAGGTGCGTTTAAAAGATATTTTAGAATTACTTATGGGTACCGGCATAGGAGCGGAAAGTTACTCTCTTATACCCCAAGGTAAAATTGATTTAATTTTAAGTTCCAAGCCTGAAGACAGAAGGCTGGTATTCGATGAAGCCTCCGGCATAACCAAATATAAAGCACAAAAAAAAGAGGCACTACGCAGAGTAGAAGAAACCGAACAAAACCTGCTTAGGGTAAATGATATTATTTTAGAAGTAAAACGCCAGATTGGCTCGCTTGAACGACAAGCCAATAAAGCAAGAAGGTTCAAGGAAATATTTGAAGAACTCAAATCAAAAGAGTTAAAGCTGGCAGTATCGCAAAAAAAAGAGTTAGAAACAAATATCGGTATGCTTTCAGAAGAACTGAATAAACTTTCTTCCGAAGAAAACAGGCTTACAGAAATTATAAAAGAGCAGGAAAATCAAAATAATAATAACCAGACAGGACTGCACAGCACTGAAGAATCAATTTTCCAGACGAAAAATGAATTAATAAATCTCAATAACCTTATTTCAAGAAATAAAGAACGTGTTAATTACAACAAAGAAAGAATCCTGGAATTAAACAACACTAAAAAGCAGCTGGAAAAACAGCTCGAACAGGCTAAGCAAAGGCTGCTTGTAGACGAGGAAAAGTTAGATTCTTTAAAAGTAGAATATACAACTATAAAGAAAAATATCAGCGAAAAAACCGAAACGTTAAAAGAAAATGAAAACCAGTTAAATAATATTTCAAATGAAATAAAGGCACATTTAGAAAACATAGCTTCTGCCAAAAAAAGCATTATGGACCTGGCCACGAAAATAGCCCGCGTTAAAAATACGATGGCGGATTCTTCCAGTAAAAAACAAATAGGGCTGGCACGTAAAAAAAGGCTGGAAGTAGAAAAAGCAAAAATCAATGAAGAAAAAGCATCTATAGAAATTGATATTAACTGCGTAAAAGAAGAAGTCGATAAACTTGAGAATGACTTCCGGAATCTTTCTTTAGAAATATCACAAACAAAAGAAAAGCTTGATACGGAAAAATTATCTCTTAAGGATATAGATTCGGAAATAGAACTTTTGGAAAAACAAAGTTTATCCCTCCAGTCACAGAAACAATTTATTCAGGAACTTTCCGCTAAATATGAAGATATAAGCGAATCCATGAATGCCGTTATTTATCTTGATAAAATGCCTAAAGAGAAAATCAATGGGCTGGTAATAAAAATTAAAGAGTATTTGACTCTTGCCCCTGAAGAGAAATCCGCTGATAACAGCATTAATCTCAAAATATCCGGAGAAGCAAAACAATTTGATTTGGATACCCAAAAAATTGAAGAAAGAATAACCCAAATAGAACAAAGGATTGAAACATTAAAAAATACGAAGGTCCAAAAACAGGCTTTAATCGACGAGTTAGATAAATCTCTTATTAATCTGCAAAAGAATTTACGCGATCAGGAAATTACTCTTATAAATAAAAAAAATTCTTATCAAACCATTCTTGAACAATTTAACAGAGTAAAAGATGAAGAAGAATTAATCAATAGAGAACTCTCAGAAGTAGACAAAGAGCTTTCCCTTCTTGATCAAAACCTCCAGAAGCTCAGCTTGGAGCTTAATCAATTGGAAGAAGGACAAAAAAACAAAGAAAATTCAATTATCAATGAAGAAAATGAAATAGCTGTAAAAAGCAACCAAAAAGAAGGAATTCTTATTATTATTGCCCAGCTTAAAACCGAAATAGAATCATTAATAAGCCGCATATCAAGTGATGATGACACGCTCAAGATGATGGAATTAAGATACCATCAAGATAAAGAGAATGTATCGGTTTTAGATAAACAAATTGAAGAGATCGCTCAAAAAAACATCTCTTTAGACTCAGAAATACAGGAATTAGAGAATAAAATAATACAGACAAATCTAATGCTGGCAGACCGCAATACCAGCCTGAAGCAAACCGAAGAGAATTATCAGACAGGGCTGCAATTACTTCAGGATTCCACGAAAAAACTAGAACTGGATAAAAATGAGCTTGAGAGCCTAAAAAAACATGCCTATGAATTACAGATGCAAAATAAAGACATAGAATTCAAATACTTAACTTTAAAAGACAGGATCCTGCAGGTTTATAAAATAGACATATCTATAGCTGATCAATTACCACAAGAAGAAACAAGCGAAATCAATATACCCCTATTATCAGAAGAAATACAAAAATTAAAAGAGAAGGTAGATTCTTACGGGAATGTAAATCTTGTCGCGATAGAAGAATATGATGAATTAAAAAAACGTTATGATTTCCTAATACAGCAGCAGACCGACCTTATAACAGCCAAAGATTCGCTGCATGAGGCTATCTTAAAAATAAACCGCACAACAAAAAAAATGTTTTTGGAAACATTTGAACAAGTCCGTTTAGAATTCAGAAACTATTTTAAATTATTATTTAACGGGGGAGACGCGCAGATATATTTAATAGATGAAAAAGACCCGTTAGAATCAGGGATTGAAATTATCTGCAGGCCGCCGGGCAAAAAACTGCAAAATGTCCTTTTACTTTCCGGTGGAGAAAAATCCATGTCGGCAATAGCGCTTATATTCGCGATATTTAAAGTTAAACCCGCGCCTTTCTGCGTGTTAGATGAAATAGATGCCGCTTTAGATGAGGCAAATGTCGACAGATTTGGAAAGGCCCTGCATGAATTCGCAAAAACTACTCAATTTATAGTTATTACCCATAACAAGAAAACTATTGCCAACGCCGACATCATGTATGGAATTACAATGGAAGAATCAGGAATATCTAAAATTGTATCCGTAAAATTCGCTCAAAATAATAATCTACTAGGCAAAAGAGTACCAACAGATCCCAACCCCATATCAAGGCATGTCTTGGCCGATACTTAATTTATATTAATTATTTTAAATCCGGCAGGGTATTAACAACAGGTATTATTTTTTCCTTTATGTTTAGCGCAATAAAGAACTTTATCGGAATATGCTATCAATTCAGCGGGGGTCTTGCCGTCATTAGGATAAGAAGATAACCCTATGCTTACTGTCAATTTCTTTTGTGAAAGCAATTCTTCATGAACGAAACGATATTTCTCAATATCCTGCCTTATTCGTTCTGCTATTAAAAAAGCTTCTTCTTTATCTGTCTTAGGCAGTATAACTGTAAATTCTTCTCCTCCATAACGACATACATAATCCATCTTCCGCGACTGATTTTTAAGCAGCCCGGCGAGTTCCTTTAAAATCTTGTCTCCGAATTGATGGCCTAAAGTATCATTAAAAACTTTAAAATCATCAATGTCTATAAGAATAAGGCTTAAAGGTTCTTTATTTACAACCGCTTTTTCCATTTGCTCCTGCAGAATATATTGAAAATACCCGTGATTCCATAAATCAGTAAGGGAATCAGAATGCGCTCTCATTACAGTTAACTCGAAAAGCTGTGAATTCTCAATAGCAAGGCCTGCCTGATTTGCCAGCATAATAAGCATGCGCATATCATCTTTGGTAATAGGTTTTTTTGTAATAAAGTTATCCGCGAGAATTATCCCGTTTACTTTATCCTTAGCTTTCATCGGAACAACGGCTAACTCTTCTGATTTTAAAAGCTGAATTATAGAATCATGGCTATAATTACGTATAGTTTCTTTAGTTAAAAACAAAGGCATGCCATCTAAAACTCCTAAAGCAAGCAAACCGCCATTTTTTTCACGTAAAGGTACTTTAATATGCCTTATTTGCTGATTAAACCCTGATTCTATAACATTATTACTGGAAAATTTATATACGCTGATAAGATCTTCTAAATCCGTCTTTCTGGTATCAATCCGGCTCCAAATACTCTTTGCTTCCTCGCCATTCTCAGGGCCAATACTCATTTTCCCTTCAATTAAACCATCTTTTTCATTGACTAAAAAAAGTATTGCCCGGTTAAAACCTAACCCTGTATGAGCAGTTACGCCTGTTAAAATAATATATAATATTTCATCCAGTTTAAGCGTAGTACGCATAGCGTTAGAGACTTCATAAAGCACAACCCGCTCAGTCTTTGTACGCTCAAGTTCCTGCTTTATTATATTAAGTTCGTCCATAATAAATAAACTTTAGCATATTTTAACTTATGCGTCAATATTAATTACACTGGCAAATTAGGCAAAAAGGATTGACAGTAGATATAAACAATGTTATATTAATGCGGTCAAGAAAATCGCTTTAGGTGATTTTCGCCGTCCCCCAGCTTGTTTTCGTAAAAAACACGAGGAATAAAAAAGTAATTTTTGATAATAATATAATAAAATCGAAAGGAGATGATTATTTTGCCAGAAATTGAGATAAAAAAAGACGAGTCTTTTGAATCAGCTTTACGCCGGTTCAAAAAACAGATTGAAAATGAGGGTATATTACGAGAGTTAAGAGAACGCAAACATTATGAAAAACCTAGCGAACGAAAAAGAAAAAAAGCACGCAGAAAAAAATAATTTCTCTAACTTTGCGTTATTAACCTATTGGGATACATTGTATTACAAAAATGGCAAAAGTTTAATCTCAGAAATAGTTTTGGCTTAACATCCTTCCAATGCTGATGAACTAAAAACAAGGGTTTATTAGAAAGATTATTTAATTAGTGATGGATAATATTATTGTGCGGAAACCCGCGGTAGCAGGAAAATTCTACCCGGGGTCTCCAAACGAGATAAAAAAACAGATACGCGGATTTTTAGATGACAAAATATCTAAAAGCGAAGCTATTGCCTGTATTTTGCCTCACGCTGGATATATATATTCTGGCAAAGTAGCATGCCAGACAATTGCTTCAATTAATCTCAAAAATAAACTAGTCATTTTAGGACCGAATCATACTGGAATAGGCAAACAATTCAGTATAATCTGCCAAGGCACTTGGCAGACTCCATTAGGAGACATAAAAATTGACGGCTCTTTGGCTAAAAATATATTAAACCAGTCTGAATACTTAGAAGAGGATAATTTAGCGCATTTATATGAACATTCTATAGAAGTAGAACTACCAATTTTACAGTATTTTAAGCCTGACTTTCAAATTGTCCCTATAGTTTGTTTCCCTGGCCAATTGCAGAAATTAAAAAAGATCGGCCAGGATATTGCCCGGGCAATTATAGATTCAGGGCTGAAAGATTCTGTTACGCTCATCGCGAGTTCAGATATGACACATTATGAACCTTACAAACAAGCACAAAAGAAGGACAACAACGCGATTCAATCTATACTTGAATTAGATGAATCCGGGCTTGAGAGAAAAATAAAGGAGGAAAATATCACTATGTGCGGCTGGGTACCTGTAGTAATAACCCTATGCGCGGCAAAGCTATTAGGAGCAAAAACAGCAAGGCTAATTAATTATCAGACAAGCGGGGATGTTACAGGAGAGATGGATAGTGTAGTCGGATATGCCGGCATAGTAATATCTTAAAAATTATGCAAGAAGAGAAAAAAAATATTGATCAGAGCTGGAAAGAAACCGTAAAAAAAGAAAAAGAAAACTTAAAGCAAGAAGGTGAATTTATTCCGGAAAATCCTGACTTTGGGTTTTTCGTTACTACTTTAGCCCTTCAGGCGGCTATTTCACTCGGGCAAATGGAAAACCCTGCTACTAATAAAAAAGAAGAAAATTTACCGCAAGCTAAATTTATTATCGACACACTTAGCATGCTTAAAGAAAAAACCAAAGGTAATTTAACAGCGGAAGAGGACCAAATGTTAGATAATCTTCTATATGAATTACGCACACAATATATAGCAAAAAACGAAGGTAAAATTTCATGATAGATAAAGAACTTCTAGATATTCTAGCCTGTCCTGCCTGCAAAGCGGATGTTTCTTTTAAAGATAATAAAATAGTCTGTTCAAAATGCGGCAAGAAATATCCTGTTAAAGATGGAATTCCTATAATGTTAATAAACGAATCAGAAGAATAAATAAAAAACAATTATCTCATATGAAAAAAATACTTGTAATTCATGGGCCAAACCTAAATTTATTAGGAAAACGGGAACCAAAGATTTACGGAAAAAATACACTCGTAGATATTAACAACCATTTGCGTAAAATAGCAAAATCAAAAAAAATCCATATTTCAATAAAACAATCCAATCATGAAGGAGTAATTGTTGACCTTATCGGTAAAGCTGAAAATAAATTTGACGGGCTGTTGATTAATCCTGCCGCTTACACTCATACAAGCGTGGCAATAAGAGATGCCATATTAGCTTCAGGGATACTAACAGTGGAAGTCCATTTATCTAATATCTACAGCAGAGAAGGATTCCGGCATAAATCATTAATAAGCCCGGTGGTCAAAGGAAGCATATTCGGCTTTGGGATAAATAGTTACGCTTTAGGGCTTGAAGCTCTGATAGATTTACTTCAATGAAACCTCATGATACGCAGTCTATACTAAAAACTAAAAGTATTGACGCTCTGCTTATTAATTCCGCCGCAAATATATCATATTTAACAAATTATATCAGCAGGGATTCGTACCTTCTTATATCAAAAAAAGAAAACATTTATTTTACAGACAGCCGTTATACTCAAGAAGCAAAAAAGAAACTCAATAAAAATTTTGTTATTGAAGAAATCGGAATTAGCAATTATAAGAGTTTTGCTGTTTCAATATATGAAGCCTGCCTGCGCCTGAAGATAAAAAAGATAGGTTTTGAAGAAAAACATCTTTATTATTCACAATACAAAAAACTCAAAGAGGATATAAAAAAACCTTTATCTCTGGCCCCTACTAGAGATATCATAGAAGAAATACGCCAGATAAAAAGCACAGATGAAATCAATAAAATTAAAGAAGCAATAAACATTACAATCAAAGCCTTTAATTATATAAAAAAGTTTATTATCCCGGGGAAAAAAGAAATTGAGATTGCCGGCCAGCTTGAAAATTATATACGCCATAACGGGGCAACTGGGACAAGTTTTGATATAATCGTTGCTTCCGGGCCAAACTCAAGTTTTCCACATCACTTGACATCGCATAGAAAAATAGCAAAGAATGAACCTGTATTAATTGACTTGGGAGTATGCTATCGCGGCTATAAATCTGACTTGACAAGGGTATATTTTTCAGGTAAAATGTTTCCTCTTATGGGAAAAGTTTATCAAATCCTGATAAACGCGCAGGAAAGAGCGATAAAAGAAATTAAACCATCAGTTAAAATAAAAAATATAGATACAACTGCCCGCCAATATATAGCAAATGAAGGATTTGGCGGGTTTTTTAATCATAGTTTAGGGCACGGGATAGGATTAGAAATACATGAACTGCCCCATATTTCGCCAAAACAGAACAGCGAATTAAAAGAAGGCATGGTTTTTACTATTGAACCAGGTATTTATTTGCCCGGCAAATTTGGCATAAGGATTGAAGATATGGTATTAGTAACCAAGAAAGGAGCTGAGATACTAAGTGGCTCTCTCAATAAATGAAATTAAATCTGGTTTAACTATATTAGTAGCCAATCAAGCCTGGGTTGTTATTGATACCCAGCATGTAAAACCAGGCAAAGGAGCTGCCTTTGTACGCGCGAAATTACGGAATTTGAAAAATTCCAGTGTACAGGAGAAAACCTTCAGAGGGGATGACAAGATAGACGAGGCATTTGTGGAAGAACGCAAACTGCAATATTCATACTCCACGGGAGAAATTTATCATTTTATGGATCAGAAAACATATGAAGAAATAGCTATTACAAAACAAAATATTGATGATAAAATAAAATTCTTAAAAGACAATCTTGAAGTCAGCGCTTATTTTTATAAAGATGACTTCTTAAACCTGAGTTTACCATATTTTATTGAATTTAATATTATCCATACTGAACCAGGCATAAAAGGAGATACCGCTAAAAGCGGTACCAAACCCGCTGAGATAGACACAGGGGCTACTGTCCAAGTTCCCCTTTTTGTTAATACCGGAGATAAGATAAAAATTGATACGCGAACAGGCCAATATGTAGAAAGAGTTTCGTAAAGGCTGAACCATTCGTAAAACGGAGGTCTAAAGGGGATGAACCTGAAAGAGATAAAAGAAATAATTAACCTTATGAATGAAAACAACCTTATGGAATTAGAAATAGAAAAAGAAGGAATGAGCATTAGATTAAAAAAGCCTTCCGGAAATATTGAAAACTTAACCAGCCCGGTAATAATTGAAAGAGAAAGAACAACTGAAGCAGCAAAAGCCAAACAGGCGGTTGAAACCCCAGAGGAACAAAAACCAAATACCATTGAAATAAAAGCTCCTATGGTAGGTACTTTTTACCGCGCGCCTGCCCCTGAAACTCCTCCCTATATAGAAGTAGGCCAAATTATTGAACCCGGCCAAGTAATCTGCATAATTGAAGCAATGAAATTAATGAATGAAATAAAATCTGAAATCAAAGGAAAAATTCTTGAAATTATTGTTGATAATGCCGAACCTGTTGAATTCGGACAGTCGATGTTTCTAATTGAGCCTTTATAAAAAATGTTCTCAAAAATTTTAATCGCAAATAGAGGTGAAATAGCCCTAAGGATCATACGTGCCTGCAAAGAAATGGGAATCCGCACAGTAGCGGTATATTCCGAAGCAGACAGGAATTCCCTGCATGTCCGTTTTGCTGATGAAGCAATATGTATCGGACGAGCACAAAGCAGCGCAAGTTATCTCAATATACCAGCGATTATCAGCGCCGCTGAAATAACTGATGTAGAAGCAATCCATCCCGGATATGGGTTTCTGGCGGAAAACTCGCATTTCGCGGAAATATGTGAGTCCTGCAAAATAACCTTTATCGGCCCAACCCCAGAAAGTATCAGGCTGATGGGAGATAAAATGCAAGCCCGCACTACCATGCAGAAAGCAGGAATCCCAATAGTGCCCGGAAGCGCGTCTGAAATAAAGAATAAAGAAGAAGCCCTTAAAATCGCGAAAAAAATCGGTTATCCGCTTATTATAAAAGCGACCGCGGGAGGCGGAGGCAAAGGCATGAGGGTTTGCCATAATGATATTACTCTTATAAGCAGCCTTATGATTGCCCAGCAGGAAGCAGAAGCTAATTTTGGCAACCCAAATGTATATATTGAAAAATATATAGAAAAACCCCGCCATATAGAAATTCAGCTTTTAGCTGATAATTACGGGCACATTGTGCATCTGGGAGAAAGAGACTGCAGTATTCAAAGAAGGCATCAAAAACTACTAGAAGAGTCGCCTTCTCCTGTTGTTGATAATAAACTGCGCAAACGTTTGGGAGAAATGGCAATAAAAGGGGCAAAGACTGCTAATTATACCAGCGCCGGCACAATCGAATTTCTTTTAGATGCTAATAATAATTTTTATTTCATGGAAATGAACACCAGAGTACAAGTTGAGCATCCGGTTACTGAAATGGTTACTGGTATAGACATAATACAAGAGCAAATCCGTATTGCCGCGGGCGAAAAACTGGATTTGCAGCAAGATGAGATAAAATTTAAGGGGTCTGCTATTGAATGCCGTATAAATGCTGAAGATTTTGAAAATAATTTTATGCCCAGCCCGGGAAAGATTGAAACTCTTAACTTACCCGGAGGCCCGGGAATACGCGTAGATACCCATATCTACCCGGGGTATGTAATTTCTCCTTATTATGATTCTCTAGTAGCTAAATTAATCGCTTACGGCAATACAAGAGAAGAAGCGATAAAAAGAATGCAGCGGGCATTAAATGAATTTATTATCGGCCCTATAAAAACTACCATTGCTTTTCATACTAAATTATTAGAAAATCCTTTATTCATGAGTTCTAATATATCCACTCATTTTGTTCAAGACATGTTAAAAGAAACAAAACCGGAGGAACTATGAACCAAGAAGAATCCATTACAGAGTTAGGAACAATTCGGATTCATAAAAACGTTATTGCCTCAATCGCGGCCGCGGCATCTAAAGAAGTAGAAGGGGTCAAACGCATAGGCGCGGATTTTAAAAGCACCTTTTTTGAACTGCTGGGGAAAAACTCAACTTCATCTATAAAAGTTGAGTTTACTAAAGCCAATGAAGTAAAACTGGAAATTCCATTAATAATTAAATATGGCTACAGCATACCCAATGTTTCCGGACAGGTTCAGGAGAATGTCCATAACGCTATTGAAAAGATGACAAATCTTACAATAAAAGATATTAATATTAATATTCAAAGTATCGAAAGGGGGTAATTAATGCGTTTTATAAAAGTTTTCGGGATATACTTTTATTCTGCTATCTTAATTTTAATAGGGCTTTTGCTTATAGCTGTGTCTATACTTTTTTCACTAAAAAATAATATTATTCCCACGCAAGATATCACTAATATAATAGTTTATTTCCAAAACAGTACATACGCGCGGCTTATTTTAGGTATTATTGGTATTTTATTAATCCTGATTAGTTCATGGTTCGCCGATTTAATACTGGGGAGATTCCAGAAAGAAAAAACAATAGCCTTCCCCACATCTTCAGGAGAAGTAACCATTGCCCTTAGCGCGGTTGAAGATTTAATAAAACGGCTGGCTGGTGTTTTACCAGGCATAAAAGAATTACGGCCTGACGTCGTTGCCAGTAAAAAAGGCATTACAGTAGACCTGCGTGTGATACTAAAGTCTGAAGCCAACATCCCTGAATTAACAGAACGTTTACAGGAAATTACCCGTTCAAAAATGCAGGAAGTCTTAGGGATAGAAGAACAAATTATAATTAAAATTCATGTTTTAAAAATCATCCCTCCTGAAGAAAAGAAGAAAAAGAATTTAGAAATAAAAGAAGAAGAACCTACCATACCATTCGGAGGATATGGGTCATAATTATTATATTACAATAAAAGGAGAGGCAACAAAATGGCAAAATTAGGAATTCTTACAGGTGGAGGAGACTGTCCGGGATTAAATCCGGTAATTAGGGCTGTAGTAAGAAAAGGATTATTAAGCGGATTTGAAATTATCGGCATAAAAAACGGCTGGAAGGGAATAATAGAAAATGATACCATGCCTTTAAATATTGATACTGTTTCCGGTATTCTGCCTAAAGGCGGGACCATACTTGGAACCAGCAGGACTAATCCTTATAAAAAACCCGGTGATTTAGATAAAGTCAAAGACACATTTAAGAAATTAGGGCTTGACGCGTTAATCGCGGTAGGAGGCGAAGACACCTTAGGAGTAGCCGCTAAATTAACAAAAGACGGAATTCCTAATATTGTAGGCGTGCCTAAAACAATAGATAATGACCTTTCCTGCACAGATTACACATTCGGCTTTGATACAGCGATAAATATCGCCATGGAATGCATTGACCGGCTGCATACAACAGCAGAAAGCCATCACCGTGTTATGGTCGCGGAAATAATGGGCAGGCATGCCGGATGGATTGCGTTGGAAGCTGGAATTGCCGGTGGAGCAGACGTAATACTCATACCTGAAAAACCCATAGATATGGATGAAGTATGCGCTATTATTAAAAAAAGGCACACAAGAAACAAAACCTTCAGTATTGTAGCTGTTGCCGAAGGAGCACAATTTAAAGATAAAGACTTAGTAACACAAGAAGAAAAATTAGACGCGTTTGGCCATGTCCGATTAGGCGGAGTAGGAGAAATACTCGCTAATGAAATAGAAAAAAGAACCGGTTTTGAAACAAGACTGAGTGTATTTGGGCACATCCAAAGAGGAGGTTCTCCTACCGCGTTTGACAGAGTTTTAGGAACAAGGTTTGGGGTAAAAGCGGTTGAATTAGTAATAAAAAAAGATTTTGGAAAAATGGCAGCCCTCTCAGGAAATAAAATCATAGCTGTCCCGCTCGCCGACGCTGTCCGAGAATTAAAAACAGTAGACGATGAGCTTTATGAAGTAGCAAAAGTGTTCTTTGGTTAACAGGGGAAAAATTCCAAATTACAAATAATTTCTCCCTCCTTCTAAATTATAATAGAAAGCGGGATCCCGTAAAGCGGGGCAATGAATCAAAATTCAAATGGCCGAAACAAAAATTTGTAATTTTTAACAATACGAGTTAACAACTTAGGGGGATAAAATGCTAAAAAGCCACAAAACAACAGCGGGAATACTGCTATTGTTACTGCTGTTTAACTGCTCGGTATCTTCAGTGGACGCCTCAGGATTCCTATACAATAAAAAGAAAAAAAAGAATACTGTTGTACAAGGAAGAGTTATAGGCCGTATAGATAAAAACACTGAGAATTCCATAGTTGGAGCCAGAGTTAAAATCTATACTTTATTCAGGAAGAGACTTGCCGGTTCAGCAGCCAGCGTAGAAAATGGAAAATATAAAATAAGCGCTAAGCTCAATGGTTTTTATTATCTTACAGCCACAAGCGTAAATTACAAAGCACAAACTAAATTAGCCTACTTAAAAAAAGGGAATATTTACAGTAACGTGGATTTTAAGCTCTACGCGAAATCACCTGCCACTATCCCTTCCGATCCACCTACTAACCCATATAACGCCGCGCCTGTAATCACATCTATCACGCCTGAAAATAACTCCGAATTTCTGGCAGGCACGAAAATAAAAATATCTATAGACGCCTCTGACGCCGATAAAGACAAACTGCAATACAAATTCAGCGTAGGCAGGGCAACAAAACAAAACTGGTCATCTGCCAGCACTTATTTATGGCAGACAAGTTCCGCGGATAAAGGCACAGTAGGTATTACCTGCGAAGCAAGCGATAATAAAGGCGGCAAAGCCTATAATACCATAACCTGCCGTATCATAGACCCCACAACTGAAGAGATACTACACAAGCTAAGCGATAATCACGCTAAAGTCTATGACTTTAGCGCTGATATGCTTTTAAACGTAACTTTAAACGGCGAAGCGCTGGATAAGCCGCAATACTGCCGTTATTACTTTAAAGCGCCTCAAAAAACACCTGAGCATAAATCCGAATCAAAAGAAAAAACCGAAACCTACGAAAATTCTTCACGCGGAGCAAAGACAAATATAATCATAATAGACGGTAAAAATATGTCTTTAATAAACCCTCAAAACGAGCAGGTTCAAACAATAGATATCCTTGAAGAAAGCGAAATTAGTTCCAGCCAGATTAACCAGATGGATATTTATTATGATACCGCGAATTTCCTTGCTGGCCATACAGTAGTAAAAAATACCGCCAAAACCGATTTTGACAAAAAGCTGATCTGCCTTGAAGCAAGGCCTAATGAAAAAAATAAATTTTATACCAAGCTGGAATTAATAATAGATTACAATAAAGGTATTCTAACAAAAAACACCTTATACAACAAAGATACAGAGGACAGCACAGCAGTTGAGCAGTGGGTTCAAACAATAGAAACCACAGAAAGCCAGCAAATGCCCAATGGAGCATGGCTTCCAATTAAAATGACTAAAATACCTAACCTGAGTTCAGGAAAAATGGAAAGCAAGCTTGAATATTCCAACTTGAGCATAAACACAGGACTAAAAGATGAAGACTTTAACCCGCAAAAACAATTATAAAAATACATTACTGTCCAAATTAGTGTCATTGCGAGCGAAGCGAAGCAATCTTATCGTCGAAGGATTGCTTCGTCACTTCGTTCCTCGCAATGACACGCTAATAATATCTCAAAAACATTTTACCGACGATAGCAATTATCATAATTTGGACACAAGTGTATTATCTTCTAATATAAGTATATCCTTGTTTTTTAACCACTTCAACCTTCCTTGCTCTAGTTTTGAAAACGTTTTCTTATCAATAAAGATTCATTACTGTCAAAATTACTTTATTGTCATACTCCGCGGAGGCGGAGAATCCAGAAATCCCGACGGTAGATATCTGGATTGCCCGGACAAGCCGGGCAATGACAAAATTATATCTCAAAATGATAATCCCGTCGGAAAATAACTATTAATTTGGACATGTGTGATAAAAATTACAACTTATCCCCCAAATATCAAATTCACCACCGCCTGCACATCCAATACATCGCATTCATCAACCGGTTCAGCTGCTCTTTTCGCGTTATCTACCATTTCACCTCTTGCCTCTACCCCCAACAGCACATTCACACATAACTGCAGGTCTAATATATCTACTTTGCCGTCTGCGTTTATATCGCCTTTAGCATAAACAAAAGAAGCTTGATTTTCAACATTAAGATATATCTGATGCGAGCGCAACAGCCAGCCTTTAACCTTAATCCAAGTTGCATTAAACATATTATCCGCGTAAACAGCGGGATCTCTTCGCGCAGGATCAATATATTCATAATTATTCCCGCCATAATAATAAAACGAGACATCTTTAAATAACTGCCGGGCAAAATTCAAATATTTAGCGTTTCCGGTTATTTTATAAACAACTGCCATCAAATCCGTAAAATAATAATTCCATACCGTAGTACTATCGTTTGTTCTATTTTCCTCTCCCGTATAATTATAATCTAGTTGAAGGGGTTTATATAATCCTGCATCATTATATTCTCCGCCGTATATAATTGTTTCCATACTATAATCTGCCATTCTAACCAATAAATCACCTATATCTTTATCACCTGTTTCTTCATAAAGGTCGGTTAAGCCATCAGCCACAAACGCAAACATAACATTCTGCATTTTTGTATTCCCACATGATCCTGTAGGAGCGACATTATCAGGCCCTTCCCATAGCCCATTGCCTCCCGAATGCTGTTCTCCTAATAATAAATCTTTTCCTAACGCTAAGGCTAAATCAAGATATTTCTGCTCCCCTCTAACACGATAAAGATTAAGCAACGTAACCATTGGCCAACTCTCCCACCGTAATTCACAGTTAGCTATACCAAAAATAGGATTTCCGATCCGATCCTTATATTTACCATAAGCAAAAAGATAGCTTTCCTCAGCCGCCTCAAGCGATTCCTCATCACCGGTTAATAAATAACTTAAAACCAGTCCCCCGTTCCAATTATGGCTTGGTGCGGGCGACGGATTATAACCATAACCCGCGTCCATACCTGGCCGCGCATGACCATCCGCCTCGTATCGGCTTAAATGATTTATATAAACATGAGCCCCCAAACTATCTGTTCTATCTCCCCAATATTGGTCCACGTCTCTTTTATGAGGGATGAATTCCTGCGCCTGCTTCCAGAATGCGGCATCGCTATGGCGCAGCATATGCAAAAGCATCCCCTGCGTCCAATCCCAAGAAAGAGAACTATAATTTTTAGCCCATAAAATATCTCCAAAATTTAAACTGCCGAACCATTTCGAGGAATCGCCTCGATATGTTGAAACTGTATTAGCAGGCTTTCTTCCCCCTTCAGTGGGTTCGGCATAGGCAATATCCGCCTGCGCCAAAACTTGTTTTTCATACCGGTTTATTGCTTCCTGCTGTGTTAAATCAGATACTTGCACATAGGGAGGCGCCAATTTTACCCACGCTCCTATTGCCGCGTAGTAATTTGGTTCCGCAAAAGCAAAAAGCGGATCCTGTAAAAAAACCATGGATTTTTCTGTCTCTTTAGCGTCTCTTATTCCCGTGCTGAACCTATACAGCAATTCTACGCCATAATGCCTGCCGCCATCAAATACATAATAATCATTTACGCCCAAAGGATATCCTTCCCCTTGGGGCATCACCGCAATCTCAAGAGAACCATTATCATAGCTAAGATCTACCGGGTGTTTCTGCCAAAAATACTTCATGCCTAATGCGATATTCTTACCTCCTTCACTTACCTCTATCCACCCTGGATATTTAATCCCAGTTTCAACAACAGAACCGTCAATATTAAAAGTATATGGGAATGTATCTATAATATCAGCAAATTGCCCTCTTGCTGCTAAAACTACCTTATCTCCAAAGTATTGGCTGTTTACTGTATAGATCGCGGGATCCTTGAAGTTAAGAAAAGTCTTAAGCCGCAGGTCTTCGATATAAATATTCTGATGCGTGGTATATTTACTCTCAGGCCAGACACCGCTTGCACCATCATTCTCAAAAATAAACAACACTTTAGCATATCCTTTATCCTTATATACAGTAATCCGGATATTATAATGCACATATGGATACGGCTGGCTTAATCTTGTATTTTCAGTTGCCTCTTTGCCTAAGTACTCTCCATCCAAAACCATAAGCGGCCCCTGAACCTGCAAAACAGCTTTTAAAGGGCCATTCTCTTCAACATCTATTTCCAATGGCGCGCCTAATATTGAATTATAGATTTTACCTGTATCATACTCTATTACAAAAATACCGTTTTGTTCTGAAGTATCAACTATCTTTTTACCATCAACTGAAACATTATCAAAAAGACTGAAGCTATCCTTATTAATACTGAAATTTAACCTTCCTGTATTAAAACTTATCAAATCTCCATTATCGGTAAGCAGGTTTGGGCCATAATCTTTTGTAAACTCAGCTGCGTATTCTAAATAATATACAGCAGTACTATTAGCAGGCACATCCGCCTGAAAATCTACCAAAGCCCATTTGATGGCTTTTGTTGTGTCGCTCAACTGCCCCCAGCGCGAAAGAACCTTAAATTGAGCAGGAACCTCCTGCTTATTGCCGTCAAGAACTCTAAGCTGATTTACATCAAAAACGGTGTCTTTTGGCAATGGAACTCCGGAAGTTATTGGCTCTTTAATCCTCTCTATCCCTAAAGTTTCCTGTATAGTCAGTTTTATCGGGTTAGGATAATCTGTTTTGCCATAGGCAACAAACTGATTACTAATCTCTACTGTAAAAACTAAAAAGATGAAAATAATTATACTAAGCAATTTTTTCATGTTTTATTCACCCCTATCCCCCAAATATCTCATTCACCACCGCCTGCACATCCAATACATCGCATTCATCAACCGGATCAGCTGCTCTTTTCGCGTTATCTACCATTTCAGCTCTTGCCTCTACCCCCAACAGCACATTCACGCATAACTGCAGGTCTAATATATCTACTTTGCCGTCCGCGTTTATATCGCCGCTAATAGGCACAGCAGTATATTCATATATTCCAATATCCCAATTACCATCATTACGGATATGGCCTTCAATATCATTAGTAAACGCTATGTAAGGATCGAGTGATAAATCAATACCCTGATTGATTAGAAAGCTCGTGCTGCTAAGATGATAATCTCCATTATCAGCATCAATAAAATCTGCTGAACTAATCCCGGTAATAGAATTACCCGCGGGAGCGCTTGCATCTGAAGAAGCATTA
>JBDRLG010000128.1:0-2867 GCA_043813255.1 Candidatus Omnitrophota bacterium
GAATGGTAATATTGCTACACATTGGCAGAACATTGAGTGGAAAGTAATAGGTGAGAAAAGGCCGGATATTTTAGAAGAAGCGAAGCAATTTGTAGGTGTAACTGATTTAAATGATTTAGCTCAGAGTAAAGTATGGGATAAAAAAGTAAGAGGTTTTGAGCCTGAATTAGCCAAATTAATTGATGAAGAGACTAAAGACGCGATTACTGAAGCGGTTTATATATCTGCCAAGAAACATTTCGAAGCTACTAACGCGGCGTCTGTTGATTTATCATCTCTTAATGGATCTGTCAGTTCAGGCGTGACAGGAGGTCCCGGAGGTATTGATTTTAAGGTGATACCTTTTGTTACCAAGCCAATGGGAAGTTTTAGCGGTTTGGATTTTAATCTGCCGCGGTTAAGCAGGACTCAGCTTAACAGAATAAATATTGACGCTGAACTCAGCCAGATTAACAGCATGGTAAGTTCCGGCATCCGGCCTTCTGATCAGAGGATTACAGAAGTTGTTGCCGCGTGTATACAGAAAAAACAGATTAACCAGTATTTAGATGAAATAGTCGCGTTTACTAGGAATATCTGTAATTCTGAAGCGTTTAAAGCGGTTAAAACCAGCAATGGGTTAAAACGAATAATGCTTGTTTTGGATTCAGTGAATTAATCAGTAGGAAAAGTTTTAAATATTGTTATATTAAGCCCCGCTGTGTTTTTCATGGCGGGGCTTAATAATTGAATAAATTATTTGATTTAGGCCGCAATCAATAGTAAAATAATAACACGTAAAAAAT
Source organism: Candidatus Omnitrophota bacterium (assembly GCA_043813255.1). Classification (GTDB taxonomy): domain Bacteria; phylum Omnitrophota; class Gorgyraeia; order Gygaellales; family Profunditerraquicolaceae; genus JBDRLG01. The sequence goes on from JBDRLG010000128.1 coordinate 786, forward strand.
GTTTATGGATTCTCCGATTAAGCCCTCGGCTTCGCCGCGAGGCGATCCGGAGGATGACAGAAGGGAAGATATTTCACAACAGCCGCAAAAGAGTTCTGTGAAATTCGGAATATATGCCGATGGGTAAAATAAAAAGGTTTGATTCGTTTTTGGTAATAATAATAATATTCTTTATTGTCCTGATTTTCTTTGTTTTTTTTGCCCCTTCATTAAAGATCGACAAAAGATTTATCCCTGAAGCTGTTTTTAAAGGGGTAGCCTGGTTTAAGTTTGATGATCAGAATGGCCTTGCCGGCTGGCAGGAAAAAATATTTAAAGGCAGGGTTTTTTACAACCTTAAAAAAAGTGATTCCAACGGTTATCTTGATGCTTACAGCGATAATGCCGCTTCAGGTATTTTTCATTGGCTGAAATTTAATCTTAAAAACGATCCGATGGTTAGCTGGAAATGGAAGGTTATTAAATTTCCTGAAAAGAAAGGAGGCCCTGTTGCCCAGACGGACAATTGGATAGAACAAGATGATTATGCCGCTAGATTCTATGTTATATTTCCCAGATTCCCTTTTTTTAAGCTTAAAGCTTTAGAATATGTCTGGGATAAAGATTTGCCTAAAGAGACTGTTTTGCAAAATCCAAAGTTTAAAAATCTAAAAATTATTGTGGCAGAATCAGGAGAAAAGAACAAAGGGAAATGGGTTACTGTGGAGAGAAATGTATATGATGATTTTAAACGGGTTTTCGCGCAAGACCCGCCGGAGGCCGGCGCTATCGCGGTAATGACAGATACAGAAAATACCGCCAGTACCGCGCATGCGGAATATGACGAAATAAAGGTGGGCTATGGAAAAAAATAAAAGAAGAATAAAATATTTAGCAACATCTTTCCAGAAGAAGTTGTTATTTTTAGTTTTTGCCTCAGCGGTTATCCCCGCGGCTATTACAGCGGTTTGTATGTATTATTTAATATTTAATATGATTGCTTTGCAAATGTTTTTTCCGGAAATCATCGCCCGTAATTTAATGCCTGTTTTGCATAGGGTTAATGTAATACTTGCTATAGCTATGCCGGTTGTGTTTATAGTTATATGGTTTGTGTCATTGGAATTATCTAATAGGATGGCCGGGCCATTATATCGGATAGAAAAAGAGTTGGACGCGAGGTTGCAAGGCATTAAACAAGGCCCGATAAGACTGCGCAAGAAAGATGAATTTAAAACACTCGCAGAAAAAATTAATAGTTTGATATGTAAATAATGTGTGGGGGAAGACAAAATGAAACTTGTCCGGAATTTACTAGTTGGGGTATTAACGGTGTTTTTTATTACTAACCTTTACGCGAAGGATTTAACTATGGATAGCAAAAATGTTATTTTGGAAACTACACAGGGTAAGATTGAGATAAAACTTTTTCCGGATATTGCTCCTAAAGCCTGCGAAAATTTTACAGAATTAGTTAAAAAAGGATATTATAACGGAATAATATTTCATAGGGTGATTAAAAACTTTATGATTCAAGGCGGAGATCCTACAGGCACGGGAAGAGGCGGGAATTCAATTTGGAACAAACCGTTTGAAGATGAAGTTACATCAGCAGTTACTTTTAATAAAACTGGTTTGCTTGCGATGGCAAACGCCGGGCCCGGTACTAACGGAAGCCAGTTTTTTATTACTACAGCAAAGACCCCATGGCTTAATATGAAGCATACTATTTTCGGAGAAGTGGTTGCAGGTTATGATGTGGTTCAAAAAATAGAAAATACACCAGCTGATTCTTCTGATAAGCCGCTTACTGAACAAAAAATTATAAAAGCATATTTGAAATAATTAGAATAATATTTATCCCGGCGCGTTAAAACCATGGCCTTATGAAAAGTAAAAACAGGACAGTTGAGTTTAAATAAAGCTGTCCTGTTTTTTTGTTATTAACAGGTAGGTTTTTTTTGAGATGATATGTTAAAGCGTCAAGCTTTCCATGATAAAATGGTTTAGTTGTTAAACATTTTAAACAGGAGGAAAGCATGAGCTATAACGTAAAAGATTTTGATGTTTTCATTGGTATTGATGTTGATCAAAAGAGTTATT
>JBDRLG010000129.1:0-6230 GCA_043813255.1 Candidatus Omnitrophota bacterium
TGCAAAACTCCATTTTGTCATCCTGCGCGAAAGCGCAGGATCTATTATCGACGATAAAATTTTTATAGATTCTGCGGTCAAGCCCTCGGCTTCGCCGCGAGGCGAGCCGCAGAATGACAAATTTGAGGTATTTTGCAACAGCGTATTTTAGGCAAATATTTTAATGTTGTTTTAACTTGTTGATAATAAACAGTTTCAGGAGATTTTCAGGTGAAAGATGTAAATAAGTTAAAGAGTGGTATTATTAAAATCATAGATCAATTTTTAGGAGATGGGTATTTATTAATTGTTTTTGGGTCTTTTGTTAAGGGTAAAAAAGATAAGGCTTCAGATATAGATCTTGCCGTATATAGAGATAATAAAATCTCTGCGAAATTGATAGTCCAGATAAGAGAAGAGTTAAACGAAAAAGCGCCGACATTAAGGCAGATAGATTTGATTAATTTGACTGATGAAAATATAAATACCCGTTTAGTTAAGAATATTTTAGAACAGGGGGCAGTATGGAAAAAAGCGAAAAATTCAGAAGGATTTTTGAGGGATTTGAAAAAGCGTTTGGTAAATATAGAGAAGTAGTAAAATCTAAGGAATTATTTGATTTTTTAAACCAGGAATTAATTATAGAAGTTACTACTAAACGTTTTGAATATACTTTCGAGAGTTTGTGGGCTGTTTTGAAGGAATATTTGAGAAGCGAAGGAGTGGATTGCCCTACACCCCTTAAGTGTTTCAAAGAAGCTTTTAAATCCAGCCTTATTGATGAAGCTCAGGAAGGCGTATTTATTGAGATGATAGAGAAAAGAAATCAGATAGTTCACGTATATGATCTCAAACAGGCTGAAGATATTTATGCTTTTATAAAAAGCGAAGAGGTTTTTTCCGCGATAGAGGCTGTTTATGATAAATTAAAAAGTGAAAAGCAAGAGAATAAATAGAACATTAAAATAAGGCGGGAATTTTATATGCACGAATTTAAGTATAAGAAAAATTGTTTGTATTGCGAAGATGTCAAAATTCAGGATTTAGCGGATAAATATGGCACGCCTGTTTATATTTATAGCTATCATACTTTGATTGGGCATTATTTTAAGCTAAAGGACGCGTTTAGGAAAGTTAACCCGTTGATATGTTATTCAGTAAAGGCGAATTCCAATCTGGCTATTCTGAAGGCTTTAGTGGATAAGGGCGCGGGGCTTGATATTGTTTCCGGAGGCGAGCTTTTCAGGGCGCTTGAAGCAGGATGCCCTGCTGAAAAAATAGTTTACGCTTCAGTAGGCAAAACAGATAAAGAGATTGAAGAAGCTATAAAAAAAGGAATTTTATTTTTTAATGCCGAATCTTTGCCGGAATTGGAGAATATTAACCGTATAGCCAAAAAGCTGAATAAAAGGACAAGCGCTGCTATACGCATAAACCCGGATGTCGAACCTAAGACCCATAAATATATTACTACCGGCAGGCTTACTAATAAATTCGGAATTGATTTTAAAAACGCGTATAAAATTTTATTGCTGCGTAATGATTTTTCTAACGTAAATATATCAGGCTTGCATATACATATTGGCTCTCAGATAACTCAGGCAGAGCCTTTTATTGCCGCGATTAATAAAGTAATTAAATTTATTTCTGAACTTAAAACTGAGGGGATAAATTTAGGGTATTTGAATATCGGCGGTGGGTTAGGTATTGTTTATGACGATGAACAGCCTCAGACAGCGGATAATTTCGCGAAAAAAGTTTTGCCTTTATTGGAGAAAAGCGGCCTTAAGATAATTATGGAGCCGGGCAGGTTTATTGCGGGAAATGCCGGTATTATGATTGCAAAGGTTTTGTATATTAAGGAAACACCATTAAAAAAATTCATAATAGTAGACGCGGGAATGAATGATTTAATCCGTCCCGCCCTTTATGAAGCTTACCATGAAATCTTGCCGTTACGATGGACGAGGGACGATGGACGAGGGATGAATAAAGTGGATGTGGTTGGGCCGATTTGCGAAAGCGCGGATACTTTTGCTAAAGACAGGAAAATGCCTCAAGTTAAAGAAGGTGATTTTGTGGCAGTTATGAGCGCTGGCGCTTATGGGTTTAGTATGTCTTCTAATTATAATTCCCGGCGCAGGGCGCAGGAAGTTATGGTAATTAAAGATAAAGTATTTGTAATAAGAAAAAGAGAGAGTTATGAAGATTTAGTCCGTAATGAAATAATTCCTCCTTTTTTATCAGGATTGTAAAAGATGAAAATCAGTTTTACTAAAATGTCAGCTTCTGGCAATGATTTCGTTGTTATAGAGAACAGAGGTTTGACTTGTAGGGACAGGCCTCTGTGCCTGTCCGTTAAAAGAATAATAAGTTTTAGTAAACAGATTTGTGACAGGAAATACGGTATTGGCGCGGATGGGGTATTGTTTTTAGAAAAGTCTAAAAAAGCGGATGTGCGCATGCGGATATTTAACGCGGATGGCTCTGAAGCTGAAATGTGCGGTAACGGCGCCAGATGCGCCGCTCTATGGATTAACTCACGACTCACGACTCACGACTCACAACTGTTAAAAATTGAAACTAAAGCGGGGATTATTGAATCTGTGGTTGAGGCGGATAATGTTAAAATAAAGCTTACTGGCCTAAAGGGTATAAAAACTGGAATTCCGTTAAAAATAAATAACCGTAATATAAAAGTAGATTTTATTAATACAGGCGTGCCTCATATAGTAATATTTGTTGAAGGGTTGGAAAAAATAGACGTATTTAATCTTGGCAGGGCTATACGTTATCATAATAAATTTAAGCCGGCTGGAACAAATGTTGATTTTGTTGAAATTATAAATGAAGATTCCATTAAAGTGCGCAGCTATGAAAGAGGGGTTGAAGATGAGACTCTTGCCTGCGGCACTGGCTCTGCTGCTTCTGCTTTACTATACGCTAAACGCTATCCGCTATCCGCTATACATAAAGTAAATGTCTATACTAAAGGCGGGGAGATATTGAAAGTTTATTTTGATAAAATGGATAATAGGTTCTATAATGTATGGCTTGAAGGGAAAGCAAAAATAGTTTATAAGGGGGAATACTATGTTTAAAGGCTCGATAGTCGCGATAGTAACACCTTTTTCCGCCAAAGGCGGAGGCGCCTCTGGAGGGAAAAATTTAGTAGTTGATGAAGAGAAATTAAAAGAACTAGTGGAATTTCATATTAAAAACGGGACCTCTGGAATTGTCCCTTGCGGTACTACAGGCGAGTCAGCGACTTTGTCTATAGAGGAGCATGAAAGAGTAATTGAAATTATTGCTAAACAGTCAGGCGGCAGAATCCCTGTTATTGCCGGGACAGGTTCTAATTCCACGCAAGAAGCGATTATACTTACAAAAGCCGCGCTTGCCGCCGGAGCAGACGCGTCTTTACAGGTTGCTCCTTATTATAACCGTCCTACGCAGAAGGGGCTATATGAGCATTTTAAGGCGATAGCCAGGGCTGTTAATATCCCGATAGTGCTTTATAATATTGCTTCGCGCACAGGAGTTAATATTGAACCGGAAACTATCAGCAGGCTGGCCGCGGATTGTCCAAATATCGTTGCGGTAAAGGAGGCGTCAGGCAATCTGGAACAGATGTCGCGGGTAAAAGCACTATGCCCAAAAAATTTTGATTTACTTTCAGGAGATGACGCATTAACTCTACCTCTGCTTAGTATAGGCGGCAGAGGGGTTATTTCTGTTGTTGCCAATATTGTGCCAAAAGAAGCGGCGCAGTTAGTAGCGGAATTTGAAAAAGGCAATATCAGTAAAGCCCGGCAGATTCATTATAAATTATTGCCTTTAATCAAAGCTATGTTTATTGAGACAAACCCTATCCCTGTTAAAACAGCTATGGGGATTTTAGGTATGTGCGAGCCTGGTTTGAGGCTGCCAATGTGTGAGATGTCCGCTGAAAATTTGGAGAAACTTAAAAAAGCATTGAAAGAATACGGATTATTGTGAAATGTAAAAAGTTAAAATTCATTTTTTTGTCATCCCCGCGAAAGCGGGGATCTAAAACACAGTAATTTTATTATTATAGATTCCTGCTTTCGCAGGAATGACATTGTCGATTATGGAGGATAAATGATTAAGTTAGGTATTGCTGGAGTATGCGGTAAAATGGGCAGAAGGATTTTTGAACTTGCTTGTTTAGACAAAGCTTTTGAAGTTAATTTTGCTTTGGAAAAAAAGGGGATTCCCGCAATTGGCAGAGAACTGGGCAAGGTAAAAATATCTTCTAATATTGATGGTTTATTTTTGATAGATGTATTGATAGATTTTACAGATGCCAGCGGCATTGAAACAACCTTGGAAAGCGCGGCCAAATATAAAAAAGCTCTTGTGTTAGGCACTACAGGCCTTTCTGAAAGCCAACTTAAGAAAGTGCAGGAGATTTCAAGTGTTGTGCCGGTAGTATTTTCTCCTAATATGTCAGTGGGAGTAAATGTGTTATTTTCAATATTGCCTGAGATTGCCAAAAGATTGGGCCCGGATTATAATATTGAAATAGTTGAAGCGCATCATAAAGCCAAGAAAGACGCGCCTTCAGGGACAGCGAAAAAATTCGCGGAAATTTTAGCCGAGGCAGTGAAAAAAGATATCCCAACTCATGCTATAAGGCTGGGAGATATAGTTGGCGACCATACAATTATTTTTTGCGGAAATTCCGAGCGTATTGAAATAAAACATCAGGCGCATTCGCGGGATTTATTTGTTTTAGGGGCTTTAAAAGCGGCAAAATGGGTAGCTGCAAAACCGGCGGGATTGTATTCAATGCAGGATGTGTTAAGGTAAACTGTTTCCCCCTTTGAAAAAGGGGAATGTAAAAATATAAAACGAAAAAAAATGAAAAATCCTAAATTTAAATTAGCAGAAAGATTAAGTAATCTCCCGCCATATTTATTTATTGAAATTGATAAAGCTAAAAGAAAGGCAAAGTCCGAAGGGCGGGATATTATTGATTTAGGCATAGGAGATCCTGATCAGCCTACGCCCAAACATATAATAGAGAAATTATACCAGTCAGCTTTAGACCCGCAGACTCATAAATATGCTATGGATCAAGGGATTCCTTTGCTTCGTAAAGCAATCGCGGATTGGAATAAGAAGCGTTTTGGCATAGAATTAAATCCTGAAACCGAGATTTTACCTTTGATTGGCTCTAAAGAAGGTATCGCTCATCTACCGTTGGCGTTTATTAATAAAGGTGATTATTCTCTTGTTCCCGATCCGTGTTATCCTCCCTATAAAGGAGGCACAATCTTGGCAGGAGGAAAGCCATACCTTATGCCTTTGCTGGAATCAAATAATTTTTTGCCGGATTTAAAGAAAATACCTCTTAGTGTACGTAAGAAAGCCAAATTGTTGTATATCAATTATCCCAATAACCCAACAGGCAGGACAGCGGAAAAAGATTTTTACCGGCAGGTTGTTGAGTTTGCCCTTAAAAATAATATTATCGTTGTTTCAGATTTAGCTTATTCAGAGATGAGTTATGATGGTTATAAGCCTTCCAGTTTCTTGGAAGTAGAGGGGGCAAAGGAAGTTGGCATAGAATTCCATTCGCTTTCTAAGACTTACAATATGACTGGGTGGCGCGTAGGTTTTGCTTATGGAAATACAGCTTTGGTATCAGCATTGGCGAAAGTAAAGTCTAACGTTGATTCAGGTATATTTACAGCAATCCAGCTGGCTGGCATAGCCGCTCTTGAAGGCCCGCAGGAGCATATTAAAAATACGCGCGCGCTTTATCAAGAAAGGCGCGATGTGTTGATAAAAGGGCTTAATTCTCTGGGATGGAAGGCGGAATCTCCAAAAGCAACATTTTATCTGTGGTTTAAAGTTCCCAAAAAAACTAATTCTATAGATTTTTCCGCGGCTATATTGGAAAAAGCGGATATTGTTGTTACTCCCGGAGTAGGATTTGGAAAGTATGGAGAGGGTTATATTCGTATGGCTCTTACTGTTTCAAAAGAAAGAATAGAAGAAGCAGTTCAGCGATTGAAGAAAATAAACTAAATGAAAATAACGTAATCGGTAATCCGTAACCCGTAATGCGTAATTAAAAAATTAGGTTCTTTCGTAAATATTGTGAACTTTAGCGTTCTCCCCCTTGTTTTGTATTCTTTATCTGCTGAGGCATTCGCGAAAAAGTTTTTCGGCGGCTGCGGAACTCGCCCGTCGGCTCTTACGAGCCAGGACGGGCTCAAACA
>JBDRLG010000130.1:0-20407 GCA_043813255.1 Candidatus Omnitrophota bacterium
ATTTCTGTCATCCTGCGCGAAAGCGCAGGATCTATTATCGACGATAAAATTTTTATAGATTCTGCGGTCAAGCCCTCGGCTTCGCCGCGAGGCGAGCCGCAGAATGACAAATTTGAGGTATTTTGCAACAGACTCATTATATTAAGTAAAAAGATAATAGTAAACAAAAAAAAAACACATTGTACTTGCTAAAAACTAATACGAATACAATGTGTTTTTTTAATATATAGCGAATATACTACCAGTGAAAAATATTTTTTATTTTTTTTGCTATTCTTTTATACCAAGGAACAAATTTCCTGGGGGGTTTTATTTCAAAAGTAATTTCCTTAATTTCTGAAGTTATCCCCGCCAAATTCTTTGCCTCCACTGCAAAAGTATGTTTACCGGCAGCTAAATGCTTAGAAACAGTATTTATAGATACATGTTGTACCCTCCATGTCCAAAATGAATACTTACCCCATTTCTGCTGGTCTACACGATAGCGGTATTTTAAGAACCTATTGTAATATCCCAATCCGCTAGCCCACCAGGTAAAATAATTGCCTGATTTTTTTAAATACTTGATTACTGGAGCCTGCAATATATTTATTCTACCTGAATATTTACTAACATAAAAATCAGATTCATTAATTTTCGCGGATATAATACGGATTACTGTTCTTCTGGATTTAGTATCCGCGATGCGAAAGTTTAACTTAGCTAAAACTCCGTTCTTTGGTAATGGCTGAGCACTGGCAAGGCTAAACAATAATTCACCCGGTACTGAAATGTTACTAGCAAATTGCAGGGTGGCTGTATTGGTAAAATCGCCATTAACCACCTCCAAATCAGTAATAATTTTAGGGTCATATTTTATTTTAAGCTGTAAAGCAGATACATCGCTGGGGAAACTATAGAATCTTACCGGCAAAGTAACAGTATCTCCTGCTTTATTTTTAGAATTCGCAATACTTACTGTAGCCGCTTCTGCGGCAAAAACAGACAATAAGGATATTCCTGCTAATAAACCAATTGTTAAAAATAATTTTTTCATTTTTGTCTCCATTTTCTTATCTGTTAATTTAATTATTCCTGAGTAACTTCCGGCAATATCCCGTTAAAAGTCATATCCGGGAATGAATCGAGAATAATTGTATTTCTTCCGCTTTCAGGATAAAAACTAAACGCTGGCAGTAAATTGCGCAGGCTTGGCTGACTGTCAAAAAACCTTGATAAATCCAGCTTAAACGAATCAAAACGCAGGCGTTTAAAAGTAACCCCGGATATCTCTGTTGAGCTATATAGAGAACTTTTTAGCTGGTTAAGCATTAAATCTGCCTTGCCATTTTTAATTAACCCGTTAATAGTACCATTACTATTCAATATCCGGCTAATCTGTTTACCGCGCTGTTCAGTCTCACTGCCATTACGCATAAATTCTATAGCCGCTAAAGAATCATTAATACTGGCTTCAAAAGCAAGCTTGCTGTTATTTAAAGAAACACTGTCAATTAAATTGCCAAAATTGGAATAATAATTACTGATATTTTCCTGGATGTTTAAACTTTTATTTGCCCCTTTCACACACACATCAAGAAGATCAATATTAATATCATAACTACTGAGAATTTGAATAACCGCTTTTGTCATCTTTAATCCTGACCTCAATGAAGCCACATCCGCGAAATCAATATCTCTTTCATAATCCAGCAAATCATCTTCTGATGTCAATTTGTATGTAAAGCTCTCTCCCACACTATCCAAACTGCCTAAAGCATTATCTATCTGCCCTAATATAAGGCTGCTTTTAAGAAACCCTTGAAAACCGCTTGTAGTCAATAAATCCCTTGGATTAAACGGCTCATCGAATAATAAACTTAAATTAACTAACTGATGCGGTTTGGCGCTAAAAGGGTATTTTATCTCCGCGGTTAGAGAATTTTTTATTTCTCTTAACAACATCCTAAATTTTATTTCCTGATCCAGAAATTTTTTGTTTTTTTCTTCTGATATAAAATGCACAAAACTGATTAAATCATCATTCTGTTCATCAACCTCCGACCTTATAAAATCTGATGCTTTAAAATAATTCTTAATACTCTCAACCAAGGCCTCTTTTGCTCCTAATAAAGAATACTTATCCTTAATGGTTAATAAATTTGGATAAGCATTTATTTTATCTTTAATAAACTCTATTTCTAAATTCCCCTTAAGCAGCAAAGAATTATCCATATTCAGATCATATACTGAGCTCACTAATAATACTGATTCTACTAATTCTAAACATGCCTTAGCCAAACAAACATCGCCATAATCTATTTCAACTTTGCCGTTTTGGCCAAAAACGCCATAGCTAAAATCCGTATTGAAATCTTCTTTTACCTTATCTAGATTAGCCTGTGCTTGATTGATTTCTGTAAGTACATAATCTTTTAAATACTCTTGTATTTCCTCCAGTGTAGACGCGTTCTCAGGCAAAATAGGCTTTCCATTTTTATCAAGAGGCATGGAAGCGCTCCAATTAAAAAGATACCTGCCGTCTTTATTGACTCCCAGCCTGTCTAATAATTCCTTAAAACTATCCATCTTATCTGCATCAGGGCCATCTTCATTAGACTGCACGATGACAAGAACACGCGTAATAGCATAAAAGAAATTAGCTTCCTGATCTTCAGGATACGATTCTAAAGCCTGCTTAAAGAGTTTATTCGCGTTTATTAAATCACCTTTACCCAAAGAATCCTTTGCTTTTTCTTTAAGCTCCTTAAACATCACTTCTTTAACCGGAAATTCCTTTATTAGATGCGATACCATTTTTAAAATATATGCCGCATCATAAGCACTGACTGTTTTATCTGCTGTTACATCAGCAGCTGTCAACTGTTCCGGGGTAAAATTAGCTGCCTTAACTGTATAATTCAACACTAAAGAAGCATCCGCAAGAGTAATCTGGCCGTCACCATTAACATAGCCATAAACAACTTCAGCCATACATCTGCCGGCGCTTAAAATTATAAACAAACTAATTAACGGTATAAATAACTTATGTATTTTCACTGTTTCCTCCTGTAAAATTAATTTAAATTGTTATATTCTTGAGCGTAAAAAACTTTGCTTAATTTAACATCCCCTCTAAAACCTCTGCCCTCAATTGCCCCTTTTTCATTTATTAAAGTAAATTTATCCTGAGTAGACAACATCTTTTTTTCCGGAGAAAACATAATTTTATCAGCCATTAGGCTTTGATTTTCGCCGGCAGCAACTTTCACATTGCCATATAATAATACATCTTTTTTAAAAAGATCCATTGTTCCGTAATCGCTATGAATTATTGAAACCGCAGACTTATCCTGAAAAAACTCTATTTCCACATCTTCCATTTTAACAATCTTTAAAATACCAATGTTTAAAAAACCTATCCTGCTGTTTTGAATAGACGCCTTACTGCATTTGATATCAAAGTTCTTTTCTCTATCAATATATCTTGATATTGATAAGCCTGTAAACTCAGGAACTTCAGATGCAGATTCTTTTATCTGTTTTTTTTCAGAAGAATAACTATTTTTTTTAAAAATCTTAACTGTTACTATCCCAACTAGACATAAGAATACCAATAAAAAAACTAAATGTTTCATCTTGCTTTCTAAAAATATTTATAAAGTCTTTGATAACCTGTTACAATAAAAATCCAAATATTTCCCTGGTTTTTTGGAAGAACTACTAAATATACTACCTAGCTGTCTATTTGTCAATAAATTATTCAATCTCTGCCAGAACATCCCCGATTTTTACGCTCTCGCCTTCTTTAACATTAATTTTGGCAAGTATACCCGCGCAGGAGCTTGGGAGGTTAAAAGTGGCTTTATCTGTAGCAAGCTCTACCAAATCTTCCTTATCATTAACTTTATCCCCTTGCTGAAAATACCAATAGGAAACTGTGGCTGTTTCTATGCCTTCGCCTAATTCTGGTAAAATTACTTTAGTCATAAGATACCCCTCCCATAACCCCTCCCATAAGGAGACTGAGCCAAATGGCCTTTTTTTGTGTCATTGCGAGCCCCGAAGGGCGAAGCAATCTTAACCCTCATAGAGATTGCTTCGTCGTTTCACTCCTCGCAATGACACAAATACTCCCAAAAGCTTCATTTAGCACAGTCTCACAAGGAGAAGGTAATTAATTATTTTTTATAAACTCTTCTCTAAATCTTCCTGTCAATTTATTTTTTATATTCTTAAAACTTATTTTTTCAGCTGCCAGCTCATCCAAAGCAGCCATCTCTATATCCATACCGCACGGCCTGATAAAACGGAAATTACCTAAGTCTTGCTTTTCTATATTTATGCTTACTCCATGAAAAGTTATCCAATTCTTTATACTAATCCCTATAGAAGAAATCTTTTTATTTCCTACCCAGACGCCGGTAAAACCTTTTCTTTTTATACCACTAACTTTATAATCCGACAATAGTTTTATTACCACATCTTCCAGTCGCCTTAAAAATAAATGTATGTCTTTTTTAAAATATTGCAGGTTAAATATAGGGTAAGCTATAATCTGTCCAGGGCCATGATAAGTAACATCTCCTCCTCTTTGCGTTACAAATATCTCTAACGATTTTTCTTTCAGATTCAGTTCATCTAAAAGAATATTTTTCTTATCCGCAGTCCTGCCTAAAGTAATTACCGGATAATGACGGCAAATTATTAATGCCGATTGCAAAACCCCGTTTTTTACCTGATTAAATATATCTTTTTGGCGTGATATAGCTGAGGCAAAATTAATTAGCCCTAAATCAAATACTTTAAAATCCATAGGATTACTTTAATGCCTGCGCTATTGATTCGGATAAACTAGGATGGGTAAATATCGTTTCTTGTATCTGAGATATATGAAGTGAATTTGTTATGGCAAGGCTGAAAATATTAACCAACTCAGTCGCGTAAGGGCCTATTATAGAAGCGCCTAATACTCTGCCATCTTTTTCATCTGAAAAAATCTTTATAAAACCATCTTTTTCATCAAGAATCCTTGCCATACCAGAACCAAGAAAATCAAACTTATTTATTTTTAATTTTATGCCTTTCAGTTCGGCTTTTTCTTCATTTATACCCACACTGGCTGCTTCCGGGTCGGTAAAAATACAATTTGGCACAATAGAATTACCGCATTTACGCAAATTATTTCCAGAGATAACATTTTCCACGGCAGCTTTGCCCTGATAAGCCGCAAAGTGAGCCAGCATAATCTGCCCTGTGCAATCGCCTGCCGCAAAAATATGCGCTATATTAGTCCTTAAGTACTCGTCAGTTTTTATTGCCCCGAATTCTGTTTCTATACCGATTTTTTCTAACCCTAAATTTTCTATTTGCGGGGCCCTTCCTACAGAGACTAAAACTAACTCATAATTATTTATCCCGAATTTTGCATCAGAAACTTCCGCGTTAGTAACAACCTTAATTCCTTTTTTCTTAAAAAGAGATTCTAATTTTCTGGACAGATCTTTATCTTCTCCCGGTAAAAGCTGCTCTTTTTTCTCTATAATACAAACTTGCGAACCTAATCTATGGAATAAACTGGCAAATTCACATCCGATAACTCCGCCGCCGATTACCAAAAGAGATTTAGGTATTTCTTTTAACACAAGAAGATCATCACTGGAAACTATCTTTTTTTGGTCAAATTTTAATGTTTTAACACAACGGGGTTTTGAACCTGTGGCGATTATAACTGACTTCGAGTTTAACTGATCCTGTCCTATTTTTATTTGATTTGATGTCAAAAACTCTGCCTGCCCTTTAAAAATATCTACCCCTTTTAGCATGAATTCCATACCCTGACGAAGTTCCTGCACAATTTTATCTTTTCTTGCTAAAAGTTCAGAAAAATTTATTTTAGGCTCAGATGTTTCAATAGAAAATATTTTTGATTTTTTAATCAAGTTAAATACTTTCGCGGATTGAATAAGTGTTTTGGTAGGGATACAACCGCGGTTAAGGCATGTCCCGCCGACTTGCTCATTTTCAATAAGCGCTGTTTTAAGGCCGGCTTGTTTAGCCTTTATCGCCGCGTTAAACCCCGCCCAGCCAGCACCAATTATTACTAAATCATAATCCATATTATACCAATCTTCCCTCCTCCTTGTGGGGAGGGTTAGGGCGGGGAGGATTTAATCTTTAATGAATTACCCCTCCCCTAACCCCTCCCACAAGGGGAGGGGAATTATGCTTAAATATGCGTTACTAAATTATTATACTGCTCTTTAAGCTTCTCAGCACAAGCCTGCAAATCATTTTTTTCCTGTTCATTCAAATCTAATTCTATAATCTTTTCTATACCGTTTCTGCCTAAACAACACGGCACACCAATACAAATATCATTAATACCATATTCACCCTTTAAATAAACCGACACTCCCAAAATGGATTTCTGGTCTTTAACGATTATTTTTACTATCTCTGCTACTGCCGCTGAAGGAGCAAAATAAGCACTGCCGCTTCCTAATAAAGACACTATTTCTTTGCCCCTATCTATAGTTTTAGTTACCAATGCCTGCCTTTTTTGCTGATCAAGCAATTTATCCAAAGCTACACCTTTTACTTTGGTATAACGAGGCAAAGGCAGCATCCCCTCTCCGTGGCTGGCGATTACACAGGCGTCTATATCTAATACGGATACATTCAATTCTTTACTGATAAGATTAGCGAATCTGGCGGAATCCAAACTAAGCCCCATACCCAATATCTTATTAGGCGCAAAACCTGTATTTTTTAAAGCAAAGCAGGTGAGTAAATCCAACGGATTTGTAACTATAATTACTATTGCCTCAGGAGCCAGGGATTTTATATTCGAACATATATCTTTTAATATACTCGCATTCTTATTTAATAAGTCTTCTCTGGTCATGCCCGGTTTACGCGCAAGCCCGGCAGTAATTATAATAATTCCAGAATCCTTTATATCATTTATATTCTCTGTACCGGTAACGCTATAGTCTTTCTTTAAAAGGGATTGAGCATCTTCCATATCAAAACATTTCCCCTGCGCAAGCCCTTTTGAAATATCTACCAGAAAGATATCGCCTAAGCCTTCCTGAGCAAGGCGCATTGCTGTCAATCCTCCTACATTTCCCGCGCCAATTACAGAAATTTTCATGATTTAAGTGTATTTTTTATTTTATTAATTACCGCATCGGCCATTTCTTTTGTGCCTACGGTAGTTGGGTCATCACGGCGGGGCTTTAAATCATAGGTCACAGATATACCTTCACGCAATACAGCTCGGACAGCATCTTCTAAAACATTAGCTGCTTTTTCTTCTTTGATGTATTTAAGCATTAGGACTCCGGATAGAATCATTGCTGTAGGGTTAACCTTATTTTTACCGGCATATTTTGGGGCTGAACCATGGACTGCTTCAAAGACTGCTTTATCTTCTCCAATATTAGCTCCCGGAGCAATACCTAACCCACCGATTAAACCCGCGCATAAATCTGATATGATATCCCCATAGAGATTAGGAAGCACTAAAACATCATAATTCTGCGGCTTTTGCACAAGCTGCATTGCCATATTATCAACTATCGTTTCTTCAAAAATTATTTTATCGGCGTAACGCTCTGCTACTTCCCTCGCGGTTCTTAAAAACAAACCGTCAGTAAATTTCATAATATTAGCCTTATGTACGGCGGTGACTTTTTTACGGCCGTTTTTCAAAGCATATTCAAAAGCAAATTTTACAATACGCTCAGAAGCAAACCTTGAAATAGGCTTAATAGAAATACCTGAATCCTGACGGATTTTTTTCTTTGTAAAGGTCTCTATTTCCTGAATAAGCTGTTTTGTCTCATGTTTTCCTTCTTCAAACTCAATACCCGCGTATAGATCTTCGCTATTCTCCCTTATAATAACTATATCAATATCCTTATACAGGCTCTTTACTCCTTCATATGATTTTACCGGCCTGACACAAGCAAACAAATCCAAAGCATGCCTGATTGCTACATTTACAGAACGGAATCCTACTCCTATAGGAGTAATAATAGGGCCCTTTAAGGCTTTGCCATTCCTTGTAATAGAATCCAAAACTTCTTTAGGTAAAAGATCCCCAAACTTTTCCTGAGCCGCGCTCCCGGCTATAACTTCTTCCCATTCAATGTCAACTCCTGTGGCGTCTATACAGCGCTTTGCCGCCAAAGAAACTTCAGGGCCTATACCATCTCCGGGTATTAAAGTAACTTTATGCTTCATATAAGTTGGTTAATTGGTTAATTGGTTAATTACTCACCATTTAACTAATCTTAAGCTCTCCGTATTTTTTAAAATAATTAACCACTCCGCCTTCTTTTAATAATGCCTGCATAAATTCCGGCAAAGGGTTTATTTTTTCTTGATAATTTTTTGTGAGGTTTCTAAAAATACCTTTATCTAAATCTATTTCCAAGAGATCTTTCTCATCTATTCTATCGGTATCTACCTCTATAAGAACCAACCCGATATTAAACGCGTTACGGTAAAATATTCTGGCAAAACTCTTTGCCAAAACCGCCGCTATACCAGCTTCTTTTATCACTAATGGCGCCTGTTCACGCGATGAACCCATGCCAAAGTTGCTTCCAGCAACCATAATAGATTTACCGGGAGATATTTTTTTTGAGAAATCAGGATCAAGATCCTCCATAATATGTTTTGCCAGCTCTTTCATATCAGTTATGGAAAATTTATACCTGCCGGAAATAATAAAATCCGTATTTATATTATCCCCTAATTTTATAGAAACCCCTTTTATTTTCATTATTTAGCGTATATTTATTAGCGTTTAGCGTTTAGCGTTTAGCGTTTAGTAAAACAAAAAATTTCTAACTATACGCTACCCGCTATATGCTATTTTTTATAATTGCCTAAATTCATCTAAATTCTTTGCCTTAGACATAGCTACGTCTAAAGTAATTATCCTATGCTGAAAAAGTTCTTTCAGAGACTTATCCATGGTTCTCATCCCATATTGGCTTCCTGTCTGCATAATAGTAGGAATTTGTTCAATCTCCTGTTCCCTAATAAGATTTCTTATTGCCGGAGTACCAATCATTATTTCAGTTGCCAAAACTCTGCCTTGACCAGAAACATGAGGAAGGAGTAATTGAGAAACAACCCCCTGTAAACAGTCTGCCAGCTGTAATTTAACCTGTTGCTGCTGATGCGGAGGAAAAACATCAATAATTCTCTCTATAGTCTGAGGAGCATCGGGTGTATGCAATGTCGCCAAAACCAAGTGGCCGGTTTCCGCGGCTGTAAGAGTCGTGGAAATAGTCTCTAAATCACGCATCTCACCTACTACAATTACATCAGGATCCTGCCTGAGAGCATGTTTTAATGCCTCAGAAAAAGACCGGGTATCTGAATATACTTCTCTCTGTTTAATAACACTTCTTTTATTTTTATGGATAAATTCAAGCGGGTCCTCGATAGAAATCATAAGGCAGTCTCTTTCATTATTTATAAGGTCAATCATTGCCGCTAAAGTAGTAGTTTTTCCCATTCCAGTAGGGCCTGTGACTAAAACTAAGCCATTAGGCTTGCGTGCCAAATCAACAATTATAGAAGGTAATTTTAACGATTCTATACTTGGAATAACTAAAGGGACACGCCTCATCGCGGCTTCAACTGAACCTTTTTGTAAATGGACATTTACTCTAAATCTATCCATGCCGGGAAGAGCCAATGAAAAATCCAATTCTAAATCACGTTCAAAAGCTTCTTTTTGAGGATTAGTTAAAATACTATATATTAATTTTTTTAATTCTGATTTATTAAGCAGTTCTAATTCTGTACGTATCAATTTCCCATCAATACGTAATAAAGGAGGCTCGTTCTCTGTAAAATGTAAATCAGAAGCGCCTTTTTCAATACAAAGCATTAATAATTCTTTTATTTCCATATTTATGCCTCCTTAATAATGCTTATTTAGGTTTCTATACCCTATTATAAATACTTTCTTGGATCAGTTATTTTTCCTTCTACCGCGGAAGCGGTAACTGTTGCTGGAGACCCCAAATATATAAAAGCATTGGGATTTCCCATTCTACCCTTAAAATTCCTGTTGGCTGTAGATAAGACAATTTCTCCATCTGCCGGAACACCATTATGAGTACCAACACAAGGGCCGCATCCTGGAGCAACTATAACCGCGCCGGCTTTAATAAATATATCTATAATCCCTGTTTTTAAAGCTTCCAGATAAATATTCCGGGAGCTTGGTGCTACAATAAAACGTACATCTGAAGCTACTTTTTTTGATTTTAATATTTTCGCGGCTATTTTTAAATCAGATAACCTGCCATTGGTACAAGTCCCTAAATAAGCTTCATTAATCTTTACTTTCTTTAATTCTGCCGCGGCAGATATATTATCCACAGTATGCGGACATGAAACCTGCGGCTCTAGTTTTGAAATATCATACTCTATGACTTTTTCATATTTTGCGTTTTTATCCGCTGTTACAGAATGAATATTTTTTGTTTTCAACCCTCTTTTTGAAAACCAATCCATGGTATTTTTATCTACCGGCATAAAACCAACTTTAGCGCCCATCTCAACAACCATATTAGTTATAGTGAATCTACCATCCATATTCAATTTGTCAATAACAGGCCCGTAGAATTCTACTGCCTTATAAGTAGCGCCATCCGCCTTTATATCTGAAATAATATGAAGAATTATATCTTTAGCGAATACCCCCTTAGGAATCTTGCCTTTAACTATTATTTTATATGTTTGAGGCACTTTAAACCAGTTTTTTCCTGTCACAAGCGCGATAGCTAAATCAGTAGACCCTACTCCTGTAGAAAAAATACCTAATGCCCCATAAGTACAAGTATGTGAATCCGCTCCTAAGACTAAATCACCCGGCAAAATACTACCCGATTCAGGAATAACCTGATGGCAGACCCCGCATCCAATATCAAATAAACCTGTATTATAATCTTGGGCGAATGTCCGCATCTTCTTATGGATTTTAGAAACCCCTTCACTGGGAGAAGGCGCGCTGTGGTCAATAACCATACAAAATTTTGTTTTAAACTTTTTTATGCCAAGTTCTTTAACTCTATCAATTATGATTGAAGAAGTCCCATCCTGCCCAAAAGTAAAATCAACTTTACATATTGCGAAATCGCCTGCTTTTAAATCTTTACCGGAATGTTTACTTAATATTTTTTCCGCGATAGTTTTTGCCATTTTGTTTTAATTACGATTTACGAATTACGGATTACGGATTTTTATTTACCCACTCTTCTATTCTATTGAACCCTATTTCCAATTGTTTAATGCCGGTTGCGAAACTAATCCTAATATAATCATCCCTTCCAAACGCGGCTCCGGGAATTACTGATACATAAGACTCATCCAGCAGCCGGTTAGCAAAGGTCAAAGAATCCAACCCTGTCTTAGCGATATTACAAAATATATAAAAAGCCCCTTGAGGCTTTACAAAACTTAGTTTTTTAATTTTACTTAACTTTTCCAGACAATAATCTCTTCTTTTTTGAAATTCTGCTGCCATACCCTTTATAAAATCCTCAGGGGCTTCTAACGCGGCAACCGCGGCCTTTTGGCTTATAGAAGCAGGATTTGACGTGGTGTGGTCCTGTAATTTAGAAACTGCGTCTACAATATCCTGAGGGCCTGCCAGATACCCTATACGCCATCCAGTCATCGAATAACTTTTAGACAGGCCGTTAATAGTTACAGTCAAATCATAAATATCCTGCCCCATGCTCGCGATAGAAACATGCTTTAAATTATCAAAAATAATCTTTTCATATATTTCATCACTGACAACAAATATCTTTTTTGACACACAGATCTCAGCAATTGCCTTTATTTCATCACAACTATAAACGCTTCCTGCCGGATTAGAAGGGCTGTTTAAAATAAACACTTTCGTTTTAGCAGTAATATACTTTTCTAAGTCTTTGCTGCTTATTTTAAAATTATGCTCTGCTTGAGTTTTAATAAAAACAGGCCTGGCTTCACAGAAATTTACTATTTCGGGATAGCTGACCCAAAAAGGAGAAGGTATTAATACCTCATCTCCATGTTTGAGAAGAACAGCTAAAGTATTAAATATACTGTGTTTGGCGCCGCAAGAAACAACTATTTGACTAGGTGAGTAATGTAACGAATTATCTTTATTAAGCTTTTCACAGATAATTTTTTTAAGTTCTGGGATTCCAGTTGTAGGGGTGTATTTAGTAAAACCCGCCTTAATAGCTTCTATCGCGGCAGATTTTATAAACTCCGGAGTATCAAAATCAGGTTCTCCAGCAGCAAGATTTATTATATCTCTTCCTTCCGACTTTAATTTTTTAGCTTTAGAAGTAATTAGCAGAGTGGAAGAAGGATTTATTTTTTTTAAACGTTCCGATAGCCTGGTATCTATCTTCATACAGTTTTATAAAGAATCTCTCTCTTTCTTAAAAATCTTTCTTATACCTCCTAAGAACTTCTTAGAAGCTTTTTTTTCTCCCGGATGATTATGTTCTTTTTCTGCTATTTCTGTTTTTGTCTTTGTTTCTTCAGTAACGGACCCCGCCGTGGCGGGGTATCCTGCAGTTATTTTATCTTTTTGCTTGTCTTCGGATTTTTTATGCTTTTTTACTTCTTTCTTCTTAATCTCTGTTAACTCCAAAAGAGCTATATTTGCTCCGTCACCGCGCCTTTGGCCTAAATTCAAAACTCTGGTATACCCGCCTGATCTTTTATTAAACCTCGGCCCGATGTCATTAAATAAATAACTCACAAGCTTATGTTCGCATAAAATTTTATACGCATGTCTTTTCGCGGCAAGAGTATTATCTTTTGCCAAAGTTATTAATTTCTCTACCACCGGTTTTACCGCTACAGCTTTGGCTTTTGTAGTTTTAATACTTTGATGTATTAATAAACTTTTTGTTAAACTAACTAATGTGGCTTTTTTCCAACTGGTATTACGATTAATTAAGAATTTTCTTTTTTTATGTCTCATCTCAAAATAAACGCTTAACTTACGCAAGTATTTTTTTAAAACGCAAGCCAAACGAATGAATTTACCCTAAATTCTAACTTTAATTAGAGTATAGAGTTTTAATTAATATGTTTATTGTTTATTTAACTTCTTTGTATCCACCTGTATGCCTAAACCTAATCCCATTGCCGCAAGAAGCTCTTTTATTTCAGTCAGGGATTTCTTTCCAAAATTCTTAAAACCCAGCATTTCTTCTTCATTTCTTTTTACTAAATCCCCGATTATTCTTATATTGGCTTCCCTTAAACAATTAGAACTCCTTACCGATAATTCAAGCTCTGAAATCGGCAGCCTTAATTTCTCGTATACAACTACTTCATCCTTTGACATTTCAGGTTCTTCTTCCACATCTTCCGGCAGCTGGCCGAAACTGACAAATATATCCAAATGCCTTTGTAATATATTTGACGCGTATAAAAGAGCGTCTTTCGGGCTTATAGCGCCATTAGTAAAAATATCTAATACCAGCTTATCATAATCAGTCCTATGCCCAACACGTGTATTTTCTACGTAGAAACTTATTTTTTTAACCGGGCTAAAAATTGAATCTATCGGAATCACCCCAATAGGCAAATCTTCCCGTTTGTTTAACTCTGCTGATACATAGCCTCTTCCTTTAGCAACTTCCATTTCCATTGCAAACTTAGTATCTTTTGTCAAAGTAGCGATATGCAAATCAGGATTAATAATCTCTATAGTATCATCAGCTTCAATGTCTTTTGCCTTAATTTCGC
Source organism: Candidatus Omnitrophota bacterium (assembly GCA_043813255.1). GTDB lineage: Bacteria > Omnitrophota > Gorgyraeia > Gygaellales > Profunditerraquicolaceae > JBDRLG01. Next base: position 13,777 of record JBDRLG010000130.1, read on the forward strand.
CTTTTGTATTTTTCTTAATATATATTGTTTTTGGGATCTTTGAATGCGAATTAATAATCAGGCTTTTTATATTCAAAATCATCTCAGTAATATCCTCAAGAACTCCCGGTATAGTCGAAAATTCATGACTTACCCCTTCTATTTTAATATTAGTCACAGCACTGCCCTCTATAGAAGATAATAGCACCCTTCTGAGAGAATTGCCTAAAGTTACTCCATAACCTTTCTCAAAAGGAGCAGCAAAAAATCTGCCATAGGTATCAGTATACGTGGACTCATCACACTCAAGCCGTTTCGGTAGTTGAAAATCTCTCCATTTTATGCCCATTTTTTTTCACCTCATTTTTGCTTGGTTAATTACAACTCATAATTTAACCATCTAACTAATTTTTACTTAGAGTAAAGTTCTACGATTAATTGCTCTTCAATAGTGCTTGCACTATCTTCTTTCTCGGGTAATCTTAAAACCTTTGCCTTTAAATCCTGATTATTAAATTCTAACCATGAAGGAACAACTCTATCTTTAATAAGTTCCATATTTTCCCTGATCGTCTTTAATGCTTTATCTTTTGCTTTTATTTCAATAATATCATCTTTATCAATTAAAAAAGATGGAATATTAACCCTGCGGGAATTAACATATATAAAATTGTGCCCTACTACCTGACGAGCTTGAACACGAGAAGCAGCGAGACCTAACCTGAACACGGCATTATCCAGCCTTCTTTCCAAAAGCTGCAAGAGTATCCGCCCTGTAATACCTTTTTTCCTTGATGCCAGTTCAAAATATTTACGGAACTGCCTCTCTAACACACCATACATCCACTTTACTTTCTGTTTTTCTCTAAGCTGCACACCATAGTTAGAAAGCTTAGATTTACTCATCCCATGCTGCCCGGGAGCAAAAGCTCTTTTAGCCATAGCGCATTTTGGCGTATAACACCTAGTACCTTTTAAAAATAATTTTTCTCCGTCTCGACGGCATAATCTGCATACCGCTTCAGTATAGCGAGCCATTTATTATACTCTCCTTTTCTTTTTAGGACGACAACCATTATGAGGTATAGGAGTAATATCCCTAATTGAAGTCACTGTTAACCCTGCGGCTTGAATTGCCCTAATTGCTGATTCCCTGCCAAAACCCGGTCCTTTCACATAAACATCCACTTCTTTTATTCCTATATCTTTTGCTTTTTTGGCTGCGTCAGTAGCCGCTATTTGAGCCGCGAAAGGGGTGGATTTTTTTGAACCGCTGTAACCTACCATACCCGGAGTTGACCAAGCAAGAGTATTACCCTGCTTATCAGTAATATTAATTATCGTATTATTAAAACTTGCTAAAATATGCGCTATTCCTGAGGTAATTCCTTTAGCAACTTTCTTCTTTTTTGCTTTTTCTTTAGTAGCCATTAATTTTCCTACCCCTTTCCATCATCTCTTTATTTTGCGCCTTTACCCTCTTAGAAATTCTTTCTAACGGGGTTTATTACCAGCAGGCTTTTTTACTAATGTGTTTCCTTTACGCGGCCCTTTCCTTGTCCTGGCATTTGTCCTTGTCCTCTGTCCATGAACAGGAAGCCCTTTTTTATGCCGCATACCGCGCCAACATCCAATATCCATCAGCCTTTTAATATTCTGGGATATTTCACGGCGTAAATCCCCTTCTACTTTATAACTGCCTTTTTGCAATATATTTGTAATATTGGAAATCTCTGCTTCAGATAATTCTTTAGCGCGTTTATTCGGCTCAATACCAGCTTCTTTTAATATTTTATTAGAAACAAATCTACTAACTCCATATAAATAAGTCAATGATATTTCTATCCTTTTTTCTTTTGGTATATCTACCCCTAGAATTCTTGGCATATCCTCACTCCGTTCAATTAGACCATAGTCCATAGACCATAGTCCGTAGTTATTTAAAAAAAACGAAAAACCTCAAATTTCTTTATTCTATGGACTATTGACCATTGACTATGGACTGCTTTTTATTATCCCTGTCTCTGTTTATGTTTAGCATTAGAACATATAATACGCACTACGCCTTTTCTTTTAATAACTTTACATTTATCACAAATTTTTTTTACTGATGATTTAACTTTCATTTTTTTTGCTTTCAGCTATCAGCCTTCAGCCATCAGCTAAACCTGCCTACTGGCAGAAAATATTTTGCTGATAGCTGACCGCTGAAAGCTGACAGCTCTTTATTGAATTATTTAACTCTAAAAGTAATCCTCCCACGGGTCAAATCATAGGGAGATAACTCCAATTTCACTTTATCACCGGGCAATATCCTGATAAAATGCATCCTCATCTTGCCTGATACATGAGCCAAAACTATATGTCCATTTTCCAACTCTACTCTAAACATCGCGTTAGGCAAAGCCTCAATTATCTTGCCCTCAGTCTCAATTAAATCTTCTTTAGCCATCTGCCTCTCCGCAAAAAAATCACTTTCAGCGATAACTTTTAGGAATAGCTCACCTTAAGACAACTTAGTCAAAATCTCCGGCCCATCTTTTGTAATAGCTACAGTATTCTCAAAGTGCGCGGAATAAGACTTATCACAAGTAACCGCAGTCCAGCCGTTATCAATAATTTCACATTTCCAAGTTCCGATATTAACCATCGGCTCTATAGCAAAAACCATGCCTTTTTTTAAAACTTTCCCTTGATGGGGCTGGCCAAAATTGGGAATTTCCGGTTCTTCATGTAGTTCTTTGCCTATTCCATGGCCTACAAATTGTTTTACTACAGAAAAACCTTTACTCTCTACATAACTCTGTATCGCATAAGAGATATCTAACAAATGATTATTCTCTCTTGCCTGCTCTATCCCTTGGCCTAAAGCAGCCTTTGTAACTTCTATCAGTTTTTCTACCTGAGAAGATATCTTCCCGATTCCCACAGTTATTGCCGCATCAGAAAAAAAGCCTTGATAATTTAATCCTAAATCTAAACTTAATATATCGCCTTCTTTTAGCTTTCTCTTATCAGGTATTCCATGTACTATCTCTTCATTAACTGAAGCACAAATATTCGCGGGAAAGCCTTTATATCCTTTAAAAGCAGCTATAACCCTTTCTTTAAAGAATAATTCTCCCGCTATCCTATCTAATTCAAAAGTTGATATATTCACACATATATGCTTCTGCAATTCATGCATTATCGCGGCAAGAATCCTGCCGGCACAGCGCATCATTTCTAAATCTTTATCTGACTTTAACGGAATCATTGCCTTTTTCTACTAACTCGATAATCTTCTTTAAAACCACTTCTGCTTCTTCATTTGCCGCAACCCGGTGTAATTTTTGTTTTACCTGATAATACTGAATTAAAGGCTCTGATTCGCTGCGGTAAACTTCAAGCCGCTTTTTTATAGTCTCTTCATTATCATCCGCTCTTTGATAAAGAGTACTACCGCAATTATCACAGATCATATCTTTTTTGGGAGGCATATTCTTAATATGAAAATTCGCGCTGCATTTCTTACAAGCAAGGCGTCCTGCGAGCCTCTGAATAATTACTTCTTGTTTTGTATCTAAATCTATAACAAAATCTATATTAATTTTTTTTTGCTTTAATAAATTATCTAAAGTTTCTGCCTGATTTATATTCCTCGGATAACCATCCAGTATAAACCCTTTTTTAATATCCGCTTCATCAAGGCGTTTAGATACCATCTGAGTAACTAACTCATCCGGGACAAGCAATCCCTTATCCATAAAGTCCTTAGCTTTTTTCCCTAAATCAGTCCCATTAACTACATTCTGCCGCAGTAAATCCCCTGTTGATATATGCGCTAGAACTAATTTTCCTGCCAATGTTTTTGCCTGTGTCCCTTTTCCTGCTCCCGGCGGCCCTAAAAGTATAATATTCATTATCTTCTTCCTTTAATACGCCCGGTTTTAATAAAACCTTCGTAATGATGCATCAAAAGATGGGATTCTATTTGTTTAACAGTATCAAGCATAACACCTACAATAATTAAAATACCTGTGCCGCCAAAAAATGAAGCAACTAAATATGGAACTTTTAACCATGCCATAATAAAATCAGGGAATATCGCTATAATCGCGATAAATGACGCTCCAGCTAAAGTAATTCTGTTCATAATGTAATATAAATATTCTGCTGTAGCAGTACCCGGGCGTATACCGGGAATAAACCCGCCGTATTTTTTCATGTTTTCTGATAATTCTATGGGATTAAATACTATTGCGGTATAAAAATAACAGAAAAATATAATTAATAACGCGTATACTACAGTGTAGAGCAAATGGCCTCTCATTAACCCTTGAGCCAGCCTTTGAAAGCCCGGGTTAGGAATGAAAGACGCAAGCGTCGCGGGAAAAAGGATTATTGACTGCGCGAAGATTATCGCGATTACCCCTGATGTATCAACTTTAAGCGGGATATATGTACTTTGCCCGCCATAAATTTTTCTTCCCACTACTCTGCGCGCGTATTGAACAGGAACTTTTCTCTGCCCCTGAGTAATTAATATTACCGCGAATACTACTGCTACAAGCAATACAGCCATAACTACTAAAGTAATAGGCTGAATTTGGCGCCGTGCTGGAGAAAAAGGAGAAATCAAAATATATAACTGCTGTAAAGCCGCGGGTATTCTGGATATAATACCTGCTGTGATAACTAAAGATATGCCATTACCTATCCCTCTTTCCTGAATCTGCTCACCCAGCCACATTATAAATATAGTGCCTGTAGTTAAAGTAAGCACTGTAAGAATTCTAAATCCCCATCCCGGATCCATTACAACTTTTAAGCCTTCAAATCGCGCGGGATTTTCAAGCCATAGAGCAATAAAAAATGACTGAATTACTGAAAGGACTACTGTCCCATAACGAGTATACTGGTTTATTTTTTCATATCCAGCTTTGCCTTCTTTAGCTAATTTTTCAAGAGCGGGGATAACTGCGGTTAAAAGCTGCATAATAATTGACGATGAGATATATGGCATAATCCCAAGCGCGAAAATAGTCAACCGCTCCATAGCGCCGCCTGAAAACATATTAATTATGCCAAAGAGCGCGCCGCCTTGTGTTTTAGCAATACGTGCAAAAAATTCCGCTAAAGCCGCTCCATTAATACCGGGAGTTGGGACAAAACAACCAATACGGTATACAATAAGAAGAGCACCAGTAATGATTAAACGTTTTTTTAAATCGGGGATCTTAAACGAATTTACTAAAGCACTAAACATTCAAAACCTCAAATTTTCCACCGGCTTCTAAAATTTTATCCTGAGCTTTTTTGGAAAAAGCATGTGCCTGAATAGTTACAGCTTTCTTAATCTGTCCATCAGATAATATTTTTACAGGCTTATTTTTATCTTTAATAAGCCCTTCTTTTTCTAATATCTCCAGAGTTATCAGAGCATCTTTAATTTTGTTAAGTGCATCCAGATTTATTATCTGAAAAGACTTTTTAAATTTATTTACAAACCCTCTTTTAGGCATTCTGCGGATTAAAGGAGTCTGCCCTCCTTCAAATCCTAAATACATATCACGGCCCGCACGCGAAGTCTGGCCTTTACTTCCCCTAGTAGATGTTTTACCATGCCCTGAACTCGGGCCTCTTCCCAGAATTCTCTTTCTTCTATTCATCCCTTTAGGAGCACTAAGCCTATGCAAACCTAATATTTCAACAGATTTTTCCTTCTCAATAGGGGTTTTCTCTGTTTTAGTTTCTAACTTATTACTCTTTTGATTTCGTGTCTTTTTTATCATAGTAAATTATATTTTTCCCCGCCTTCGGCGGGATCTGCGGAACCCCGCTTTAGCAGGATTCCTTGACATTTGGGCTTACCTTTAAGTTCTTAAGTCCTTCTACGGTTGCTTTAATTACATTAATAGGATTATTAGTTGTAAGACATTTGGTTAAAATATTTTTTATCCCCGCGGCTTCACAAATAGCTCTTACTGGCCCGGAAGCAATTACCCCCGTACCTTCAGAAGCAGGCTTTAATAACACTTTAGCTGCTCCAAATTCTCCAATAATTTCATGCGGGATTGTAGAGCCTTCAAGACTAACTCTAAAAAGATCTTTCTTGGCTTTTGTCAAAGATTTGCGTATTGCCTCAGCAACTTCATTTGCCTTATCTAAAGCATAACCAACTCTGCCTTTTGTATCTCCTACTACAACCAACGCGCTAAAGTGAAGTTTTTTGCCGCCTTTTGTAACTTTAGTAACACGGTTTATACTAATAACTTTCTCTATTAACTCCTGCTGACGTTCAATATTTAACTCACGCATATTAGAAAATTAATCCCCCTTTTCTTAATGCTTCGGCAAATGTTTTAATCCTGCCATGATATAGGTATCCAGCACGGTCAAAAATCACCTGTGTAATCCCTTTTTCTTTCGCCTTCTTGATAAATTCTTCTCCGAAAATCTGCGCTCCCTTTATATTTCCTGCATAAGGAACAACATTCTTTATCCCTTTATCCAAAGTAGACATAGAAAATAATGTTTTATTCTCTGTGTCATCTATCAACTGCGCGCACATATTTTTTAAACTTCTATGGACTACCAGCCTTGGGACTTGGCCTGTACCGCTTATACGCAACCGAATTTTTTTGTGCCGCTTTATTCTCTGTAATTCTTT
>JBDRLG010000131.1:0-2660 GCA_043813255.1 Candidatus Omnitrophota bacterium
TATTCTTCAGGTTAGGCGATTTCTATGAGATGTTTTATGAAGACGCCAAAATCTCATCACCTATCCTTAATGTAGTCTTAACTTCGCGCGACGCGGGAAAAACCGGCAGGATACCCATGTGCGGAATCCCCTATCATGCCAAAGACACTTATATCAGCAAGCTAATAAAAGCAGGATTAAAAGTGGCTATCTGCGAACAGCTTGAAGACCCTTCTCAGGCAAAAGGCATTGTCCGGAGAGATGTGATAAAAATAATAACCTCCGGCACATTTATAGACGAAAACAGCTATGATTCACGTTATTTAGTCAGTATTATGCCGGATAAAAAGATAACCGGCATAGCGTTTATTGACGCCTCAACCGGACAGATGCACACAAACCAATACAGTGACATTACAAAAATAATAGAACTGATATCCAAACTTTCTGTATATGAATGCGTATTCCCAATATCAGAAGAAGAAAAGATACGCGGCTTGTTTAAACACGCGCTTTTAAGGATAAAAAATATTTCCTTAAGCCCTTATGAAGACTGGTGCTTTAATCCGGATATTTCCAGAAAATCCCTTTCCCAGCACTTCCAGACTAATTCTTTAAAAGGTTTTGGCATAGATGAACTTAACCACGCGATAGCCGCTTCAGGCGCTTTGCTGGAATATTTAAAACAAATGAACCGCATGCCTATGCGCCATATCTGTAAAATCTCCCTTTATACTGACAGCGACTATGTGTTTATTTCACCGGCGGCAACTTATGGGCTGGCGCTTGAAGATTTATTCAAAACTATGGACCAAACTTTAAGCCCGTTTGGGAAACGCTGTTTAAAAAACTGGGTTTACCATCCTTTAAAAACTAAAGATTCAATCATCGAACGCCAACAGGCAGTAACACTGCTTAAAAATAATTCACAGATACAACAGGAATTAAACCGCCTTTTAAGCAACTTGCCGGACATTGAAAAAAGCATTTCCCGTGTAAGCTCCAACGACGCCACAGCCAAAGACCTGCTTGCTTTACGCAACTGTCTTTGCCGCATACCAGATATACAAAAAACGCTTATGCCTCTAAAAGAAAAAAACCGGTTTTTTGAAATTAACGACCTGCCTGAAATAAGGCAGTTATTGGAAAACGCTATAAACCCTGACCTGCCGCTTTCCAACCCTGAAGGTAAAATCATCCGTCCGGGCTATAATAAAGAACTTGATTCTTTACGCGGTATTCAAGAAAATGCCAAAGAATTACTTAAAAACCTTCAGGCAAATGAAATAAAACGCAGCGGCATTAATTCCCTAAAAATTGGCTATAACCATGTATTCGGATATTATATTGAAATAACAAAAGCTAATTTGAATTCTGTCCCCAGCGATTATATACGTAAACAAACCCTTGCCAACGCGGAACGTTATATTACCCCTGAGTTAAAAGATTATGAAGAAAAAATGTTAACCGCTCAGGATGATATACTAAAAATTGAAAAACAGCTTCTAGAAGTTTTATATAGGACGATTTTAGACCACTCAGTTGAGCTTCATATATTCAGTTCAAAACTTTCAGCGCTTGACGCGTTATATTCATTAAGCATACTTGCCCTTTCAACCGGCTGGACCTGCCCTCAAATAAGCGAAGACAGAGAAATTATAATAAAAGACGGCAGGCATCCTGTTGTAGAAAGCCTGCTGGCAGAACCTTTTATTCCCAACGACATAAATTTAGACTGCGACGAAAACCATTTAATCATAATCACCGGGCCTAATATGTCAGGCAAATCCACCTATATCAGGCAGACGGCAATTCTGGTAATTATGGCGCAGATGGGAAGTTATATTCCCGCGGCAAGCGCGAAAATCGGGCTGGTAGATAAAATATTCACCCGTATAGGCGCCCATGATGAAATCACCAAAGGCCAAAGCACTTTTATGGTAGAGATGAATGAGGCTTCCAGCATTTTAAACAACCTTTCACCGCGCAGTTTAGTGATTTTGGATGAAATAGGCAGAGGTACCAGCACTTACGACGGGTTAAGCCTGGCGTGGTCAATAGCCGAATACCTGCAGAAACATAAAGCCCGAACTCTTTTTGCCACACATTTTCATGAACTTACCGCGCTGGCAAAAGACTATACTGGAGTAAAAAATTACAACGTAGCGGTCCAAGAATGGAATGATGAAATAGTTTTTCTGCATAAAATCATCCCCGGAGGCACAGATGACAGCTACGGCATATATGTGGCAAAGCTTGCGGGAATACCTCAAGAAGTTATCCAACGCGCTAAACAGATACTCTCGCGGCTTGAACTAAGCGGAAAACTACACGATAAAATCAGAAAAACACACCAGCCGGAATCACAATTATCTTTATTTACCGATAAAGATTATACTGTTTGGCAGGAGATAAAAAAAGAAATATCTGAAACAGATATAAATTCACTAACTGGCCTGCAAGCACTAAATAAATTTCAAGAATGGAAAATAAAAATAAAAAAATAAATTATCAGTGTCATTGCGGGCCCCTTTTGGGGCGAAGCAATCCTTTTTTAAGATTGCTTCGTCGCTGCGGCTCCTCGCAATGACACAAACACTTCCGAAGGAATATCTAATGCAAAAAATACAGATTCTACCCCCGGAAATAATAAGTAAAATCGCCGCCGGAGAAGTAATAGA
>JBDRLG010000132.1:0-12693 GCA_043813255.1 Candidatus Omnitrophota bacterium
GGTAATCTCCCCCGTTGGCTGACGCGTTACATTTTTTTCCTTTATTGATTTGATAGGATTTTCAGTTATCTGGACAGGTTTTAATTTTTTTAAGCTTTCAGGCAGCGCGGTATCTATTGCCTGGCCCCAGCTGCAGCAGTAATATTCAGAAAGCATTTTTGTAAGCGTAAGAAAATTAGTGTCTAGTAATGCGCAGGAATCCGGCAACTGCAGTATAGGTTTAATATTTTTTATGCGGGTTTTGGAAGTAATCGCTACTATATATCCAAGTTTTTTCTCTCTGCCAAATGTAACAATAACCCTGGAGCCAATGAAAGCTGTTTTTTGTATATTTTTTGGAATAATATAATCAAACGGGCCTTCAACAGGCAGTCCAAATACGACTTTAGCATAGAGCATTATAAATTTCCCGGGCTGCGAAAGGTTGTTTAATTTTTCTTATTTTTTCTTTTATTTTATTCAGTTTGTCAGTATTATTTCTGTATTCCAGGGTATATTGAAATACATCGTTAGTTGAAACGGCTAATTCTCCTATCCCATAGCTTTTTAAAACAGCCATATTATTTGTTTCTTGTCCGGGTATAGGCGAAATAAAAATAGGGGCTAGTTCCATTGAGAGTATTTCAGAGATTGTTAATCCTCCTGGTTTTGCAATAACCATATCTGAAACAACCATCAGCTCTTCTATGTTATCTATGAAGCCATAAACTTTTACATTAGGGTAATTTTTTGATATTAATCTCGAGTAAAGTTTTTTATTTTTTGCGCAGACTACAGCAATTTGTACTTCTTTGTATAATAAAGCGGTAATTTCTTCAACCGGCCCTATGCCGAATGAACCGGTAGTAATTAATACAGTAAACTTATCTGATAATAAACCCATTTTTTTAAATAACATTTCTTTATTAAATTCTTTAGTGAATTTTTCGCCAATAGGGATCCCCAAGGATTTTATTTTATCAGTATTTATTCCTTTTTGTATTAATTGGGTTTTTGTGAATTCGCTCGCGGTAATATAGATATCGGTTTCTTTAGTAATCCAGAATGGATGTACTCCAAAATCAGTAATTACCGTTATTAGCTTGGATTTTATTTTATTCCTTTTTTCTAAATAACCGGCTATTTCAGGCGGCAGAAAATGTGTTGAAATAATAACATCCGGCTGTTCAGAAATTAAAAAATTAACTAGTTTTTGAGAATTTATAAGGTTAAAAAAAAGAATTAGCGGCCGGATTAATCTTCCTGCTGTTTTTAATGAAGTTATCCAAAATAAGAACTTCCATATCCACATGGCGTGGTTTATCATTAATAGATATCCTTGTGTGTAAATATGTTTAAACACAAAGTTAGTTTTATCAAGCGCGTCAATAAGTTGGACATTTTGAGACTGGTTATTATAATAATTGAATAATGCTTCTGCCGCTTTACGGTGCCCGGCGCCAGCAGAAGCGTAAAATATAATTGTTTTCATTTATGAAATTATTATTTATTCTGTAGGGGCCGGTCTCTGTGCCGGCCCAATAAAATAATCTACCAAATAACTGACAGCCCCGACGTAACGTCGGGGCTGTCCCTACTTATTTTCAAGGATAACGTCTATTGCCTGTGGCAGGTCTTTTGCGGTCCAATCAGGGGTAAGCATCCAAGTATCTTTGTTTTCAGGTTTTTCCCTGCCGCTAAAAACAAGTATGGTTTTTAAGCCTGCGGATTTTCCTGTTTGGATATCTAAAATTGAATCTCCGATAAAGTAGCTCTTTTCTATATTTAGTTCTTTCCCTGCTCTTGCTAAGTCTGCTATAGCCATATCAATTAAACCGGTCTTAGGCTTACGGCAATAACAATTATCATCGGGATGGTGTGTGCAATAATAGACTTTATAGATATTAATGCCATGTTTAATTAATTCTTTTTTCATATTTTGAGTAATAAGATTCAGTATTTCCTGCGTATAAAGCCTTTTGGAAACACCTGCCTGGTTAGAGATAATAAAGATAAGATATCCTGATTCTATTAATTTTTTAAGCGATGGTTCAATTTTAGGCAGGAATTTAAACTCTTCCCAGCTGGTTACATATTTAAAATCTCCCGGGTATTCATTTATAACCCCATCTCTGTCTAAAAATACGGCATTTACTTTCATAAATATCTTTTATGTAGGGGCCCCGCCTTGGCGGGGCCCGATAAAAATATTGTTTTATAATTTATCTTCTTTTTTAAGTATCAATTCCCTGTATTTTAAATAACTCATAAATTGATAAAGCGCGGCATTATAAGCGATTAAAAAACCGATAAAACCGTCTTTATATGCTTTTTTGGTAAAATAAATCCTCATAAACCTGTCATAACTGCGCCAAAGGAATCTTCCTATGCGCATAGGTTTGTTTTGATTAAACCATTTTTGAGCTTCGTAAGAAGTTTGGTTATTCAATTTGCGGTAAAAATCTTCCAGATCTCTATAGGAAAAATGAATTAAATCAGTTTTTAAGTGACCGCAAGGATTATCCATAAAGGCGCGCGGATGCACAGCAGCTTCTTCATAACGGAATTTATCTTTTTTAAAAAGTTTAAGTTGTGGGCTGGGATACCATCCACCGTATTTAACCCAATATTTACCAATATAATTCCTGCGAGGGATAGTAAATCCATTTTTAAGAGGATTATTTTTCAAAACCGCAGTAATTTCATCTTTTAATTCCGGGGTAACGATTTCATCCGCGTCTAAACTTAATACCCATTGATTTTTTGCTTGAGAATATGCCCAATTACGGTGACTGCCTTCTATATCCATTCGTTTAGAAAATATTTTATCGGTATATTTTTGCGTGATTTCAATTGTATTATCGCTGCTTAAATCATCAACTACAATTATTTCATCAGCCCATTTTACTGAATCAAGGCATTTTTCTATTCGGCTGGCCTCATTTTTGGTCAGAACAACCACTGAAAGCGGGACTTTTTCTTGCATTTTTTATTCTCCTTGAGCTTGTAGTATTATTTTAGCGATATATTTAATTTGTGCTTCTTTTAAATGCGGGTATATAGGAAGAGAGATTATTTCCCTTGCGGTTTTTTCAGATACAGGAAAATCTCCCTTTTTATAACCTAAGCCCGCGTATGCTTTTTGGAGATGTATGGGAATAGGGTAATGAATAAGGGCATCAATATTGTTTTCTTTTAGTTTAGCTAAGAGTTTATCGCGGTTATTACTTCTAATCGCATAGACGTGGTAAACATGTTTTACTTGTTTAGATACATAAGGCAAATATATGCCGGGAATGCCGGATAAATATTTATTATACATACCCGCGGCTTTCTGGCGCATAGTATCCCAGGTATTTAATTTCCTGAATTTTACGCGTAAAATCGCCGCCTGTAAAGTATCTAACCGTGAATTATACCCGATTATCTCATGTTCATATTTAGATATACGGCCATAATCTCTTAAGATTATAAGCTTTTCATAAATTCGCTGGTTATTAGTTACTATCATTCCCCCATCTCCCATACAACCTAAGTTTTTTGAAGGATAAAAACTAAAACAACCGATATCTGCCAGCGCGCCGGTTTTTTGCCATTTACCTCCGGAAATTTTAATTTTTGCTCCATGGGCCTGTGCGGCATCTTCAATTACTTTTAGCTTGTATTTTTTTGCTACTTTTAAGATTTCCGGCATATTGGCCGGCTGGCCATAGAGATGTACCGGGATAATCGCTTTCGTATTTTTGGTTATAGCCTGTTCTAATTTAGTTAGATCAATATTATAAGTATCCGGTTCTATATCCACAAATACCGGCTTTGCCTGAGTATAAGAAACCGCCAGCGCGGTAGCTATGTAAGTGAAATCAGGAATAATTACTTCATCTGAAGAGGAAATACCTAAACTACTTAAGGCAAGAAAAAGCGCTGCTGTTCCAGAACTTACTCCCACAGCATAACTAACTCCGCAGTATTTCGCGAATTCTTGTTCAAAAAGGGGAACATCTTTACCTAAAATGAAATCGCTTCTTTTAATAACAGTATTTATCGCGTTATTTATTTCGCTAAGTACTTCATTATGCTGTAATTTTAAATCCACGAATGGAACTTTCAAAATATCCTCCTCTAATATATGTGTAATGTATTTTAATTTTTTTGCATCGCGTATTACACTTTACATAATTCTTTGACTGCTTGTAATACTTCATTGGTTTCTATAGAATTAATACACTTCTTATCTTTGTCACAAATGCCCATTTTGAATTTTTTATAACAAGGCCTGCAGGCCAAGTCAGTTTTTATTACTATGTGTTTTTCAGACGGCGGATAAGGGCCGTATACTGATTCATCTACAGGCCCGAATATAGATATTGTTTTTATCCCGCGGGAGACGGCTATATGTAAAGGCCCTCCGTCATTTGTTATTAACAAATTTAAATTATTTATTACTGCTGTAAGTTCAGGGAGATTAGTTTTGCCGGTAAAATCTATGGTTTTATTTTTCATTGAAGCCATAATGGCCTCTGAAATAGGCTTTTCCGTATTATCTCCCAATAATATTATTTTTGCTTTAAAATCTTCAATTATTTTATCAGCTAATTGCGCGTATTTAATTGCCGGCCAGTGTTTTAACGAAGCATTTTTACCCCAGCTGGCACCCGCGCCTGCGGCTATGCCTACAACTAAATCTTTATCGCCAATTCCAAACCGGTTAAGCATATTTCTGCATTTTGTAATGCTTTCTTGCGAAACAAAGGTTTCCATTCCCTTGGTCTGGGGTTTAATACTAATAAATCTTAATAAATCAAGATAATATTCTATTACATGTTTGCCATTATATCCATCTATATTTATTTTATCAGTAAGGAACCTCCCTCTGTTCTTATAATTAAGCCCGATGCGTTTTTTTATCCCTAACAATTTTATAATTATCCCATAACGGTGGTCTAGTGAGAAATCAAACGCGACTTCAAACCTTTCTTTTTTAATCCCTCTTAATAAAGAGAAGAATCTCTTGAATCCTTGGAATATTGAGTACTGAAATATTTTTTTTAAGTCTCCTCTGGATAACGCGAATACTTTATCTATTCTTGGGTCGGATTTAAAAATTTCAGATACACGCTCATTACACCAGTAGCTGATAGAACATTCTGGCATAGACTGCTTTATGTTGTTAATAAGAGCCGTAGTAAATAATACATCGCCGATGCCAAAAGGATTTATGAATAAGATTTTCATTAGAAATTCCCCTTAATCTCCCTTTTCCAATCTCTTTTCTCCCCTTTAAAAAAGGGGAGTTAGAGGGGATTTTTTAATTTTGACTTTTGAGCTTGTTTATTTTATATGCAATTTTCTTAACATCCTGCGTTTTATCTTTAGCGCAAACTAGTATTGCATTATCAGTATCTACAATAATAATATCTTTAATCCCGACTGTGGCAATAAGCCTTTTATTACCCCAAATAATAGTATTTTTGGTATTTAAATCTATAATATTATTACCCCGGAATATATTATTATTTTTGTCTTTTTTTAATACTTCTTCTATAGCCTGCCAGCTGCCTAAATCTATCCAGCCATAATCAACAGGCATTAATACGATTTTTTTTGTTTTTTCCATAACCGCATAATCTATAGAAATATCCGGAAGCTTTACCCATAAACTGTTTAGAGGTTCATTTGACATTAGATATTTGGATGTATCCGGAAATAACCGGCGTATTTCTTCAAGTAGTGTCTTAGCCTTAAAAATAAAAATCCCGCTATTCCAAAAGAACCTTTTATCCTTGATAAATTCCTTCGCCTTTGCCAAATTGGGTTTTTCTATAAATCTTTCAATATCATATATCTGTATTTTCTGGTTTTTGGTTTCTGGTTTCTTTATCTTAATGTATCCATATCCTGTTTCAGCCCTTTTAGGGATAATCCCAAAACATACTATATTTCCTGTTTCGCTGATTTTATAAGCTTGAGAAAGGCATTTAATAAATTTACGCGCATATTTTATAACATGATCGCAAGGCAGCACCGATATGGCCGCATCGTTGTCATATGATAGAATTTTTTGCGATAGAAAAGCTATAGGCGCGAATGTATTCCTTGATTCTGGTTCAAAAAGCAGGTTTCTAAGAGGAATATTAAATTTACGGGCATAGTTTAAAATATTTTGTTTATGTGATTTGTTAGCGGCTATATAAATATTTTCTTTTTTAATGATTCCTTTTATTCTCTGCAAAGTTTCTTCAATCATCGGCTTATCCGAAGAAACTTTCAAGAATTGTTTTGGTTCGCTATCTGTGCTTAGCGGCCAGAAACGGCTGCCTATCCCTCCTGCCAAAATTATCGCGTAATTCATTTCAAAACCCCAGTTATTTTACTAAATACTTCGTTTACGGTTATATCATAAAGATTGCTTTTTTCAATCACAACATTGTTTTGCCCCCATGGCCCCCAGCGTTTAGCAGTTTTACCTTGGATATCATTACGGAAAATCGCGATCACAGGCGTATGGGCCGCGCAGGCAAGATGCACTGGCCCGCTGTCTCCCGAAATTAATAATTTGCTTTTTTTAAGGATATAAGCCAGCTCAAGCAATGAGGTTTTTCCTGTGATGTCTGTTATTAATCCAGCACCTAAATTAGTCCAATAACCGGCGCTTTTTTTAACTTCAAGGTTCCCGCCAACAATAAGAGTCCTGATTTTTAACTCAGAAGCAATTCTTTTGGCTAAAGCGATAAAATTTTCTATAGGCCATTGTTTTATAGGATCACTTGTCCATGGGTGTATAACTAAAAAATCTTCATTGTTTTGCGGGATGATTTCTTCAGGCAAAATAGTATTTTCTATCACTAACGATAAGCTTTTATCTTCGGTTTTTGCTCCTATTAAATTAACCAGCTCTAAGTTGTAATCTATTTCGTGTTCCTGCCCGAGAAATTTATTATCTTTAATTTTATAGTTTAATAAAAAACCCCATTTTTTGTCATAACCTGCCCTTATTGGAATTCCCGCCAGATAGGCAATTATATTAAATTCTTTTGAAGGGTTCATCATAATCGCGATATCATAAGAATTTTTTTTCAAATACTTTATTAATTTAATTTTATCTGCTAACGAGTGTTTCTGCCCATTCCATTCTATTACTTCGTTAATATATTTTATAGACCCAGCTAATTCTTTAAGATGAGAATTTACTACCACGCTGAGCTTTGAATTAGGAAAGGACTCTTTTATCGCCCTGAAGGCAGGAATATTTAACAGGAATTCTCCAAACCTGTCATTACGAAATACAAGGATTTTTTGGGGTGAACGTATTTTCATTTTGTTTGGATGCTTAATTTGAAGATATGGAATAATGAAATCAGATATTGTTTTAATCCCGCTTTGCTTGCTTTGTTAGTTCTTTCATTAAAACAATATGGTATTTCAATAATTTTATCGCAGGCGCATTTTGCAAGTACTTCAAGTAATATTTTATAACCTAAAGGAGTCAAATTTTTTCCTTCAATAATCCGCCTGCGTAAAATAAAATAACCGGACATAGGGTCTTTTATATCTTTTATGATGTCAGATAACAATAAAGTGCTTATTATTGTTCCCATTTTTGAAATAATTCTTCGCGTTAGGCTCCATTTTTCTGTGCTCCCTCCTTTTACGTTTCGGCTGGCTATAACAATATCTAAGTCAGATTCAGTAATTATTTTTTTTAACATTGAAGGCAAAAGTTCAGGAGGATGCTGCAGGTCTCCATCAATAACGCCTAAAATTCCGCCGCTGGATTTTTTCCAGCCGGTTACTACAGCGGTAGCTAAACCTTTTTTATGAATTCTGCGGATAACCTTTATGTATTGGTACTGTTTAGATAAATTTTCCGCTATTTGCCATGTCCCATCAGGGCTGTTGTCATCAACAATAATAATTTCAAAAACAATATTTTCTTTTTTTAAAATTTCAATTAATAAAAAACATAAATCTTTAATGTTTTTTGCTTCGTTATACGTTGGAATGATGAGTGAAAATGAATTATTCATTAGTTATATTATTAAAACATTACTGTCCAAATTAGTGTCATTGCGGGCGGAGCGAAGCAATCTTAACGACGAAAGATTGCTTCGTCACTTCGTTCCTCGCAATGACACGCTATTGACATCTCAAAAATATTTTATCGACGATAACAATTATCATAATTTGGACACAAGTGTTATTAAAATATAAATAAACTTCTTTGATTTTATTAAGCGCATATATAGCGCCCAAGTATATAATTTTAAGTAATTGGGCAATAATTTTAAAATTTTAAAACTGGATTTGCCTTTTGTTCGTTCATTCCACGTGGTAGGCACTTCAGTAATTTTAAAACCCGCATAATATGCTTTTAGAGGGATTTCCATTGATATCTCAAATCCTTTTGACTGTAACGTTATTTTATCCAGTACTTCTTTCTTGTACATTTTAAAAGCATTTGCTATATCATGCGTAGGGATGCCTAATAACCAATATAATGACTTGCCTGCTAAATTAGATAAAAAAGCTTTGAATTTTGAACCTCCGATTCGGGCTCCGCCTTTTATATACCGCGAACCGCAGACAACGTCAAAACCAGCGTTAATTTTTTCAAACATTTTTTTCACAGTAGTTAAATCATCGCACAAATCACCCATAATTGGAATGATTACCTCATTTCTAGCGTTATTAAATCCGGTTTTTATCGCGTTGGCAAATCCTTTTTCTAGAGTATTTTCAATAAGCCTTAAATTTATGAATTCTTTAGATAAAGACTTAACTAAATCAGAAGTATTGTCTTGAGAATGATCGTTTACAATTATCAATTCATGAGGGATATCTATAGCTGCTGCTATTTTTCTTATTAAATCAGTTATATTATTCTCTTCATTATGTGCAGGGACTATGATTGATAATTTCATTAGTTAATATTTTTTTTTCGTAATGGAGCTATGTTAATAGCGGCAGCTAAAATTCCCGCCACTGTCCAAAATAACACAGCTAATTGAAGTGAATAAAGATCGGTGTCAAAAAAACTATGCACTAAAAATGCTAATAATCCGCATAATATACCTAATAAAATATAATCGTTAGTTTTTTTAAATACTGCTATTCCCCGTAATAATAACGCCATTATAAAAGATATAAAACTTAACAGGCTGAATATGCCGGTTTCCGCCCAAATTTGTAAAAAACAATTATGCGCGTATTGAGGAGTTAAACTGGAACGTTTAGAAAAATAATCCATAAAAGTGCCGAGACCTTTGCCTAAAAAGGGATTTTCTTTTATCATGTTAAGGGCTATTTTCCAGACAATAAGCCTATCCGTGTCGCCCCCAGCTTGAAGAATAAAATTTAGTCTTGCTATCATAGTTTTAGTGCCGGGCAGTGCAATAAGCGTAAAAATCAAGATACCACAGATAAAAATAAATTCTTTATATTTACGAGATACAAATAGCATTAAAAATAATCCTAAAATAGAACCTATCCAGCTTCCCCTCGAAAAAGTCAACAAAAGGCAGGTTTCAATTAAAACCAGCGCTGGAACATAAGCTAACCTATAAGGCCATTTTTTATTTGAGATAAATAACGATAACATCATAAGAAAAATAACTGTTATATATGCTCCAAAATCATTATAATGGTTAAAGGCAGCGGTCATAGCATAAACGCCTTGAAATGTAATTCCTAAATTCCTATGCCTTAAGAATTCCAACCCAAAAAAATACTGCGATAAGCCGTCAATACTTAGTAGGATACTTATAGATAAAAAAATAAATACCGCGTTGCGAATCCTTTTATGATTATAAAACGTGTCTTCTATCGCGAAGAATATCAGGAAATATTCTCCCCACTTGAATAATAAAGCGATAAGGCTTTTTTTAAAATAAGGCCCGCTGTTTAATAACGAAAGGGTGTTGAAAACAATAAAACAAAAAAGAAAAAAATTTATTCCAAATTTCACATTAGAAATCTTAGTTATGACCTGCCTGCCGAAGAAGCAGGCAAAATTTAAATCTATCGGTTTTAAAAATAATTTAAAATCTGTATTTAAGATTTTTTTTACACAAAAAGCGAATATCGCCAGGCAGGCAAAAATTTCAATCCCAGCCTTTGATATAGGAATTTGAATAATCATTATGTATAAGCTATATTCAATCAAATGGTCCAAAAATTTAATCCATTTTTTTCTCATTAGTTAATAAGCCCCTTTACATTTAAAAACAGCCGGTATGGTTAACCAAAGGATTTTTATATCTAAACTCAATGACCAGTTATTTACATACCAATTATCCCATCTCATCCATTGGCTGAATTTAAGATTTGACCTGCCTTTTATTTGCGCTAATCCGGTTATCCCTGGCCGGATATTCAATCTTGGAATATGCTGGTATTCTATGTTTTTGCTTTCTTCCACGGGGAACGGCCTTGGCCCAACTAAACTCATATCGCCTTTTAAGACATTAATTAACTGGGGGAGTTCATCTATGCTGTATTTTCTCAGGAAAACTCCTATCTTTGTAATCCGTGGGTCATTTTTTATCTTAAAAATAGGGCCGTCAACTTCTGATTTGTGCCTGATTTGTTCTTTTAGGCTATCCGCGTTATAGACCATAGAACGAAATTTGTAAAAATTAAATATAACCCCTTTTTTCCCGCTTCTTTTTGAAACATAAAAAACAGGGCCTCTGCTTTCTATTCTAATAAATAAACCAATTATGATAAAAACTGGTAAAAGTAAACATAACATTAAACCGGCAATAAATATATCAAAAATACGTTTAATAAAACTATTTGCTTTAATCCAGTCAGCTTGAAAGCAGGTTATCAGGGGGATGGAACCTAAATAGGTTAAACTTAGTTTTTGAAAAGAAGAATTAAAATCATTAATAAGTACCCGGACAGTCCTGCCTGTTTTACCACATTTAACAAGAACATCATTTATAGGCAATGGGCCTAAATGATGTTCTATGATATAAATTTCATCAATAAAATATTTTTTTGTGACTTGTTCAATGTCTTCAATCTTTCCTAAAATCTTAACTTCGCAAAAATTACCGGATTCTTTATTATCTAGTATGCCTTTAACACGTAAACCAAGAAACGGGTTGTCTTTGATTTCTTGAAGTATAAGTTCAGTTTCTTTCCCCGCGCCAACAAGTAAAACATTAAAATTTGCGAAACCGCTGCTTATGAGTTTTCGGACACAGATTCTTTTAAGTATTCTCCATGAAACAATAAGAATAAATAACATTAAAGTTGTCTCAACAAAGATAGTGCGTGAAAAAATATCAATCCTAAGTAAATAAACAAATAAAGCGGCAATAACCGAAGCAATTCCTATTCCTTTTATGGCCATAGAGCTTTCTTCGGTTATGCTTATATAACGGACAGTAGCGTATAGATGGAGATTGTTTAAGATAAAAATAAGACAGATTCCCCAAAAAAAGAATACGGTCAGGTATGCTCTTTGATTAGCCCAGTCATGAGGAACTAAAGAATAATTAATATAGTAGGGAATAGCAAAAGCAAGGCTTATAAAAAAAATATCAATTATAAGGTATAAAAAATGGATATATCTATTAGTCCGTAACATGGGTTTTATTTTATCATAAAAATAATTATAAAAAAGAATATTATGATTCCGAAGCGTTTCTTTTAGCCCTGAAGAAAAAAACAGAAAACATATCTAATAGCACATAAGATATAAATAATGGGCTGGCAATTAAATATCTGCGCCATAGGCGCATAGGTTCAGTAATAAGCCTGAATAACCACTCAAAACCATTATCTCGTATCCAGCGCGGCGCCTGTTTTTTTGTTTCAGCTAAAAAATCAAAAGCCGCGCCTACTCCAACCATGACAGGAATATTTAACTGTTCTTTGTGATTATGCATCCAGAGTTCTTGTTTAGGGCAGCCTATGCCAACCCATAGGACATCAGGAGCGGCTTTATTTATCATTTCAATAATCCTTTTGTCTTCATCGCAGGTAAGCGGCCTAAAAGGCGGTGAATATGCGCCTGTTATTTTTATCTTAGGGAATAAAGTTTTTAATTTTTTGATTAATTTAAATAATGTATCCTGCGTGGCGCCATAGAAGAAATGCGAATATTCTTTGTCTTGCGCTATTTTTAGGAATCCTTTCATCAAATCAGGCCCATACGCCCTTTTTTTCAATAGATTTCCATGTAATCTTTGCATAACTAATAAAGGAAAGCCATCAGGAATTGATAAACTGCTTGCGTTAACCGCTTCCCGCATCTTTGGGTTATATTTGCTTTGCATTATAGTGTCAACATTAGCGACAATAATATAATTATGGTGGATATTTTTAGCAATACAATTTTCAATATATTTATAGATATCCGGAATTTGAACAGCATCAACCCGTGTTCCCAAAATTTTTATTGCGGGTATATTTTTAGGATAGTTATCGTTCATCTGTAATATATTATAACTTGGTACCCGCCCCGCCAAAGGCGAGGCGGCTACCATAAACCGATTACGTTAATTTTAAGAGTCATTCGTGAATATTGTAGAGCAATTATGGTAACTCTTTGATAAATAACGGGATATGTAAAAAGCTCACTTGCTCCCTTGTTTTGTATTCTTTAGCTGCATTAAGAGGCTGGTTTATGAGCGGAAAAGTTTTTCGGAATCTTTCGGCGAGGACTGTTTGAGCCCGTCCTGGCTCGTAAGAGCCGACGGGCGA
>JBDRLG010000133.1:0-21047 GCA_043813255.1 Candidatus Omnitrophota bacterium
CATGGGATAAAGACGTTGAAAACCCTAATAATTTTAATAATATAAAATTAAATGAAAACTGTATAACCAAGCAATCCAGCTGACCTTACTCCGCCCCGATGTAACGTCGGGGCTCCGTAAGGCAGCTGATTTTTGTGTTATACAAAAAAGGATAAAAAATGAAAGAGAAATTTCATAATTATATCTCGGATTGCATCAAAAACGAAAAATCCATTGATTATGAATGGAAAAAAGACAACACAGAAATTATTTTCAAGAAAAAGGCCGAAGATGGGTTTGATATAATTGTTCGTTTGGAAAATGATATAATATATCTTGAAAGTGATAAAGATTGCCACAAGCACTTTCACATCAAAGGATTTAAAGATATTGAGAAAGCAATGGAAATCACAATGGAGTTTGTGCGAAACATGTTAAGTAAGAATATGCGAATTAAAGAATTATTATCAAACGGAAAACCTTATAAATATCTTCTGCAGAAATTTTACAAAAATAGATGGAAAACAGAATCTTCAGGTGGGTTATTGTTTTGGAATTATTTCGGAAAAAGGTCGGAAAGAATTTATTCCAATGATATTTTACCACCATCAGGAAATTAAATAATAAAAATGTATAAAGCGCTACACCTGACTGTTACCCGCCGCCTTTCGGCGTCGGCTACCAGCAGGTGAGCTTGAATGTTATATTAAAATATAATTATTTCTTGACAAAACTAATAAATTAAGGTAAATTTATACCGTGGACTAAATTTATAAAATTAAATAACTTAATCTAAATCTCAGGAGACCTAATGACTTCAAAAATTCCGTTTTCTAACCCTTTTAGGCCGGGAGCTGGACATATGCCACCTTATTTAGCGGGTAGAGAACATGAAACTAAAGAATTTTTAAAATTGACTTCTCAAACCACTATTCTCGAAAACATGGTTTTAACTGGCTTGAGAGGAGTAGGGAAAACAGTTTTACTTGATACATTTAAACCTCTTGCCATTGCGAATAAATGGCTCTGGGTAGGAACTGACCTTTCAGAATCAGCAAGCATTAGCGAAGAAAATCTTGCGATAAGATTACTCACTGATTTATCCGTGGTAACTTCAAATACTCTGATTTCTCGAGAACAAATATCAAAAATTGGATTCTCTAACAATCAAGAAATAATTGAAACTAATCTTGGTTTTGATTTCTTATACAATTTATATCAAAGAACCCCGGGATTAGTATTGGATAAACTAAAATCTATTTTAGAATTTGCTTGGGATTGTTTAAAATCTCAAAATATCAAAGGTTTAATCTTTGCTTACGATGAAGCTCAAAATTTATCAGATCAAGCATCTAATAGCCAGTATCCTTTGGGGGTCTTACTTGATGCTTTTCAATCAATTCAAAAAAAGAATATACCTTTTATGCTTATTCTCACGGGACTACCTACTCTTTTTCCTAAATTAGTAGATTCTAGAACATTCGCCGAAAGAATGTTTCGAGTAGTATTCTTGAAAAGATTAAATGAAAAAGACAGCAGAAATGCCATCCTTAAACCTATAGATAGCACTAAATGCCCTGTAAATTTTACTGAAGAATCGGTAGCTTTAATTACTAAACATTCGGGAGGATATCCTTATTTTATACAGTTTATCTGTCGTGAGGCATATGATGCATTTCTACCAAAAATTGCTGCTGGTGAAACGGTTTCTGTTCCGTTAGAAGAAATCACAAGAAAATTAGATACGGATTTTTTTGCGGGAAGATGGTCGAGAGCCACAGATCGTCAGAGAGAATTATTACTTTTAATTTCTCAACTAGATAATTCGGAAGAAGAATTTTCTGTTCAGGATATTGTTGAACTTTCAAAAAAAATAACACAAAAACCATTTAGCAACAGCCACGTAAATCAAATGCTTAATTCTTTAAGTTCAGCGGGATTAATTTATAAAAACAGATTTGGAAAATATTCTTTTGCTGTGCCGCTTCTTAGTCAATTTATTTTAAGGCAATATAATATAACAAGGCAATCCAGCCGACCTTCACCGCCGCCTAACAGCGTCGGCTCAGGTGGCTGATTTTTTCGTTATAGGAAAAAATAAAAAAATACAACAAAATACGCAGGGGAGGGTTTGTAACCCTCCTGTTATAAAAAACAAAATATAAAAATGTCATTAACACGTAAACATACCCGCCTATCAAAATATGATTATTCCCAATCAAATTATTATTTCATCACAACCTGCGCGGAAAATCGTAAAGAATGGTTCAGGGATAATTATAAATTACGGGAGGGTTACAAACCCTCCCCTGCATATTTTAATTATTCTTTGACCGAAATTATTCGGGGGTCTAAAACATTTTCTTCAAAACAAATAAATAAAACTATTCCATCAGACAATAAATTCAAATGGCAGCGTTCCTTCCACGACCACATCATCAGAAACGATAAATTATTAAATAATATCCGTGAATACATTATTACTAACCCCGCGACATGGGATAAAGACGTTGAAAAACTAGGGAACGCTTCGGGGATTTGAAATTTTTAAGTTAGATTTACCCTCCTTTTACGTCTATTAATGTAGAAGGAGGGATTTTTATGCCAAGAACAAGAAGATTTATACCGATTAATTCTGCATTGTATATAATGTGCAGAGGCAACAACAAGCAAAACGTTTTTAACAATGATAACGATAAATTGTATTATTGGCACACGCTGAAAGAATTAAAAGAAAAGAATAAAATAAATATTTTTCATTATTGTATTATGGATAATCATGTTCATTTGATTGTTTGGATTTCATGTGTAAGTAACCTGCCAAAATTCATGAAGCAGCTTAGTTTACTATATTTTAACTACTACAAAAAGCGCTATGGTTATTGGGGCCATATCTGTCAAGGTAGATATAAGAACAATGTTATTGAAACTGCTGGTTATCTATTACATTGTGGCAAATATATTGAGCTTAATCCTGTGCGAGCAGGTATTGTAAATTTACCTCAAGACTATATTTTTAGCAGTTATAAGTACTATTCGTTTGGGCATCCAGATGATTTGATTAGCGAAAACCCTGTTTTTCTTGGTTTAGCGGATAATTATTTAGAGAGACAAAAACAATATATCAAGTTCGTAATAAATAATGATATGATTAATAAAGATAGACTTGTCAGACAAACTTTTATTGGAAGCAATGATTTTGTAAGTAAATTGCGGCAATATTACAATATAAAAGAAACAAATTCAAAGGGTGGGAGACCGAAAAAATCAAAAACATAGAAGCGTCCCCTAGTTTCCCTAGTTTCTAGCATTTAGAAAAACCGCAGGCATGGCATTTCACGCATCCTTCTTCATGCCTGAGAGCTCCTCCACAGTCAGGGCATACTCCTACTATATTTACGCTGGCGTTTAAATCAGATGTTTTGTTATTGTCATTATGCGAATGTTTCATTGCCAATTCAGCGGATTCTACAGTTGTTGATACTTCAACGCCATTAATAAGCCTTTTTTCTATCACCCGCGCGATAGCATCCGCGCATGAGAAAATTCGCTGTCCTTTTTCCCATGAAGGGCTTGGGCAGCGGATATTGCGCAATTGCTCAATAATAGATTTTACTTCTATGCCTGAACGAAAAGCTAAAGAAACTAAACGTCCTGTGGCCTCAAGCTGGGAAGCCGCGCAGCCGCCTGCTTTGCCCATCTGGGTAAAAAGTTCAAATGGCCTGCCTTGTTCATCTACATTTATAGTCACATAAAGATTACCGCATCCTGTAGATACTTTTGTAGTTGTCCCAATTATTACTTCCGGCCTTGGCCGAGGAGCAATTTTTCCCGCTTCCTGATTTTTATGTTCTTCTGCTTTTTCTTTATCCTTGCTGCCGATGTTCAATACTTGTTCTTCCCGGCTTCGGTCACGATAGATAGTAATACCTTTACAGCCTAATTCATACGCCAAAAGATAAGCCTGCCTGACATCTTCTAAATTTGCTTCATGAGGAAAATTAATAGTTTTGCTTACCGCGTTATCTGTAAAACGCTGGAATACTGCCTGCATGCGGACATGCCATTCAGGGTTTATATCATGAGCGGTAACAAATATTTTTTTGACATCTTCCGGAATTCCTTCAATATCCTTTAAAGACGCTGATTCCGCGATCTTCTCCATTAATTCTCTGCTATAAAACCCTCTAGCGCGTGATACTTCCTCAAATAAAGAATCAACTTCTACCAATTTATCATTATCCATTACTTTACGGTAATAAGAAATCGCGAATAACGGTTCAATTCCTGAAGAACATGGTCCGGCAATAATGCTTATTGTCCCTGTAGGCGCGATTGTAGTTAATGTGGCATTGCGTAATTTTATCGGATTCTCTTTTCTGGCATAAACACTATCATCAAAAGCTGGAAAAACCCCTTTTTCTTTTGCCAATTCTTGTGATTTTTTAGTAGCTTCCTCTAAAATAAAAGCCATTGCCTTTTCTGCTAACTCAACTGCTTCATGTGAATTATACGCTATCCCCAGCCGGATTAAAAGACTGGCCCAGCCCATAACACCTAAGCCGATTTTACGGGTTGCCTTTGTAGCTTTTTCTATTTCAAGCAGCGGGAACCTATTTACATCTATAAGATTATCCAAAAAATAAACTGATAACCGCACAACCTCTTTTAATTTAGACCAATCAACTTCATAACCTGATTTATCAGATTTTTTATACATCCTTGCCAAATTAATAGACCCCAAATCACAACTTTCATAAGGCAAAAGAGGCTGTTCGCCGCAAGGGTTAGTGCTTTCAATAGCTCCTAATTTAGGCGTAGGATTATACTGATTAATCCTATCAATAAATATAATTCCCGGCTCTCCATTTTTATGAGCCTGTTTCACTATTAACTCAAATACTTCTTTTGTATTAAGACGGCCAACTGTCTTATGTGAATAAGGGTCGATTAATTCATAGTCCTGCCCTTTGGCAAGCTTTCTCATAAATTCATCTGTGAGCGCGACTGAAATATTAAAATTAGTTATTTGTTTATTATTTTCCTTGCAAGTTATAAATTCTAATATATCCGGATGGTCAACCCTTAAGATACCCATATTAGCGCCTCTGCGGGTGCCGCCTTGTTTTACAGCTTCGGTAGCGGAATCATAAACTTTCATAAAAGATACAGGGCCAGAAGCAACACCCCCGGTTGTTTTTACTACTGAATTCTTGGGCCGCAGGCGGGAAAAAGAAAATCCCGTACCTCCGCCTGATTTATGTATAATAGCAGTTGCTTTTAAAGTTTCGAAAATAGAATCCATTGAATCATTTATAGGCAAAGTAAAACAGGCGCTTAATTGCCCTAGATCTTTTCCCGCGTTCATAAGGCAGGGAGAATTTGGCAGGAATTCTAAAGAAACCATCATATTATAAAAATTATTCTCCAAAGCTGTTATTTCCTTTGGGCTTTTTCCAAATAGCTTATCCGCTGCCGCGATAGCTTTAGCTACTCGCCGGAATGTCTCTTCTGGAGTTTCTACAATTTTCCCGTTCTCGTCTTTCCTAAGGTATCTTCTTTCTAATACTTTTAGAGCATTTTCTGAAAGTTTTAACGCCATATCTCACCTCTGCATTTATTAAATATTATATTATTATGTTATATAAAAAGTATATCAGTGGAGAAAAAAATGTCAACAAAAAAATACAATGGGTAGTATATGCTGGCTGATTATTCCACAATAAATTGTATTAACGGTTACAGCTTTTGACAGGAATCCCTAATTACCAATTCAACAGGAAGAACAATCTTTTTAACTCCGGGCTTTTCTTGCTCTGCAGGGTTCATAATTAAATTTAATTCTTTAATGCCTTCTTCAGCCATTTTTATTAACGGTTGCCTGACTGTCGTCAATGCCACAGGCCCATAAAGCCCTGAAGGATTATCATCAAAACCTACAATTGATAAATCCTTAGGAAGATTCTTATTCAGTTCTTTTGCTACCGTCATTACTTCCAGAGCCATTGAATCAGAAGCAACAAATACCGCCGTAGGAGCATCAGCCATTTTAATTATTTTTTCTGTTGCCTGGCGCGCCTGCCCGCGGGAATAATCTGTTTTAAAAATATAATCCTGCCGGATCTCTATATTATGTTTCTTTAACGCCTCTATATACCCTTCTAAACGTAAAGCCGCTGCCTGGTTTACAACATCACCCGCTATATGCGCAATTTTTCTGTGCCCTAAATTAACAAGATAATCTATTGCCTGCATCGCACCATCTTTATTGTCAATAGAAACACAAGACACATTTAAATCTTCTATGTGGTTATTTATTACTACGCATGGAATACTAAAACTGACGGCTTCTTCGAGTTGAAAACGATTCCCTATAATATCCGCGAAAATTATTCCTCCTACGCCTTTTAAATTAAAAGAAGCACGCGCGTCAGTAAGATGAAGCAAGAGATCCAATTTTAGCTCTTCACATAAAGTACCTATACCTCGAATAATCTCTAACGCATAAAAAGAATAATAAATACCTTCATACCGAGGAATAACAAGAGCCACAACATTACTTTTTCCTGTTGCTAATCTCTGAGCAAATACCGAAGGATGAAATTTTAATTCTCTAACCGCGGACATCACAGCCTTACGATTCTTTTCCTTAACAAGAGGATGCTTATTAATTACACGGGAAACCGTAGTAATAGAGACCCCCGCGAGTTTAGCAACATCTCTTATAGAAATATTTGTAGAAGCTGTATTTTTTGTCCTTACCATTTTGATGAATTTATTTTATTATATCCCCTTCGGAAATAAGGGTGGACTCTTGCTTAATATCACAAGCGGCAACAGAATCACGGATACGAATTACTTCTATCCTGCCTATAGAACTATTTCCTCTAAACACCTGAAATGTATCCCCTAATCTTATTCCTGAATTATTGCCTATATCAACAATTACAAAATTATTATCTCTATTAATAGACAACACCTTCCCTATCGGCGCCAACGGCTTACTAAAAACAGGCCGCTCATTCTGCGTACTTGATTGCGGCTTTACCACTATAGGAGATAATTCAACGGTATTTTTTGTTTCTCCAAGCCCCTGTTCCATGCTTTTCTGAGCTGAAATTAACTGCCTCTTTATATTTTCAACAAGATACATTTTTTCCTTTAATACTGTATCCATTTCAGTTAACTTGTTTTCTAAATCCTTATTCTTTCCTTCCATTTTATACAATTTCTTTTCTAAATTAACTTTACTGCTGGTTAGGTTTTTTACCTGCCTGGTAAGTAAAGTATTCTCGTTCTTCAATACTTTTAATTCATCCTGCTGCTGCATTTTATTATTCTTTTCTCTTACCAATTCAGCGCTGATACTATCCATTAATTTCTGATTATACTCCAGCTGATGGTTTAAAGTATCCTTATCACGTGTTAAATTTGTTATATCCAGCTGAAGCATACTTTTTTCTCTTTGTAATTTTTCATTATCAGTTCCCAGGCCCTTCAACTGCGCGCGCAGATTATCTAATTGAAACTCTAAATCGGTTTTGACCTTTAAAACACCAGCCCAATAGGCATCTTCTTTTTGAAGAGTATAAGGCTGTTGAACTGTTTGTTGAACAGGCTGAATCACCTTAGCCTGCCCGGCAGACTTTAGCTTTTCTATAAGCCCGTCTTTGGCTTTTTCCAATAAATCACATTTACTGCTTAAATCTTCTTTTTCTCTTCCTAACCTGGATAACTCGCTATTCATCGAATCAATTCTATCTTGTAATCTTCTTCTTTCTGAAGAAAAACTATTAATTTCTTTGCTGAAATTAGCATTATCGGTGCTTAATTTATCTATCTCGTTTTCAAGAATCTGTTTCGAGTTGGTAATTTGCAATACAATAACAAAACTGACTAGCAATAACCCCACAAGCCCTATTATTGCAAATTTCACCTTCTTTTCCATTCTTTTCCCCCTTTTACCATAACCGGGCAAATAATCTCTGCATTACTAAACTTGCCGCGCCCAGCGCAACTGCGTTTTCTCTTAACTGAGAGTAAATAACCTTTAAACTCTCTGTAGATTCTCTAAATGCCCAATCATTTATGGTGTTATTAACTTTTTTTAAGAACCCTTCTCCTGCTTCTTCAAATCCGCCGCCGATAATTACAACTTGAGGATTAAAAATATTTACCAAATATGCTATTTTTACGCCTAATCTTTTAGCTGCTTTATCCATAACCGATACCGCGATTTTATCATTTGACCTAAAAGCAGCAAAAACGGCCTTCATATCTACATTATTTATATTTGAAGAGGTTAAACTAAAAAAATTTTCTGCCGCTTCTTTATCTTCAGCTAGCATTTTTTTAGCATCTTCAACTACCCCTAAATCGATATCACATCTTTTTACAAAACAATCTTTATCTGTTTCACAACCTAATACCTCTTGCCCCTTACTATTATGTATAGCAATCTCTCCAGCATAACCATTTGTTCCTGTGTAGATTTCACCATTAATCATTATGCCGCAGCCAACACCTGAAAACATATAAATAACATTTTTATACGCCCTGTCTAAATCTCTCCAGCGTTCTCCAAAACAAGCACTGGTTGCGTCATTCTCAATCATTACCGGCAGGTTAAACTCTTTTTCAATAAGTTCTTTCAAAGGCAATTCTACAGAAGCATAAGTATACTGGCTGCCCATTCTCTGAGGCCAGCGTATTGAACCATCCTTTTTATTTACTAACCCAGCTATACCCACGCCTATTCCTTTTATAGAAGAAACATAATCTTTGGAACGCCTTAATATCTCACTTATAATCTCCAATAAACTTTCAGCAATTTCTTTAACTGAGGCCTGCGGGCGGGCTACCTGAGTTTTACTCACAATATTGCCTTTCAAATCCACCATAACTCCAACCATATTCATAAGATTCAAGCCAACACCTATTACATACCCCGCCTTAGAGTCTAAATCCAAAAGTGTCGGCCTCCTGCCCCCTTCAGAGATATCTAATTCTTTTTCGTAAACTAAATTATGCTTGATAAACTCATCAATATAATTGGAAATAGAAACTACATTGATCCCCATTTCTCTGGAGATTTCAGGCCGGCTGATAGGACCATGTTTTCTTAATATTTCCAAAATATCAATATTTCGTTTTTCTTTTTCAGTGAACTCTTCTTTTTTCAAATTTAGGGGCCTCATAAATATCTATTAAGCCTTTCTCCATTATAAATCCTGTTAGAGAACTTCGTCCTCTAACGGGATAAATTCAATCTCTTCCATGCAACATAAACAAAACAATACAAAGGCTTGATAGGAGTATAGACTGAATTTTGCCTTTCAGGCCGCTACGCCGCAACTTGTTGCGGCTATCGGGGTTACCCCCCGCCTTAGGCCGGCCTACGGCAAAATTTGCAATGCAAATTTTGGGTTAAAATTTTTCTCATCTATTTATACTACTAATAAAAATATAAGTCAAGTATTTTTAAGAACTAACAAGAAAAACTTCTTAAACATACTGTGAATTTACGGGTTATGCAACGGAATACTGAATCTAGCGGGAAAAAATTAGTCTACTTCAACTAAATCAATACTATAATCAATAATTCCTGAAGGAGACATAACTACTAAATTTATTTCTTTCAATCCAGCGTCTTTGTATGATGTGTCAAATTCACTAACATTATTAAAAGGGATATTATTACCTAAATCTCCTGAACAAAGATACTCCATTTCAACTTGCAGACAGCCTGTTTGAGCAGTATGCACAACTAAAGTAACATTAAGGCTTTCCTGCTTTTTTAAGCTATATGGCGAAGAATATATATCCACTTTCGTCATATCAAACGCTTTATCATTATTTCCTAAAGCGGTATCTAAAAACATTCTTAAACTATAATCTATAGGTTTTACCTGGTTTATCTCTTTTAGCCTTTCTTCTGCCTGATTGACTTTTTCAGGATAATAATCTTTTGCCCGTTCCCGCAGTTTATTATAATAATCCGCCGCTTTATCTAAATCATTTAACCATTGGTTTAAAAGCCCCAACTGATATAAACTAGAGATTACTTCAGCATCAATACTCTCCTGCTGAGATAATTCTTCAAAATATTTTAAAGCTGTATCTAAATCTTTAAGTACATACGCGTAAATAACCCCTAACTGATAATTTACCTTATTTTTATAAGTGGAATCCGGGAAACTCTTTAACATATCTATATAAATCTCTTTAGCTTTATTAAACTCTTTTATTTTTACTAAATTAAACGCCCTAAGATAAAATGCATCTTCGTCAAAAACATTTTCTTTCGCAGCTGCTTTTATCTTCTGGAAAATCTTCTCCGCATAAACCATGTCTTTTGGCCCCTGGCCTGCGTAAGAAAACTGTTTTGCGATTCTAAAAAGAATAGGAACAAATTCCTTTTCAGGCATGGTATTTATAACTCTTTCAATATAGACATCGTACGCTGTCTCTGCCAAATCCAAGTTTACTTCTTTATAAAAACCAGCGGCGATTTCTTCAAGCTCTTTATCCGATATTTCTGACATATCTAATTTATTAACATACAATTTATATAATTCTTTAGATTTTGCTTTATCACCGTAAGATAAAAACAGATCGCCTGTTTCTTTTAAAGGCTTAATATCTTTTGCGTCCTTGGAATATTCTATAATCGCATCCATCAGGCTTGAAAGGGCTGAATCAGCAAGAGCATCGTCCTGATCTTTAAAAAGCCTCCATATGACCATTCTGGCATTTATATTTACTGAATCTTTCGATGTAGTCTTATCTATTGCTAATTGAGCGGATTCTAAAATCTGGCCGCGATAATCATTGCCTTTATTAAAATATTCATTCCAATCTTGAGATTCCTCAAGATGCTTTAGCTGGCTATAGCGCACAAATGCGATATAAGAATCTACAGCAGCTTCTATTTCTGGATTTTTTTTAATTAGCGATTTTAAATAATCCACGCAATCATCAAATTTATTCTCTGCTATAAATTGTTCCGCGGCTTCCTTAAGATATTTATTTAACTCTTGGTCTGGGCTTCCGGGCTTGCTTTCCAGTATCTGCTTTGTCAAAAAAACTAATCTTTCTTGATTCTGCGCGAAAACTGTGTTTATACTAATACTTAATAAAAAAATTCCTATTATTAATAAATTTATCGCGCGAGAATACTTGTTTTTCTTATTAGTACAGATTAAGTTAATATCTTTCATTTTTGCTGCTTCTCCTTTTTCCCTGAAGGATTTTTCCAGAATTCTCTGGTTACATAATAACTTTTACGCGGCAGGCGCATATTTATATCTTCAGATACCGCCACAATACCAAACCACTCTTCATTCATATTCTTATTTCCTTTTGCTTTAATATCAAAATAATAACTGCCATTGGACCAGTTGGAATCCGTATCATGAACCGGCCAGCCCTGCGGGTTATTTTCATTATGTTTCCACCATTCGTCTGACCACTCAAACATTATTCCTCCGACGCAATTACCAGCGCCTTTTTTATTACCCGCCAGATTATCATAAATCTGCCTCCATTGAGACTCAAGAAAAAAAGCCTGCATATTCTGGTCTTCTTTATTTAAAAACGCGTCATAGGCATCAGCGCCGAATTCTGATATTAACAGAGGCTTATCAAAAGTCATTTTCAATGAATTAAATAAATTACCAAAGGTTTTACCCCGATAAATTATACAAGCTACCAGATCAACATCCGGGCAAACTTTCGCGGCTATATCTAAACCTATCAATTCCCCATTACCCAAAGCAACCGGATGGTTAAAATCAAGCTCATGTATTTCTTTAGCCAATTCATTTACAAAAGAATAATATATTTCAGCGCGCATCTCCTTTTGTTTTATTGGGCCTGCTAATTTATCTATCTCTTCTGAAGACCATGGGTTAACCTGGCCTGAAAAAGAATAATTATTTTCATTGCCTAAAATCCACATTAATACTCCAGGCTCATCTTTATAAAGCCTTACCATTTCTAAAACTTCATTTTTGACCCTTTCCTGAAAATTCTTATCCGCGTAAGCAGGGCATGGATATTCCCAGAATCCAAGCCAGCTGCCTAAAATCGTCCGTATGCCATAGAGCTCATATAAGTCATGTATAACCTGTTTTACCGCATCAGGATCAGCTCCGGCTTTATATACTCTTATTGTATTTATGCCCATTTTCTTCATTAATTCCCCATCAATAATCCATGGCTTATTTGAAGCGGACCACCAGTCATATTCATGATTTTTCCCAATAGGAATAGGATTATAACAAACCCCTTTAACGATATAAGGTTTCCTATCAACTCTCAGCTGATACCGGCTGTGTTTTAGTTTCTTCACATAAACCTCAGGCATCGGCTTTGAAGCCATGCCTAATAAAAACAGTAGACAGAAGATAGAAAATAAATGAAGGACGAAAGACGAAGGACGATAGATGAATGTACTTCGTCCCTCGTCACTCATCCCTCGTCCCTCGTATGTTACTTTTGACTTTTGACTTATATTTTTATTCGTATTTAATTTCATCCAGATAAAAAGCTGCCCCTTCAGGATTTACGTCTATATTAGTAGCCCAGCAAAAACCGCCAATAATAAACGAAAGGTCTTTACCTTTCAAATCTATAGAATACTGAGTCCATTCTTTATTTAAAATTACCGGGCCGATTCCTGCTGTATCTGAATCGGAAAACTCACCCATTATCCCTCCGATTTTAAACTCTTCTATACGCTCGCCGCCTTTTTCTCCGCGGGCCCAAAAAGCAAGCTTTGTAGACTTGGAAAGGTCATAGCTGGAGTCTATATTACCCCAGTTATTTGCCGGATGCTGCCAATACATACCTGCCCAGCGCGCTCCTTGAGTTGCTTTACCGCTATATACTATTTTAATACAGGTATCTCCCAAATAAGGATCCTCTTTTGATCTTGTATTAAGCTTCATATCACCATAATCACCCATCCATCCCGAAGGAATAAAATGATTCTTTGGAGATGTACTATCAGCGTAAACATAAAACGGCATCGATTCTGATTTTTTTATTTCCGGTTTTATTGATGAGTCCGCCTCAAATTTAATATTATCAATATAAAAAGTGGCGCCCTCAGGATTTAAATCAGCCGTTGTCACCCAACCAAACCCTCCGCTTATATAAGAAAGATCTCTGCCCGCGAGATTAATAGAATATTCTTTCCAGGTATCCGTAAGCTCAACCGGCCCCATTTCAATACTTGCTGAATCAGGATAATTTCCCTTAATACCTCCTACAACAAATTTCTGAATAACTTCGCCGCCTTTTTCGCCGCGAGCCCAAAAAGTAAGTTTTGTCATACCAGTCAAATCAAAACCGCCTTTTTTAGAACCCCAATTATTTGCCGGATTTTGCCAAAATACTCCTGCCCATCCCTGTCCCTGTGATTTTTTTCCGCTATAAGTAAACTCTAAACAAGTTGTCCCTGTATAAGGATTATCCATAGACTGGTCATTTAACTTAATATCTCCCACATCCCCCATCCAGCCGGAAGGAATATAATGATTATCCGGTGACTGCTTATCACCATAAACAGAGAAACTTTTTCCAGCTCCTGCTTCTTGCGCTAAAGCGCAGCTAAGAAACGAAACAATAAATAATATACTCACTAACAAACCAGTTATTCTTTTCATCTCTTCTCCTTCCTAATACTTCTATTTTTAAATTCCCATTTTGATATTTAAATTTTAAACCTTATTTTTTCTACTGCCTCCTTTCTCCTCCCATTCGACAGTTATAAGTCATAAGTTATAAATTATAAGTCGTAAGCAACAAAAAACTAAAAAAAACCACTTTTACATTCTAAAAAATCATGCTTATAACTTATTACTTACGACTTATGACTAAATTTATTTCCATTTCTTTTCATAGATTTCATAAGATTTTCTCAATTGCCTTAAGAACGGGCTCAATTTCCCCTCACCTTGGCTGCATACGCCTAACCATTCCTCATGCATATATCCGTCAGGAAAAGGCCCGGTAAACAGGCCTTTTGTATCATGCACAAAAGGCTCATATGCCTTCCACCATTCATCCAGCCATTCAAATACAACTCCACCTAAAGAATTTCCCATACCGCCTTTAAATGCCGCGTTGTTCTCAATATCGTCCCATGCGCCACTATGATATTCAGCCTGAAGATACTCTTCTTCATCTTCTTCTTTGCCTTGGGCATACGCGGGGCATCCAAACTCAGTAATAAATGCCGGTTTATCAGTTTCTTCTTTTACCTGTTGCCAGATATAACCAAAACCATAATCCCCTCTATAAGCATTTGTGCCAAATATATCTATATCCGGGGCATTTTTGGCAAATTTATCTAAAAATAATGTATCCCCGCTGCAGATAGCTACCGGATGATCGGAATCAATCTCTTTTATGGCAAGAGCTGCTTCATTGGCGAATTTGAAAAAAGCATCCGGATCCTTATCCGCGTTACAGCCATAGCCATAAACATTTTCATTACCAAGAAGCCAAAATAACACGAATGGTTCATCTTTAAATTCCTGGACCATCCCAAGTACTGATTCCATCATATTCTTCTTTTGCTCTTCATTATTATAATCTGTTCCCGGATTCCATGGGGCCTGAGAGCCAAGCGTGTACTTTCCAAAAAAATCACCCATTATTACACGTATACCATAATTATAATAAAGTTCTTTTAAAAGCTCCTTATCAACCTTAAAAGGCTGATGATATAATCTTATTGTATTAACACCCATTTCTTTCATTAATTCAAAATCCCCTACTGCCGGCTCGTCTTTATCCTGAATATTATTCCTATTTTTATCTACAAACGCGTCATAAGGCCCGTCTATTTTTCCGTTATGGTTAAAATCATTCTCCATCCAATTAGTTTGCGTATGATTATCTGGGGACTCTCCTATTTTTGTAGGTGAATAGGTAACACCTTTTATTATGTATGGCTTGCCGTCAACAATTAACTCCCAGTCGCCTGTCTCATATTGTAAAAGATGCACCTTGCCCTTGCCTAAACGCCTTTTTATGCTTATTAAATCTTTAGAAAATTTCTTTTTAAAAAACCTGTCAAAAAACCCAGCCTTAACGAATTTTCCGGGATTAGTTATAACTATATCATTTGAAATATCGTTATCATAACCATTAATTATTTTTATATCCGCTCCTTCAAGCCTATAGCTCAAATTAGGGTATTTGCGTAAAAGAAAATTTATTTTGGAAATAGCCGCCTGCCCAATATACCAGGGAGTATGCCAATAAGTCCAGCCATAACTGGAAGGGAAATGCACTACAATAGCATAATAACACTTAATCGCGTGTTCTATCAATCCCGATTCTTCAAGGATTAAACCAGTATAAAATAATTTTACTCCTTGAGGTTCAGGAGCTGTCGCCCACTTTAAAAACGCGGCTTCTAAATCCGGTGAATGAACAAAATCCCAATGAGACCCTTGAAGCCTTTTTTCTTTAACAGCTCTCTTGTATTCGGGATCCCAGCGGATAGAATTTGTATTTGGATATATACCCTCCCCGACCGCGAGGATTAAACCTTCTTGATCTTTTATTACATAACGGTAATCTTTAGTGCCGGCATTTTCAAATTTACCATACTTGCTATAATCCACAAATGCCTTTTTACCTTTATCATTTAAAACTACTTTTGTAACTTTTTTAGGGAAGCTAATGAATTGTTGCAAAATGTCCAAAATTCGCCCAATTTCCTCAGGATACTGCGCTTTTAAATCATTTTTTAATACCTCTGTAACGGGTTTGGGATGGCCTGTTATCCCTGAATTCTCCTCAAAATAACCCTTTTTCATTAACCAATCAAAGATATCTCCTCCGTTGGAAAATTCTTTTTCAAAACTGCTTCTTGCAACAATCTTATCATCAATTTTCTTGCATTCAGGGCATTTCGGCAGGACTTCATTTGGGCTTAACTTAACAATACTCTCTCCCGAAGCCTTGCATATAGACCAAAACCACCCGCGGGGATCCCAAGCCTGCGCGTATGAATACTGTTCAACAACTGTTTTAAAAACGGATATGGACTGTTTAACCTTACCTTGATCCCTATAAGACTCACCCTGAATAAAAAAGGCTGTAGCAACGTCATTTAAGGTTTGCACAACTTCAATATCCTTTCTGTTACAAGGCATTGATTTTAATCCTGCCTGCTGTTTATCCGCTTCTGCTTTATATAAATCAATACATTTCTGAGTATACTCAAATGTCTTCTCAATATTTTTTTGCCCATGAACACCCCAGGCATTAGTAATAAGCTCTCCGGAAGAAGGCTTATCTTGAGCAAATACAAAAGTAGGCGCTAAAATAAATAAACTAAAAATTAAAATTTTTGAATTTTGAATTATAACGGACCCCGCCAAGGCGGGGTCCCTACAAACTTTAGACTTTTGATTTTTGATTTTATCAATCATCCTACCACAGCTCCTTGAGTTACTCCTTTTATAATATATTTCTGCATCAAAAGATAAACCAATATTATCGGCAATGCGGCTATAGTCAACCCTGCCATTAAAAGAGGGTAGCGCGTAATAAATTCCCCCTGAAAAGTCATCAATGCTACCTGTAAAGGCATCATCTGCTTAGAATCAAAAATTACCAAAGCCAATATAAATTCATTCCATACATTAAGCGCGTTAAATACTACTACCACAGCTAATACTGGTTTAGCCAAAGGTAACGCTACATGCCACCATATACCAAATTTAGAACATCCGTCAATACGCG
Source organism: Candidatus Omnitrophota bacterium (assembly GCA_043813255.1). Taxonomy (GTDB): domain Bacteria; phylum Omnitrophota; class Gorgyraeia; order Gygaellales; family Profunditerraquicolaceae; genus JBDRLG01. The sequence continues at coordinate 16,747 of JBDRLG010000133.1, forward strand.
CGGCATCTTCCAATTCTTTAGGCATCTTGTCAAAAAATGTTTTCAGCATAAAGATGCTTGTTGACAAACCTACATTAATCATACATAAAATATACCCTATAGCGGTATTCCTTAAATGCAGTTTATTCAATAAAACATATAAAGGCACAAAACTTCCCGGAATAGGGATCATCATTGCCGCTAAAAACATATAAAACAACAAATTCCTGCCCGGAAAACGAAAACGCGAAAAAGCATAAGCCGCCATAGAAGAAATAATAATTATGCCAAAAACTACAGACACTGTATAAATTATACTATTTATAAAATTCCTTCCGAACCCGCCCTCTTTCCATGCAAGCAGATAATTCTCAAAATGGAATTCTTTTGGCCATAAAGACATATCCTTAAATATCATTTCCTGAGTCTTTAGGCTCGAGGCAACCATCCATAAAAGAGGAAAAATACAAGTAATAGCGACTGTGATCAGAAAAAAGTGAATCAGCATATTAACCGCGGTCTTTTTAGTCTTATAATAAAAAGTGGTTTTCATATATTCTAACCTTTTGCTTTTTTAGAAAAACGGTATTGTACAAATGATATCACTACTAAAATGGCTCCAAATACAATTCCCTGAGCGCAGGCATAGCCAAAACGCGAAGAGCCTCTCATAGAACCTAATATCCTTAAGACCGGAACCTGAGTATGGTAAGCCGGCCCGCCGCCAGTCATCGCGATAATTAAAACAAAAGCCTGCATAGTCCCCAAAACAGTAAGAATCGCAACTAATACCGCGACAGGTATCATTAAAGGTATCGTAATATTCTTAAAACTATGCCACGCGTTTGCCCCGTCTACACGAGATGCTTCATAAAGCTCCCGAGGGATAGTCTGTAACCCAGCCAAAAATATTAAAAACCCCCATCCAAACCCTTTCCAAGAATGTATTACCGCAACGGTAGTTAAAGCGGTATTTGGGTCTGAGAGCCAATTATGAACGAACTGACCAAGCCCTAACTTTACCAGCCATCCATTTAATAAACCATAGTTCCCGTCTAAAATCCACTGCCAAACCAAACCTACAACCACCTCAGACAAAACCGGCGGGATAAAAAATATTACTCTGTAAAAATTCTTAAGCCGTATTTCACGGTCACATGCCCATGCCAGTAAAAAAGCCAGCACGTTCTGCAATGTCAAAGCTATAAGTGTAATATAACTGACGTTTAACATTGACTGCCACCAAATTTTGTCTTGGGTGAATATTTCTATAAAATTTGCCAGCCCGACAAATGTTTTGGTTGGCATTATTCCATCCCACTCATAAAGGCCTAATTGAAATACCCAGATAAAAGGAATGATATAAAAAAGCAAAAAGATTGCTACCGCGGGTAAAACAAATAAATAGTTTTCTAGAGTTGATTTAATTCTCATTTGTTCGCACGTACAGATTTTCGTTTCTTCTTAGCTAATTCGCGCTCTTTGATCTTCTGTACTTCAGACGCGATTTGCTCAGGAGTTTTTTCTTTTATTATTATGGACTGAATCCCTTTATCAAAAGCCTCTATAACCGCGGGAAACTCTGAAACACCCCATGTATTAGGATGAGTTGTCAAATCCATATCATTAGCAAACTCTGCCAAGATTTCAGGTATATTGCTTAAAGAATCTTTATTTGCCGGCAAATTATTTGTCATTTTTGCCAAATAAACCTGCTGGTCCTTATCAGTAAGCCATTTCAGAAATTTAGCCGCTTCTTCTTTATTATTAGACTTGGCATTAACCATAAAGGAAGACCCCGCGCCTCCCCATATACTCATCGGGTATTTATCTGATGCTCTTGGAGGCAGCATTACCGCGTAATTTAATTCAGGATCCATTGCTTTATATACGTTAACACACCACGACCCATTAAAAGCAAAAACAACTTTTCCATTGGCAAAAAGCTGTTCAGCATTTTTATTTATCATCGTAACTACACCTGTAGCCAAAATTCCTGAATCCTGCATTTGATTAAACAAACTCAGAACTTTAATCCAATCCGGATCGGTATAAGGCACTTCTCCTTTTATAGTATTCAACACCTTATCCTTTCCCATTATATTAAACGCGTAGTTATTTGCCAGACAGTCAATCATCCAAACTTCACCCCATCCGGATACTAAACCTTGCATTTTATTCTTCTTGATTTTTTCTCCTATATTCAAAAATTCCTCAAAGGTTACCGGCGGCTTATCGGGATCGAGGCCTAAATCTTTAAATAAATCTTTATTATAAAGCATTTGAATAGTCATAATATCAATAGGGACGCCATAGATACCCGGATTTACTCCATAACTATTCCCCGCAGAAAATTCATTTACTGCCAGTGCCTTACTAAAAAATTTATTTTTCCATTCTCCCGCTGCTTCTTCCATATAAGGCGTTAATTCTAAAACATGCCCTGCTTTAACAAAAGATGCGAAATCTCTTTTTTCTCCAAGAATACCAAAAATATCAGGCAAATTATCGCCTTGAGCGGCAGCCCTGACTTTTTGAGAATATGCTTCTGAAGGAGCGTAAAGCTGAAAATCTACTTTTAATCCTGTTTTTTGCTCATATTCCTCTGCCATTTTCTGAAAGACAGGATCTCTATCAGTCATCCAGTGCCAAACTGTTATACCTGTTTTTTCTGATTCTTTGTTAGATGAACAACCTGTTATAACAAATACAGCACAACTAACAATAAATAATAACAAGAATAAAAGAGAACTACCTATGATCTTTCTTATAGCCATTCTGTCTCCTTAATAATGCTTCTTAATAATGTTTCCAGGTTTTATACCCTACATTATTAACTCCGTAGTATACTTAAAAATTATCGTAAGAGAATTTTTATGTGCTTATACTATGGAGCAGGTCACTTTTCAATAATACTTCTAGGTTGTCAAATATTTAAGACGAACTAAATTATATCATCCTATGATACTAAAATCAAGCTTGGAAATTATCTTAATACCTTTGGCAAAGATTTAAACTCTTTAGACCCGATACAAAATGAAAAAAAAGTCTAACATAACTTTATTTAGTGGTCAAGATTTATTTAGTTTCCAAAAGCCCTGAAACTATGATTACAGCGATTAAAAATCAGATTACACAGATTAATACAGCGTTGAACCCATATCGCTGTAATCTTTTTAAAAATCCCTGTAATCAAGTTAATGCTGGGTTTTTCAGCATTAACTATTTAACTTTCAAAACCCTTAAAAGCCTGGATAAACCCATAAAATCCGCTTTCTCAAGGCTAATTCCAACCCTATAATTGTCAGAAGAATCTACTTTATCAGCCCAAATAACTTTTCCCCTCATATACAAAGGCTCCATTTTATCAGGTATTTCAAGCCAAAGCTCCAAAGAAGAATTATTCGCCAGTTTATTAACTAAAAACAACCCCAAGCCTTTCGCGCTTATATCCTTTGATTGCGCTAAACCTTCATTTTTTTCCTGCTCTGCTAAAAACCTCACCCTTAAGTTTACCGCGAACCTGGCAAATATTCTTCTGTCTTCCATATTCAGGCCTCCTTTCCCCTTTATCGGAGAATCTATATTTATAGATTCCTGCCACCAATGCCTTTCTATTTCCCGGGGAAACTCTTGACGCACAAACTGGAATAATTTTTCTTTATCATTATCTCTTATTCTTGAAAAAGAAAGGCCATACATATTTTCCTCATTAACGATTCTATGCCATGCAATAAAAGCATCAACATTTAAAACAAATCCTTCAGAAAGAGGGAGATTTAATCTCACGGTAGTATCAGGAGGTAATCTTTGTCTTAAAGAAATTCTGGCGCCTTTAAGGTTAATATCATTAACTTTAAGCGTAAGAGGTTTTTCCGCGCCTTCTAATTTGGTGCTTACTTGCCTGTCAATTTGCCAACGGACAAAATTCCTTCGTTCCATCATAATAGCAATAACTCCTTTCTTTTATTTTTCCACGAAAGTTGTCCTAACCATAAGCAGTGTAAATAGATTAGTTCCTAATATATTATAATACTTTCTTACCTATATTGTAAAGGAATATTTATTTTTTTATTTTTTATTTGGGAACGATTTAGCCAAATAATTACGGAAGGTTTAACTAAGCCTAAGAAGAAATTCATTTCGCAAATGCTCTTTGGCATATAGAGCCTGTTGCGAAAAAGCCTAAATCAAGCGAGTCAAGTAAAATAATTCGTCGTCGGAGATTCGGGTAAAATCTCAAAATTCTCGACGGTGGTATGATATAATGAGGGTATGAAAATAGAAAGGAGCCCTCAGATGTTATTTTACAATTACGATTT